>NZ_AZUX01000070.1:0-16707 GCF_000513915.1 Mesorhizobium sp. WSM2561
GCTAGTCAAAGTCGCAGCCCGGCTATCGCCAGCAACGCTGCACCTCAGCGTCAACGACCCAATGGCGCCGTCTCTCGCGTCCCAGATGGTCCTGCATCGCGACGACGGGCGACTGCCCCAGACCGATCGGCGAGCCCGCTCCGGCGCCTCGGACACACTGTCGAGCGCTAAATCCCCATAGCCCCGCCCGCCATCCCGCGGTTCAGTTCAATCAGGCTTCAATGTAGTCGCGACCCGTGCGTGCACGCCCAATCGCGCCCGCGACCACACAGAACCCTCCAGATTCAACCTGCTGGCTGGGTCAGGAGGCCAGCATGGATGGGCAAGCCTTACTCGATGGATCTTCGCGAACGGGTTGTTGCGTCGGTTGAGCGGGAGGGCCTGTCGCGACGTCAGGCGGCAGAGCGCTACGGGGTTGGAATCAGCACGGTCATCCGATGGGTGCGCCGCTTGCGCGAGACGAACAAGCTGACACCCGGCAAGATGGGTGGGCACAGACCGAAGAAGATTGCCGGAGAGCATCGGGAGTGGCTGTTGGTACGCTGCCGGGCGGCGGAGTTCACACTGCGCGGTCTTGTGGCCGAGCTTGGCGATCACGGCCTGAAGGTCGATTACCGCTCGGTATGGGAGTTCGTTCACGCCGAGAAGCTCAGTCACAAAAAAAGACGCTGATCGCCAGTGAGCAGGATCGCCCTGATGTGGCGCGCCGGCGGGCACAGTGGGTAAAGTATCAGGACCGCATCGATCCTTCCCGCCTGGTGTTCATCGACGAGACCTGGACCAAGACCAATATGGCGCCGCTCAGAGGATGGGCGCCGCGCGGCGAGAGGATCAAGGCCAAGGTGCCGCACGGTCATTGGAAGACCATGACCTTCTTGGCGGCACTGCGCCACGACCGTGTCGATGCACCATGGCTGATCGACGGACCGATCAACGGCGAGCGTTTCCAGCTCTATGTCGACAAGGTTCTCGTCCCAACCCTCAAGCCCGGTGACATCGTCATCATGGACAATCTCGGTTCGCACAAGGGCAAGGCCGTGCGCCGTGCCATCCGCTCGGCCGGCGCCAGGCTGTTCTTGCTGCCCAAATACTCCCCCGACCTCAACCCTATTGAGAAATTCTTCGCCAAGCTCAAGCATTGGCTGCGCAAGGCTGCTAAGCGAACGGTCGAGACCGTCTGTGACGCCATCGGCCAAATCCTCGGCACTGTCACGTCAACCGAATGCAGAAATTACTTCATCGAGGCCGGCTATGCGCCAACCTAAATTCATCCCGCTCTAGGACTAAGCCAAGCCTGCGGCGAAGAGTGCTCTCGCCACGGGCTCGAAATATTGCCCGGGAACAGGGTTGCCCAGTTTCGCTTTGATGCTGATGAGCTGATGCGCTAGGACATGGTCATCGACAATTTGGAGACGTAGCGCCCGAGCCTCGCTAAGCAGGTGTGCAACGCGCTCGCCTTCGGCGCGGCAAACCAGGACCGGGACCCCCGTCTCACCACGAACGTAGCGTATACCGATCAGTATCGCCCTTCCTTTGAAGACCAGCGTGGCGCGATGCACACCAAGGGGAGGATCGTCTGCTGTCTCGTCACGGAGGCGACGTCGTTCACCCTTCAACTCGGGCGCCCCTTGCTGATCCTTCACCTCGCGCGTGACTTCAGTCTGGGTCATCCGCATTTCGCGCAGAAACAACGCACGCTGCAACAGGAGATCAATCATGCCGGCGACTAGAAGTGCGCCGGCGCCAATTCCGATCAGCAGTTTTGCCTCCGCAAAGACAAGGCCCAGGCAGCCCATGCCACAGACTGGCAGATAGACCATCGTCTTCCACATGCCGAGAAGGCAAAGGGAAAAGATTGCGCTGAGAACGAATACCTTAAACAGCGTCTTGCCAAGTTCGACGATGGAACGCGCAGACACCAAGCGCTTCAACCCTTGAAAAGGATCGATTTTCTCAAAGTTGGGCTTCATTGGTTCGAGAGAGAAAACAAATCCACCATTGGCAAACAAGCTGGCCAAAATCACCGCCGCGACGAGGGTTCCAAGCAGCGGGCCAACAGTTGCCAGCGTGAGTTCGACGAGCACAACCAGCGCCTGCCGGACCGCGCGATCGAAAGGCAGAGTCTGCAGCTTGTCAGCAAATAGCAGCACTTCGCGGGACTTGTCTTCGATCACGCTGCCTCTTAGCCATAGGTACCCGAGCCCAGCGCAAGTGCCGACCGCCCGAACGAAATCAGAGCTACGTGGCAGCTGCCCTTTTTTGCGCGCTTCGTTTAGCTTCTTGGGGGTGGCGGCGTGTGTCTCCTCTTCACTGGTGTCGCTCATTTCAACACCTTATCGAACCACTCGAGCGCGCCATTCGCCTGTGTGATCTCCAGTTTCATGCCCTCGACCAGATAAGCGGCGTAGGTGACCATGATGATCGGAAAGACAAGATTCTTGATCGTCGGGGACTGTTGGCTCAATTTGAATTGCGGCGCAAAGCGACGCATCAGCATCATAGATACATCAATCAGCATCATAAAGAACACGACGGGCCCTGACACCAATAAAGCCATGCGCATGATGTGATCGAGGAGCCCTAATATCTCCATTGCTCCTTGCGTGCTCAATGTAGGGTGAAACCTATACACGGGCCAGATCAAATAGCTGCCATAAAGGGCGCTGATCACAGTTTCCAGCCCCCCTGATGCGACGAAGATGGCAATCGCAGTGATCCCGAGAAAGACTCCCATAGCGGAAGCCTGACTGTTCGTCGCGGGGTCGGACGGAGCGGACGGGCTGGTGATGCCGCGTTGGTTGTCGATAAACTCACCGGCCGCCTGAAGGCCCCACAACGGAATGCCAAGAAAAGTGCCAAGCAGTGCGCCGACAAAAACTTCCTTTAATCCGAGCAGAGTTACCTGGATCAAACGTGTTCCAGGATCCAGCGCCTGCAAGCCGTCGCTGACGTGTGCCAGAAATGGTAATCCGAAGGCAACAGCCAGGCAGCCGCGGATCAGCCCATCGATCTGAGAACGTGTAAATACAGGTAGGATCAGCATAATGCCTATCGCGCGCCCTGCGGCAAGACCGGCTGCAACGGCGAGTTCGATAGCTGTATGGATCAAGATTTGAATCTCGGCCGGTGATGCATACATGGCGGAGACTAGTAGCTAAGTGTCATGGCGGGAAACTCGGTAAAGATCTGGTTGGCCAGCTCTAGCAGCGGGGCGCTCAGCACCGGAGCAAACAAGCCAATCACCGCGACAACAACCAGAAGCTTCACGGTGAGTGGTAAACTTTCATCCTGGATCTGCGTTGCTGCCTGGATGATGCCAATGACGAGGCCAACGATCACCGATGCAATGAGCGGCGGCAGAATCCAGATCATGAACACCACCAACGATTGACTCATAAGAGTGACAATACTGGGTTCAGCGATAATCAACCTCCCGGTATCGTGTAACTCAACACAAGTCCGTGCATCAATTTCGACCAGCCATCGATAGCGACGAACACGAAGAGTTTGAAAGGGACAGATATAAGCGTTGGCGATACCATGGACATACCCATGGCCATCAAAATTGTCGTAACAATAAGATCAATAGCGATAAAAGGGAGATAAAGAAGAAAGCCGATCTCAAACGCGCGCTTTAGTTCTGAAATTAGAAAAGATGGCACCAGAATGGAGAGATCATCAGAGGTGGCTGTGGCACGCATTTCCTCTGGCCAGACTTTTTCAGTGGAGGATAGGAAAAATTGTCGCTGCTCTTCATTTGTGAACTTTTTAAGATGGTCACGCAGGGGCTCACTCCCGGAATTGGCAGCACTTACCCAGTCGTCGAGGGTCTGATAATGTAGCTTCGGATCAGTCATCCGATCATAGGTCTGTTCAACAACGGGCGCGCTAACGAACATGGTGAGGATCAATGCCACGGCGTACAGCACTATGTTAGGTGGTATCGTCTGAGTCCCGAGCGCATTGCGCACGAGGAAAAGAACAACCGATACCTTTACAAAAGCCGTGGTCGTAACGACTGCTAAAACCAGCAGACCCAGTCCGGCGGTGATCGCAAGAAGCGCCAGGATTGTCGGCTGAACTTCAGTCATTGCATGCCAAGCTGCCAAGGAGCCTGATGCCCAGCGTATCCCCAATGCGCACGATGTCGCCACGCCCGATACACTGACCATTCGCAAGTATGTCGACCGGACCGTCGATCGGCCGTCCAAGTTCGAAAATATGCCCTTCGCCGGCACTTCTTAATTCCCCTAGAGGAATAGGCCAGCGACCGCATTCAAAGACAAGCACGATCTCGACATCATCGAGATCCTCCGTCAGCCCTAGTTGCGATCCAGATTGTGTCATATGCGCATTCTCCAAAGAACATGATCGCGGACGGAAAGGCCCCCGCAGGACGAGCTGGTCGCCCTCGAGATCTGCACCGGCCCACAACTGGCCGAAAGACAGGGTGATCTCGCCGCGGCCGAACGACGCCATGTCCGGCAACAGAGCATCACCGACACATGCCTTTCGAAGAAGCGACATAGGGACGCGCAGCGTGCCGATCTCTCCTGCAACTACGATCGGGAGGTCTGGAGACAACCCGCGCGGCTGTCGCGGTAACTGGGCAAGCAGTTCACCTAACGCGCGAAACGCAGACGGCACCAAGCCGCCAAGGTGCGCGAACAGGAAGAGACGACCCGCGCCGCTGATCGGGCCGACGACGATATCCAGTTCGAGATAAGGAGCCAGCGTCATGGCTTCACACACGCGCACGAGTTGCACGTTCAACTGCGTCTTATCCTCCAATCGAGCGACAAGCGGCTCAAGTGCAAGTTCCAGAAGGAGCGAAGCAGTTGGTTCGGAAGGGAAAGTCAGGCCATTCTGCACTGTAGCGATGAGGCCCTCTACAAGCGGCCGCGATATGGACAGGACGACCATCTCAGCTCCGACCTTCCAAATGCAGTCAAGCATTGGAATGCCGACAGATTTCTCATGCCAGACAAGCCCTGCCATACGCACCGATAGCGGCACGTCGTTGATCCGGCTCTGAAACGGGCTGCGGGAAGCCGCTGTGTCATTGAGCCACGACACGACCTCATGGGACAGTGTCAGCATTGGTTTAAATATAGGGGGCCTCACCATAGCCGTTACCAAAGATTGCACGGTTGTGTCATGCGGAGGACCCGCGGGTTATGTGACTGTGCGACATCTGGGCAAGCGGACCCCTCCCATACCGAAGCAGTATCTCATCGTCGGCCTCGATCTCGCCTGCGACCTCCGAATGAATCTCGACGGTACGCCGGGCGTCGTCCTCGATCCGTTGCCATTTGTGCGTTGCCGCCGAACACGTGACCCATAGGTCCCTCGTCTCGGACGCCGCTATCTCGGCCTTTTCTTGAGCGATGCGCGCACTAACAAGCATCTGCCGCCTGAAAGTGATCTCAGCCGTAAGCCACTCAATATGGAGGTGGTGACGGTCGAGCGCGGCGCTGGACAAGTTCTCGAGCGTCATCAGCTCCTGGTAGAGCGCTGCTTCAGCCGTTGAGCAATGTTGCTGTGCGATTGCAAGCTCTCGGGAGGCATTCTGTGTGGCTGACGTGGCCATATGGCGCTGGGCTTCCTTTTTGGACAGCTGACTAAGAGCACGACGCTCTTGCATTTCCTTCAGGAGCCGCAATCTCGAAGCCTGAGCATAATTCACGCGGTCAGACGCGACATCCATGCGACCGTCTCCGCAAACCCTGACGCCTCGTCTTCGCCCTGGCGCAAAAACTCCCTCAGCTCGTCGATTGACGACACGGCCCGGTCAGTCAGGGGATCGCCGCCTTCCTTATATTCGCCGACATTGATCAAAAACTCGGTCTCGGCATAGCGCGAGAGGAGCTCACGGAAGAACGATGCTGCCTTGCGATGTGTCCCCGAAACGACCGCATCCATGACGCGACTGCGGCTCTGCAGCACATCAATAGCGGGGAAATGCGATCGCGCCGCAATAACGCGTGAGAGGACAACATGGCCATCGAGAATGCCGCGCGATTCTTCGGCGATTGGATCACCTGTGCCATCGCCTTCCACAAGCACGGTATAGAAAGCCGTGATTGAGCCACGCTCAGCCATGCCGGCGCGCTCCAGCAGGCTTGGCAGCATTCCAAAAACGGAAGGAGGAAAGCCCCGTCGCGTCGGTGGCTCACCCGCAGCAAGGCCTATTTCGCGCATGGCGCGGCAGAAGCGCGTCAGCGAGTCCAGCATGAGAGCAACGCGTAGCCCTTGTTCGCGAAAATATTCCGCGAGCGCTGTCGCCATCGGAGCACATTGCGCCCGCTCAACCGCCGAGCGGTCGGAGGTTTCAACAACAACGACCGTACGGCGAAGGCCCTCCTCGCCAAGGTGCCTCTCGATGAATTCACGAACTTCACGTCCTCGTTCGCCTATGAGCGCGACTATGACAACGTCAGCGGCGGCACCTTTGACGATCTGTGACAATAACGTCGACTTGCCACAACCTGGCTCGCCGTAAATCCCGATCCGCTGGCCCTCGCCGCACGTCAGGAGACCATCCAAGGCACGGACGCCAAGCGGGAATGGCCGGTCGATCATGCGCCGGGTCATTGGATTGGGGGCGCTGCCGTGCAGCGGCCGAGTTTCGGCGGTTTTGATTTGGCCCTTGCCGTCCAGTGGACGGCAACGACTGTCAATTACGCGGCCGAGCAAATCGCCGCCGACCGGTACTTCACGCATTCGTCCAGTGGCCACGACTTCTGCGCGGCTGGACAGCCCCACCAAGTCACCGATCGGCGTCAGCAATACGCCATCATCCAACAGGCCGATTACCTCGGCTTCGAGCGACAGTCCGGTTCGCGGGTCCTGTAGAAGGCAAAGTTCCCCAATGCGAGTGTCTGGCAAGACTGCATGGACCAGTGTGCCGACAGCCCGCGTGATCCTGCCGCGCACGACGCGCGTGTCGATCCGCTTTGCCCTAGCTCTCAAAGACGAGATCGCCGGGTCGGCAGCCCAGATTGCAGCGCCGTCATTATGTTCTGATACCGGCGTGGTCACAGTTCGCCCTTTTTAGAAAGCAACCCGAAACCGAGGCGCAACGCGCGCATTTGTGCGTCAAGCCCCAGATCGACATTGCCGTATTCGCTCCACAGCACGCACCGTTGCGGCGACAACATCGGATCCGGTTCGATCCGAACCCTCGGCCGACCATCTTTTCCGTCGCATCCAGCAAACTCTCGCGTAAGCATGTCCGCTTGCATCGGACACACATGGAGGCAAACTTCCGCGCCGCTGTATTGGCGCTCAATGGCGTGACGAACAGCCATCACCAACAGTTCGCCCGGATCGAACGTTCCCACAAGATCGCTTAGTATCTCCATCACGAGCTGCGGCAACTCCTGCTCCAGAACCGCCTTTCGTCGTGCGACTTCGGCGACTGCCTCTGCAATCAGCGCTGCCATTTCCTCAGCGCCAGCATTGAAGCCCTCGCTATGGCCGCGCGCCAACTCACGCTGATACGCGGCGCGTGCCCATCTGCGGACCCGCTGCTGATGCCGTTCTGCGCCGGCACGTGCTTCTGCGGCGCTATTCCAGATTTCGAGCTCGCTAGCCGGTATCAGTGGACCGATTGGGCGCATCTGTGGCGCTGTTGGCGCCACGGAAATATCGGCTGTCATATCAGCGGGTTCTCCGTCTCAAAATGAGCTACTACAAGAGAAAACAGCTGGCCGGAGGAGTTCCCGTGCTCAGACTCCGGATTCTCTGCGGCGGTCCCCACGGGCAACCGTAGAAGCACGCGGTTACGTTCCATCACTGGCCTGTCATGGAGCCAAGCACCAAGACAGCCATGTCCATCGTGCTCGATTTGCTGCGCGAGTCTTTCCGGATCAGCGATCAATCTGTTCGCAATGGCATGCGACTGATGTCGGATTCCAAATGCGTGCGCATCAGCGCCGATATGTTCAATAAGCACGCTCAGGTCAGGCTGGGACACAAGCTTAAGCAGCGAACGGGCATGCCATACACTACCAGCAAGGAGGACAGCCCGATGGGGATCATTCCCGTGCAGAAGGTCAGGCGCCCAGTCGGCGCGGCTCGACTCCGAGTCGTTCTCAAGCAGCAATTCTGTCAGCTTGCGGTGCAGTCTGGGACACTGCTGCAACTGTGCCAACGTCGCAGCCGATAACGCCGGATCAAGACGCGCTGCAAGACGAGTCGGATGGGCCGAAGCAGCAAGCTCGCTACAGCCCAAGGCAGGCAATTGGAACGAACCATCAGGTTGGGCAGTCTGTATCGGCATTGGCATTGACATGTCATTTAGGCGCGATCGCCGGTGTGTTTTTGCGGATGGCCTCGACAGCAGAAACACCCGACCGCCGCTCGAGCTTGGAAAGTTCGCCCGATGATTGGCTGCGCCGGCGGCTAAGAGCGCTGGCTAAGAGATAGCACGCCACCGCAAATACGGCTGCGGCAATACCGATCACGGTTGCCAGAAGTGGCGATGGAACGGGCCTGGATGCTTGGCCCAAAACAGTCGCAGGCATGGGCCGTTGCTCATGCGCGGGCCGCTCCACCGGGACCAAAACCACCTCTACCTTGTCGTAGGACAACCCTTCGATGCTGTCGGCGACGAGCATCTTTATCTTCGGCAGCAGAACCGAGAGATTTGCTTTGGCGTCGTGCCTGATAAAAACCGAGGCCGAGGATGGCGTGGCGCCTGCCCGCAAAAGGTCGTTATGCGGCAGAACCACATGAACACGTACCGATAACACGCCATCGATATCGCTGATCGTGCGCGACAGCTCTTCGCTCAGTGCGTACACGTAACGGGCACGCTCCTCAGTTGGCGAGGCAATCAAGCCTGATCCGTCGAATATCTCGCCGAGGTTCTTGAAGGACTGGCGCGGCAACCCCTTGCCATTCAGGAGGTTGATTGAGAAAGCAAGCAGCTTTTCGTCAACCTGGATCGTGCTGGTCCCATCTTTGGCAACCACCCGGACCGCAGCAACCCCGTTGTCTATCAGAAGGGCGAGCATCTCGTTCGCCTCGCGCTCCTGCAGTTGCGTGTAGAGGTCGACCTTGCAACCACTGAGGGCCACGAGAAGCGGCACGACAAGGCGAAGAGATCGCCGACCAGACGTCCCACACATGATTTCAACGGCTAAGCCAATCATGGCCGCGGTTCAGCCTTCCTTTAGAAGTTTATTCACGGCTGAGGTGATGCCGCTGACACCTTTGGAAACAAGAGCAATCTGGGTGACGCCGTTGTAAATATCCCGCAGACCAGCAATCATCGCTTCGAAATCATGCCTCCCTTGGCCCGACATTCCGGTTCCCGCGCCACCTTCGGCAGGAGGCTTCTGCTGCGGCCCAGGTAGGGCACCCTTCAAAAGAACTATCTGATGGTCGAGCGCGGCCGAACTAACGGTATTGTTTGAGTACATCGAAGAAATCGTCCGCAACACGCGATCGCCCAGGGCACTCGTCTGCGTAGCCGCGCGTTGAACATCCATCGCCGGAGGAACAGGTACCCTTGGGGGCGCCCAGGCGGCGTCGTTTTTCAGCGGGTCAGACGCGTGCGCTAGAGCGCGCTCAAACTGGGCCTGCTCGCTGAAGGACGGTGACCCGGCCCTGGGGAGACAGTCCGTTGGAGTGGCACTGATCGACGTGATTGGCATCATATGCAAGGACTCAATTGATTCCGCTTTGACCGAGCGAAACCCCGCCCGTTTGTCATTCGTTACCGGGTCACGTCTAGGCCGCCGAGCTGACGACAAGCTGACTAATGGAGCTGGCGGTCATGTAAAAGTCATGCTGGGCGACTTAGTCACTTGTGAAAATTTCAGACTTTGGTTTATCAGTGCGAGATGCTGAGAGCCCTCATCCAATCCGTCACCCTGCACGTTTTGAGACTTCTGTGTGCTGGGTTTTTTCTCGCCACCGGAATCCACGGAACTCTCGGCGTCCCTTTATCGCTCTCCAAGACACCTTACAGGTATACGGTTCTCGATCAGGATCTCTCTGCCGCGCTGCAGGAATTCGGCAACAACATGAATATCCGGGTCAATATTAGCGCTGAGGTGAAGGGGCGGATTCGCGGGAGTATGCCGGGTTTGCCACCGCGCGAGTTCCTCGACCGCTTGGCCAACCTGTACGGTCTGCAATGGTACTTCGATGGGCTTGTCCTCTACGTGTCATCCGCAAAAGAATCGCAAACTCGCATGCTGGTGTTGACTTCGATTCGCTTCAATGCGCTCAAGGAGGCCCTTGATGAGCTTGAGATCTCCGATAATCGCTACGTCGTGAGACCCGCGCCGGGAGATGGCCTCGTTTTGGTTTCCGGTCCGCCACGCTTCACCGCGCTCGTGGAGCAGACGTTCAACGGTCTCGTCGCGGAGGCACAGGCGCGCATGCCTGAAACGCCGCCAAGGGAATCGATCCTAACACTGTTTCGGGGCTCCTCCACCATGGTCGTCCGCAACGGATTGCCTGAAGCCGCTTATTCGTCCGATGTGCCGCAGCAGGATGGCGTTGGCGGGAAGCCAGAGCCACGCCAAAAATGATATCTGCGGTCGCAGCTTCGGGACAAAATTATCACCGCGGCCACGCGAAGTTGTGAATTCTTCTGAACTCGTCAGTTTGCCGAAAGCTCAACCGCCCATGGTGAGGGCCGGCAGCTTCAGCGATATCTCCGGCCATTGTGCTGGAATTGCACATGGAGCTGGCGCAGAACGAGGCAATTTGAAGCAAAGCAGGGGCTTTTGTCCGGCGAGCTCGGAACTGTCAAAGCACGTGAACACAAGAGCTACCTGAGGGGCTCTTGCGCGGATTTTCAACATCACGTTTGAGGATATTAATGTCGGATATATCGTCCATTATCGCTAATCGCGCACAGTCCGGACAGCTAGCGCCGGGCCTGAAAGCTTTTATGCAGCCTCAGCAAAGCGCATCGTCCTTCGAAGCAACGCTGAGCAACTGCGTGCGCAAACACTTCGGGCTGCCCCCAGGTCCCGTCCCAAGTTCGAGAATCACTTGGAACGGCGGCTTGCTGACACAGGCCGAACTGCAGATCGTGGCGGTGCTGAACCGTCACAAGGACCAAATGCCCCTCAGTTGGGATTCGCTGGCGGACAAAGCCAATGATCCCTCCACACCACCAGATTTGAGAGAGGCGATCGAGGGACTGCAGCGGGCCCCAGAACTTTTCTATGCGATCGGCTCCCAAGGCGATGGCCGCTGTGGCGGTAAGATCACGGCGAAGGATTTATCCGGATTCTCTGGCCATCACTTACAAGTTGCCGCATTTCAGGGCCAGCAGGCGCAAAGCTACGTGCGGAACTACATCCCATCCGACAGTACTGGAAACCCGCAGCCGTCGGTCATGACCGGGAACGATGCATTGCGCGAGCTTTACCGGTATTCCGAAAACCTGCCCAAGAACCTGAGTCTGGCTGATTTCAAGCAGATCGTCGAAGGCGACGCAAAAACCGGCAAATGTCCGCCGCAGGTCATAGCGGCGGCTCAGTACTTCGTCAGCCACCCAAATGAATGGAAGCAGTTGTACGGTGGTTCGATCGACAAAGTCCACAAAGAGGATTTTCTCCAAGTCGCTTCATCATCGATGAGCCTCACGCAAAACGAGCGGAATACACTTAAGACTATTAATAGCAATCAGAGAGCCTTTTTTGGGAGCGGTGACCTGACTCGTGACAAGCTCGCGAGCATGGGAGAAGACGAGAGCCTCAATCCGAAAGTACGGCAAGCTGCCTCGCAGCTGCTTTCGGATCCTCTACTGTTCAGTCTCCTAAACAATTCGATTACGGGCTATAAAACCCACAATGCGTTTTTCGACTTCGGCGGCGGACACACGGTCGATTCCGGTAACATCAGTAAAAAAGACTTTGCCCGCTTCTACGACGGCATGTCGTCAGCCAACCGGACCGTTCAGCAGCCAAAGACCCATACGCCCGAAACCGCTGCGGAACAGGAAGCCGTCGCGGACATGATGATGGGCCGGGCGGACCAGCCTGATACCAAGTCAGCCAAAAAAAACGGCGGGGCCTTCATCCACGCAGTCGACAACGTGCTCAAAATAGCCGTGCCAGTGCTTGATTGGGCCGCGACGGCTGTGGGCTTATTGAGCTTCGTTCCGGTCCTGGGCCAAGTGGCCGATGCCATGTCGATGGCGCTTTCGTGCGAGGCGCAAGCGCTAAATCTTCTCCGCACAGCCATTACAGGAGGCAATATGAAGCAGGCGCTCCTAGAAGCTGGTGTCAATATCGGGGCGCACGCGCTCAGCCTTGTCGCAGGCCCCCAGGTCAAAGTTGCAATTCGCAACGGGCTCGTGAAGAAGGCGCTGGAAGAGGCCGCCAACGCCGGGATCGATCTCCCGATTTCAATGGCGCAAGGCTATGCACAAGGCTATTTGTACAACCTGCAAGCACGCCTTGCGGCCGAACCTGTGCAAGTGGCGGGCCTCTCCAGCGACCATATGGACAACCTGCAACCGCGCCTCGCGGCCGGAGCCGTGCAAGCGGCNCCATTTGTACGATCTGGAACCGCGCCTTGCGGCCGGAGCCGTGCAGGCGTTGAGCCTCCCCAGCGACCATTTGTACGATCTGGAACCGCGCCTTGCGGCCGGAACCGTGCAGGCGTTAGGCCTCCCCAGCGACCATATGTACGACCTGGAACCGCGCCTTGCGGCCGGAACTGTGCAAGCGGCCGGCCTCTCCAGCCAGATGGGCATGCCAATATACCAGAAGGTGGCCTGACAACAAACGTGCGACTTCCTCGCCACGCTTCATCGCTCTATCGATCACCTTGCGAGAAACCTTTGCCTTTCCGCACGTCGATTGAGCAGGCGTGCCTTAAATCGCGGTTAGTTCGCAGCAGGCCGGGTCTTAATCCCCTCATTGTTCGGCTTTGACGTCCTCTTCACACTTAGCCTGTAAAAGGTGAGAACGGCTCGAAAAGAACACCCGGAGAAGAGCGGTCATGTTGACCCGTTGGCGCGGCGCCCGGGCGCAGTGCTTCATCGATGGCCATAGGCTCCACCGGCCCGCAACATGGGCCGGTGGAGCACGGCGATGCAGCCGTGCCATCTTTTTCGGCACGACCGGCCAAGATCAAGATCGCTTGGCCACTTGAGCCGCCGCCGGTGCTTCACGCGCCCGCCAATGAAGAACGCCGCTCAGCGCTCTTGTCCGTTGTGCTCGTCTAAGAGGGTTGTTGTAGCGTTGGAGCTGGATGCCTCTCGAGCGACCGCCGCGTCTAGGCAACGCTACGGTCGCAGCGCCGCAGCGCCAGTCGGGAGCGCCGTAGAGAGGGGGAGGGGAACCCATCTCGATTAAGCACGATCATGTGTTGCCACGGCCCGCGCATCGGCAGATCCGATGGCTCGGCACTGTGTCAGATGCTGGAGCAGGTGTCGGGCTCTACCGAGCTAAGACCATAAGAGCCATGTCAGCCACCTTTGCCCGTCGCGAATGTCCTGTATGTGGCAACTGGAATGGCCGCACGATCACCATCGCTTGGCACGACAGCCTTATTGTCGAGCAAATCGCGTGGGTCGTTGACCATTACTGCTAGATTACGTTGTGTCGAACAGCCAAGCGTCTGTTCGAACGATTTGTCCTTGAGTAAACGACCGGAATACGACGGACAGACGGGCGGGCGGGCATGATAGACTATCGCCTCTATTCGTACTGCGCCGGCTTCGTGTTGATCGAGCAAATGGATGTTGGAAGCGTCGATGGCCATCTGCCTGGCCTGATGGACTGCCTCTGCGCTGAGCTGGGACGACCCGCTGATCAGGAGGTGAAGGGCATCGCGCCGGCCGCGACTGGCTTTCTTGAGGAAAACACGCAAACGCTGCCGTTCGGAAGCGCGAAGGCTCTCTAATATAAGGACGGTGGTCTCCTGTTGGATAAGGATAGGCACCGATGGCTCGACATAGATGGGCGCAGTGCTTGTGCAGCCACTTACGCTGGTCGTCAGAGTGATCAGGAGAATTACGGTCCGCAAAGTCATTCGGTTACACTATTCGATGATGAAGCCGAGACCGGCCTTGGCCCCTGGCGAGCCGGTGCGGGCAGCAGCGCGACCTCGCGGCGGACTTGCCGGCGAATTGGTAGGAGTGCCGCCCCCGTCCAAAGTCGGCGCCATCCGCTCCGTGGGTGCGCTCATCTCGTTGGGGCTGGAGCCTGGTCTTACGATGTAAGGCGTAACCAGAATTATCAGTTCTGATTCTTCCTTTTGAAACGAGGAGGAACGAAACAGGGCGCCAAGGATCGGCATTTCACCGAGCCAGGGAAAGGCAGTGACATTATTGTTGACGTTGCGCCTGATGAGACCGCCAATCGCAAAGCTCTGCCCACTGGCGAGTTCGACGACTGTGTCGGCTCGGCGCGTGGAAACTGCCGGCACGGAGATACCGTTGACTTGAACGGCACCCTGGGACGTTAGTTCACTGACTTCCGGCTTTACGCGAATGTTGATTTGATTGTTGCTAAGAACGGTCGGTACGAATTCCAGGCTGACGCCGAAGTGACGGAATTCAACCGACACTTGCCCGTTTTCCTGCAGGACAGGGATGGGAAATTCGCCGCCAGCCAGAAAGCTGGCAGTTTCACCGGACATCGCGGTAAGATTCGGCTCAGCCAACACGGAAGCTATGTGCTCCTTGGCGAGCGCATCGAGAACCGCGCCAATTTTGACGGCACCATTGTTAAATCCGATTTCTGCTGTCCCGCCGCCCTGCGCTGCACCAGAGCCAGCGCCTGCGCCGCTTAACAAGCCCACTCTGAAATTGTCGATTTGACCGAAGGCGGACAGGTTAACGCCGAGTGCCTTCATGGCGCTACGGGAGACCTCCGCTACGCGCACACTAAGATTAACTTGTAAGGACCCAGCGACCTTGATGTTATTGACGACTTGCGCACCGTCACCGAGATATTGCTCAGTGACCCTTTTCGCGGTATCGGCGACCTCCGCATCGGGCGCTGTACCGCTAAGGATTGCGCCGCGCGGCGTATAGCTGACCTCGATTGAATAGTCGCCGACTTGATCCTTCAACATGGCGCGCAATTCCTCGATCGGTTGGGTGACGACAATACGCAACTCGGCCAGAGCCTCGCCGTTGTCGTCCAAGGCGAACAGGCTGGTCTGCCCGGAGTTTTTGCCAAACACGAAGATGGTTTGGTTCGAGGGTGCCTGAAAGTCTGCGATCGTCGGGTCGGCAACGAAGATGGTGGCGGCTGGCGCCGGCAAATGAACTGTCTTGCCGAGCGAAGAGGAGAGGTTCAGCGTGTCCTTGATGCTATTGGAAGCGGCACGCGGCGCTCTTTCATCCTGCTTGTCTTGGGCCGCCACAGAAAGTGGAGATAACAGAATGAGCGCGCAGAGGAGATGGCCCAAGTAGGGGGAAACCGTAGGTCTCGGACCGCCGATCAGAATCGGCTGCCGATTGGCGCTAGAATGGCGAGTTGGAACGATTTTCAAGGCAGTCTTTTCTTTCAAACTCGACCAACTATGCGGCTGCCGCGTGGGTCAATTCAAGAATGTAACCTATGCCACGCACCGTCTTGATCCCTGCGGTTGCACCTGACCTACTCAGGTGTCCACGTAAGCGATAGATTCCGACTTCAAGCGCGTTGCCAGATACTTCGTCGTTGAACGCATAAAGGTGATCTTCCAGCTGCGCACGCGGCACGATGCGGCCTGCACGGTTAAGCAGATGCTCCAAAATACATACTTCGCGGCGTGCAATGATCAGGGGATGACCCGCAACGGAAACCTGTCGACCGATCGGATCGAAGTTGAGATTGCCAAATACAACAATGGGGTCGGTCATCTGTGTCGCGCGGCGCCGAATGGCTCTCATTCTGGCGATGAGCTCATCGGTAAAGACGGGCTTGAGCAGAAAATCGTCCGCGCCACCGTTGAAAATCGCAATTCGCTTCTCAAGATCGTTGAGGCTACTCATAATGACGGCAGGAACTGAATGCCCGTCGTTCCTTAGCTGCCTCAGCCACCCCAAGCCATCGCCATCTGGCAAAGCCAACTCCAGCAGGAGAATTTCATAGCTCGCGCAACACAATGCACTCGACGCCTGTTCCAGTGTACCAACTACATCAACGGCGAAACCGCTATCCCCGAGCGCGACTCGCACCGCGCGCGCAAAATCCGCATGATGGTCAACGAGCAGAGTCCGCACTTCATCTCCTATTAAGGTAGGACAGGTCACCGTCGGCTATGACACACCGCGGCGACGGCAGAAGTCGCGCAACTCGTCGCAGTATCGTACCCTCTTTCCGACCGGTCATCGCTGTCAGGCCAGCATCGCCCTCCAGAGCCTTCTGATTCCATGGCTAGGATGGTTAGCTTTCGAGAAGCGAATGGAACAAATCTATTGTTAGGATGGTAAGCATCCATATGATGGATGCACGCGCGTATTTAGGTCGCGTCCCCAGACGTGGTGTAGCTCGGCGGTAGCGAAGCCGCTCGCGAGCGCGCCCTCAACAGCGCCGTAGCGAGCGAGCGGCTTTGCGGGTGGTCATCGACAGTTCGCCGGTAAGGTCGGGTTGCTGACACCAACCTGATTCGAAGGAACCATCGATGACCGACGACATGATGAACCTGCGCGCGCTCGTGGAGAAGACCCCGGATTCCGATCTCTTGCGCGAGATGATCGGCTTTGCCGCCGAGCGGCTGATGGAGCTCGAG
>NZ_AZUX01000071.1:0-15415 GCF_000513915.1 Mesorhizobium sp. WSM2561
AGTCTGGTTCAACGCGCCCCACGAGACCCTTCGGCCCACCAAGTGGGCCTGATAGGCGCGCACCTCTTCGTATCCCAGTTGATCGGGTGATCGTCCAAAAAATCGACTGAACTTCGCCACGTGATGCACGTAGGATCGCTGGGTCTCCGGTGACAAATTGCGGATCGTCAGGTCTTCAATCATCCGCTGACGCAGAGGGCTTATCTGGGCCATCTGGGGTTCTCCTGTCTGGAAAGTTGGCTCGACACCAAATCTTCTCAGACAGGGACCTCCTCAGGCCAGACCGGCGCATCAGCTACCGCGGCAGCGGTTTAGTTCAATCACGCTCCGCAGCACAAGGGAATCGCAAAATCGAATTGCAAGAAAACAGTGCCCAAACACCGCAAATCCTGCAATTCCAAAGCCGACCTCCGCCCTAATCAGGATGCCAGATCAACGGTTTGCGGATAGTTCACGGCCGACGGTGCCGTCGCTTAACCGTGCCGATTGAGATAGGTATTAAGCTTCTTCGCCAACACGCTCACGTGCGGTGGAGCGACCATCGTGTAATGGTTACCTGGGACCTCTTGAATTTCCAGGCGGCCCCGCGCGAATTGCTTCCAGCCAAGATCGCCATTACTTTGATTAGTCGACATGCGCAGCCCCTTCTTTGCCGCAAAAAGAACGGCCCTGCTATCGTAGGCTCGAGGCGTATAATCACGCAGCGCAATTCTATTTGCCTCGGCAACTGTCAGCATATGATTGAGTTGCGTGTCGTCCATAGCGGGGAGGTTGCCTGCTTTCGTTCCGAAACCGAGCAAAGCAGTGACCTGACGCTCACGTTCGATCGGTTCCAGCCTCCGCCAATGTTTCTTCAGCGCGGGAAAAATGATGCTGAATATGACCACTTGCTCGCTGAGATAGTCAGGAATGGGGCTGCTGCCCAGCAGGCTGTGATAACGGCCGCTTATGTGCTCTTGATCCTTGTGAATCGCTTTGGCATCGAGCAGCCCAAGTGTTGCTACTTCGTCACCGGCATCGCGCAATTGGCAGGCCATTTCCCAAGCAATGCTCCCCCCCATGGACAAGCCGACGAGCTGATAAGGGCCGCATGGTTGTACGCTCTTGATGGCGTCAACATATTCTCGCGCCATCTCCGGAATGCTAAGGTGAGGCCTTGCATTACCGTTCAGACCGCGAGCCTGCAGGCCGAAGAGCGGCTGCTCCGCGCCCAGCGCCTTAGCAAGAGACGTATAGAGGAGGACATGTCCGCCAAAAGGGTGCGGGCAAAACAGAGGCGCCCGCGAACCGCTAGTTTGTATCGGCACCAATGCGCTCGGGCGCGCGCTTCTACGGTTTTTTGAGAGTGCTACCGCGAGCCCTCTTGCTGACTGGTGTTCCAGCAGCAGGGAGACCGCCAATTCCTCTCCCGTGAGCTGCTCGATGCGATTGATGACGCTCAAGGCGCTCAGCGAATCGCCACCAAGATTAAAGAAGCCGTCGGTCAGGGCAACGTCATCCAAGCCCAAAATGTCCTGATAGACCTCCACAATCTGGCGTTCCAAAGCTGCCTCAGCAGACATCTCAACCGCAATCGGACTAGGTCCGGCCGGACGACCGACGGATACAGTCGGAGCATTGCGTTGATTCAAATCTGCATCTTGTCCCCGCTCATTGGTGACGACCGCATCGAGCCAGTATCGCTTGCGATCAAACGGATAAGGCGGGAGGGGGACACGCTGCGGGCGATGACGGTGGTGCAGGCCAGACCAATCAATGCGAACGCCGCAGGTCCAAAGCTTACCCAGCGACTGGAACAGTCTCGCGTGGTCGCCTTTCCCACCATCGTCTCCTGACAAGGCTGGAAAGGAGGCGGGGCTGCGCTGGTCGCTCTTTGACTTGAACTGCCTAGAATGTCTGGTCAGTGCCGCGCCAGGACCCATCTCGATAAATAACTCGTGGCCCGACTGCACGAGCCGATCGAAAGCCAGATGGAACTGGACCGTCTCTCGTAGATTGCGAACCCAATAGCTGCCATCGAGCGGCACGTCCGTCTCAAGCCAGTCACCGAGCACCGTTGACATGAAAGGTATTTGCGGAGCGTGCAACTCGACTTGTTCTGCATGAATCCCAAACTCCGGCAGGATTGGATCGAGCAGCGATGAATGCACCGCATGACTTGCGCGTATTGGTTTGCTCGCAACGGATTTCCCCTGCAATTGCTTATGAAAAGCTGCGATCTCGGATTCGGCCCCCGAAATGACGCACTGACGCGGCCCGTTTATTGCTGCCAACGAAAGGCTTTCGTTCCAAAAAGGCTGGAGCTCTTCCGGCGAAAGGCCGACTGCGACAATGCCGCCGGCAGGCACACGGGATGTTAACTGTCCCCTCACCAGTGTCAGTCGAATGGCGTTGGGCAACGAGATGATGCCGGCAATATGAGCGGCTGCATATTCTCCAATGCTGTGGCCGATCACAGCGGCAGGGAAAACGCCCCACGACATGAAGAGCTTCGCCATTGCATATTGCGTGGCGAAGATGACGGGCTGCATGACGGCTTCCAGCTGAGGCTCAACCTGGCCATCGGATTTGCCTTCGCCGTAAAGCAGGGCGCGGAAATCAATATGTGCGAATTCGTTAAGCCACTTTGCGCATTCGTCGATGGCGCTGCGGAACACCGGCTCTTCTTCATAAAGCTCCCGACCCATTCCAATCTGCTGCCCGCCTTGGCCGGAGAACATGAACACGGTGCGGTGTTGACTGCTTGACACCTCTCGCGACGCGCCAGCCTGCAGTGCTGCCTGATCGAGTTGGTCGGCTAATTCCACCAGAGAGGATCCCACGACAGTTGTGCGATACCTGAGAGCGGCTCGAGCCTTTTGCAGGGTGTATGCGATGTTTGCTGCGCTGTGCTGAGTATCGCTTCGGCGCATAAAGCCGGCCAGCTGCCTGAGCATTTCGGTCAGTGCCGGCCTGCTCGCCCCCGATACCGGAAAGACGTGCAGCCTGCGACCGCCTTGTTCACTGCTCCGTGGCGGAGCCGCCTCAAGAATCATGTGCGCATTCGTGCCACCAATGCCAAATGAGCTGACTCCACCGCGCCGTGGCTCACTACGTTTGGGCCAAGGTGTGCAGGTCTTGTTTACGAACACCGGGCTCTCCTGAAAGTCGATATTTGGGTTGGGCTTATCGAAATGCAGGCTAACGGGAATGACGCCCCTGTTCAGCATTTTGGCAAGCTTGATCAATCCCGTTACACCCGCTGCGGCGTCGAGATGGCCGATATTTGCCTTCACCGAACCTATTGCGCAGAATTGTTTCCTTGCTGTGTGGGACTGGAAGGCCTTGGTCAGGCCGGAGATTTCGATGGGATCTCCGAGGTACGTTCCCGTTCCATGCGCCTCCACATAGCCAATGGTATCAGCAGAGACGTCAGCATCGGTGAGGGCAGCTTGAATCACCGCAGCCTGTCCGTCGGCGCTGGGGGCGGTGAAGCCTACCTTGGCGGCGCCATCATTGTTGATGGCGGTCCCTTTTATGACTGCCCAGATATAATCGCCGTCTCTAAAGGCATCGCTCAACCGCTTGAGTACGACGACCGCAGCCCCACTGCCCCTCACCGTTCCTTGTGCTTTAGCATCGAACGCACGGCAGTGGCCGTCAGGAGACAAGATGTGGCCTTGTTGATGGAGGTAGCCTTTTCCATGAGGCAGGGAAACCGATGCACCGCCAGCGAGCGCCATGTCACACTCATTGCTGCGCAGGCTCTGGCAAGCAAGATGGACAGCAACTAGGGAAGTGGAGCAGGCCGTCTGAACTGACACGCAGGGGCCCCTCAAGTTGAGCTTATAGCCAATGCGCGTCGCCGTGAAATCGGGGCCATTCAGAATGCGGATCTGCAACTTCTCTGAATCCAGCAGATCGCGGCCTGCTTCACGTTCAGCGGAATAGTTGTTGGCCCCCACGCCGGCAAAGACACCGACACTGCCTTCTGCCGTCTCGCGCGATCCGTATCCCGCATTGTCGAGCGCCTGATACGCCGTCTCAAGCAGGATTCTCTGTTGCGGATCCATCCAGGCTGCTTCCTTGGGCGAGATGCCGAAAAACGCTGCGTCAAACAAATCAACTCCGCTGATAACGGCTTCACGCCTCACATAATTTGGCTTCGCCAAAGTCTCGGGATCCACGCCAGCTTCTCGCAATGTCTCTTCATCGAGATCCGCGATAGACTCTATGCCATTGACCAGATTGCTCCAGAATTGGTCCACGTTCTCCGCCCCCGGGAACCTGCCCTCCATCCCGATGATCGCTACAGCATTTTTGTCCCGTTTGGGCTCGTTTCCGCTTGCGGCCGAGCCAATTGGCTTCTTAAAATTTTGAGCGGAATGAGGAGCGGTCGCAATTGCGGCCAAGTGCGCAGCAAGCGTTCCTAGAGTCGGGTGCTCGAACAGATCCAGAATCTTGCAATCGATGCCGAAACGATCGTGGATACGCGCTTGAACCTGGACTATGGCGAGGGAATGTCCGCCAACATCGAAGAAATTGTCTTCAACGCCGACGGAGTCCAACTTCAGCACGTCCTTCCATATCTCAGCCAATTCCGTCTGCAACCCATCGGCGGGTAAAGTTGCGGTCTTCGAAGCATTTCTAGGCTTGGGAAGAGCGCGCCGATCGATTTTGCCGCTACGATTGGTCGGCAGCTGCGGGAGGAACACGAACTGTGTAGGAATCATGTAGCCAGGCAGCGCGGCGCGCAGAAAAGCCTGTAGTTCATCGGTAACTGCCGAACTCTCCCGTTGCATCACCAGATAAGCTATCAGGCTCGCGTTTTCGTCGGGACCGTCTGTCAGCGTAATGCAGCATGCCTTAACATTTTCGTGCCCCATCAGGCACTGCTCGATTTCGGCAAGCTCGACCCGCATGCCGCGGATTTTGATCTGTCCGTCCTTTCTCCCCAGAAACTCAATCGTGCCATCTGACCGATAGCGGACCCGATCCCCCGTCCTGTAGAGCATCGTTTGCGGCTCATCTTCGAACGGGTTTGGCCGGAAAAGCTCGCGCGTGAGTTCATCGCGATTGATGTAGCCACGGGCTACACCGACGCCCCCGATGTAAAGTTCACCGATTGCGCCAACCGGCACCGGATTACCATAGCGATCGAGGATATAAGCCTTGGTATTGATGGCGGGGCGGCCAATGGGTGGCTTTCTCCCGTCGGCCTGCACCTCGGTCCTTATGCAATAAACGGTCGTTTCGGTGGGTCCATAGGAATTGAATATCCGGCGCCTCTCACCCCATCGCTCAGCGAGGCCGGACGGCAAGGGCTCTCCACCTGACTTGATGACGGTGAGATCAGGAAGATCGGTCGACGGCAAAGAGTTCCATGCTGTCGGAGTAAGACCGGCCGCGGTAATGCGCTCACGACGCATGAACTCGACGAGCTCTGCCCCGGGCAACGACGCTGACGGGGGAGCCAGGCACAATTGACCGCCAGAAGATAAGGCCAACATGAAATCAAATAGCGATGCATCAAATCCGCAGGAAGCGAACTGCAATATTCGGTTTTCCGGCCCCAACTGATAAGTGCGTCTTAGATCCTCCGCCATGTTGCAGGCGCTGCGATGTTCAATCATCACGCCTTTCGGCTCCCCCGTGGAACCAGACGTATAGATCACGTAAGCCAAATCGGAGGGGCCGGCGGGGCAGTGTGGAGGCGTGACTTCACGCAAAGCAATTTCGGCGTGGTCCTTGTCGAGGAGAACCACCGCGCATCCATTCGCACCTTCAGTGATTAGCCCTGACAGGGCTTTCCCAAATGTCCGTTCATTAAGCTCCATTTTACTGATGACCGCAGTGGCGCCAGCGTCCAGCAACATAAAACGAAGGCGCCGGGCTGGGAGTCGCGGATCAAGAGGAAGATAGACGGCCCCCGCCTTCAAGACCGCCAAAAAGCCAACAATGAGATCGCAGGAACGCTCAACGAGAACGCCGACCACGTCTCCAAGGCGGACACCTTTTGAACTCAGATGACGGGCAAGCCTGTTTGCCCTTTGCTCAAGTGCGGCATAGCTGAGCGCCTCTAATGGGCAGCTGACAGCGATATTGTCTGGGTAAGTTGCAGCCTGCCCTTCGATCAGGTTGTGCAGGCAAATGTCGGAAGGAAAAGGTGCAGTCGTATTGTTCCAGCCATGCAGTAGTTGGTGCTCTTCCTCTGGCCTAAGAAGATTATAGTCGCCAATCCGCCGTGCAGGGGCATCCGCAATCGCCTCAAGCAACGAACAATAGTGCTTCGCCAGCCGCTCTATGGTGCTGTGATCCCACAGATCTGCATTGTATACCACGCAGAGACGGACTCTTTCTTTTCCGGACAGGATTCGGAAATCAAGATCGATCCAGGTATCGGTCTCGCAAAATCGGATTTGCGCAGGCAAGCCGGACAGGTCGACGGCGCATGGCGTGAAGCCAAGAGAACTCACCGCCTCCGGAGTGAAGTTGAAGACTGCTTGCGCGAGCGGATTGCGATCAGTTACAAGGGGGAGCTTGAGCTTTTCCAGCAGCAAGGGAAGAGGAAAATACTCATGGCTGCGCGCGCAGCGCATAAGATGACGCACCCGCTGCAAATGGTCGAGGAAAATGGGATTTCCGGAAAGATCCTGACGTAAGGGTGCTAGGCTCACAAAGTAGCCGAAGGTTCCCGAGAAATTCCCTGCGGGACGACCGAGGCGTGGGACGTAGAGGGTGATGTCGTTCTGGTCGCCATAGCGATGCAGCAGGACGTAATAAGCAGCGAGCAGAACGGTGGCGAGCGTCACTTTTTCTTTATGCGCCAGTCGCTCCAAGCGCGCGGCCAGCGGCATATCAATATCCAGGGAGAAAACAGACCCGGTGTGTGTGGCAAGCCCAGCTCGTGGTCTGTCGGTCGGAAGGGCTAGGTCGGGCGGATGATCGACAAACTGGCTCCGCCAATAGCCCCCCAGGCGTTCTCCGTCGTCGGAAAGGAGGCGCTCCTGCCAGGCGACGAAGTCCTCGTAAGGGGCCGCAATGATGAGACTCGGCAGGTCCATGTTGCCGCAGCACGCTTGATAGAGTCTGCCGAACTCGTGCAGGAAGGTGCGAATGCTGTGGGCGTCGGAAATGATGTGATGGAAGTTGAGGAGTAGAATCTCCTCCGTGGCACTGCGGATGAACAGGTGCGCGCGAAACACCGGCCCATGCTCCAGATCGAAAGGCGAGCGAGCTTCCGTCGCAATAGATTCCTGAAACTCCGCTTCTTCGATACCTTCCAGCCGAACGACATGAAAGTTCAGAGAACCTGCCTCATGAATGCGCTGAACGACGTGCTCGCCTTCCCTGTGAAACGTCGTGCGCAGCATTTCATGGCGGTCGATCAATGACTGGAGCGCGCGCTGCAAGCCATCAATGTCAAACGGTGTTTTTATGCGCAGCTCTACCGGCAGGTTGTATTCGCTGCCAGTTGGCCTTTTTTGATGATGCAGCCATAGGCCCATTTGGCCATGCGAGAGCGGACGCGTGACGGATACCATTGCTTTCTCCAGCTAGCCATTGTGTCCGGAGAGTACTACACATTTTTCTCTAAAAACTGGTTCAATTTTTTGAGAATTAATTTGACGTGTTGATGAAGATCAATACGTCTTCGTTTCAGTTTTAGAATAAAAGTGGCTGTACGAGATCAAACTTTGATAGTAAACGTTACAAATTACACAAGGAACATTGAGGCATTTCGCAAAAGTGAAAATAGCTTCGTGATTCTTCACACGTCGCGAGTCGTTGGCAGCCTATAAGTCTCCCAGGCAAACAACGAACGCGCGCAATCTAAGACAGCCACGGGTTGCGGCTAAAACGTGTTCTGATTGACCGGTGAGCTGATCAGGCAAAAGCTTGTGGCGGAGCGATCCACATGCTGTGACGGATGCATTCGAAGAGGCAGATGGGCACAATCGAGGTCTGGGTTTTCCGGCATTCACAGCTGACGATCCCTACGTTGCATATGCATGAAGTGCTGAGCCCAACTGAGCGGGAACGGGCGGAAAAAATTCGTCACTTAGATTTGCGGCTTTCGTATATCCGGGCAAAGTTTGCTTTTCGAACTATCCTTGCTGCGCACTTGCATATCCCGCCGACACATCTCCAGATCACCATTTCGCGTTTTGGGAAGCCCCGGTTGCCGGCGCATGACATTGAGGTGAGCCAGTCTCATAGCCAGGATTGGTCCGCTATTGCCGTATCAGCTTTGGGCTCGATCGGGATAGATATTGAGTATTGCCGCCCATTGGCAAATTGCCGCCAGTTGGCTTGCCACGTTATGACCGACCAAGAGGCAAAGATTGTTGAAGGAACTCCGCGAGAGCTATGGACGCGAAAGTTCCTGGAGCTGTGGACCAGGAAAGAGGCCGTACTGAAATGCGCAGGTCTTGGTCTCCACCAGGACCCGCGAGGCCTTAATACGGGCTGGGATGAGCCGACCGTGCAATTCGGCGGCTTGCAATATTACCTCCACGCGCTCCCAGCCTGCGGTCAGTTGGTAGGGCATCTAGCGTCCCATCGTCCAGAACAGATAATGATGCGCAGCACGCCGTCGCAGCTGGACTTTTGGCCGATGTGCCGTCCTGCGGTCGCGTTATAGGAAAACGAGCGTGTCAAGCGAACTGAAGACGTTGACCCCTCCTCGGGCTTTGCATTCAGACCGCGACGATCGACCCGCTTCCAAGGTCTTCCTGTGCCGCACGAATCCCGGCAAACAGCATCACCGGATCCACAGTTTCCAGTATAGCTCGTAAGCGTTCCTTGTCCGTTTCGGCCACGCCGGATGGGCCAGTACCCGCGCGACGGACGGCTCTTGCGGACGATAGCGCTTGATCACACGGGCGCCGATCCGAGTCTTCTCCCGCAACTTGAACAGGGCGGAACAGACTGCCGTAAAGACGCACCGCGTCATAGAGGCGAACGAGCGTTTCCGTCGCCTCTGCACCGAGGAATCTCTCGTAAGCCTACCAGCTTTCGGGACGATGCCGCCGTTCATCTGCTCGAGCCGAGCCTGATCATTCTTCCGATATGCGCGAGAACGGGTCACTTCGAATCCTTGACTTCGACATCAGCAGACCACGGATTCATTCATGAAGGCGCTGTCGTTGTCGAAGTCGACGCCCAGCAGCCAGCAGCGGAAAGGGAAACAGCGATCTGGCCCGCTTGATGGCAGCGATCACAAGACCGCTTTCCCGAGTCCGGACCGGCACGCACTCGGTCAGCCCGTAGCGATATCGGTCAGAACCATCGGCTCCACAAAGCTACCGGACGAGGAGGTGCCGGAACGGGTCACGAAGTCGATCTCGACATAACCGGGCGGTGGGTCGTTCCAGTCTAAGGTGCGGACCGGAACCGACCGGTGCACTGCCGAACTCATTCCGGCGCGACGGCGTTGCCCGCCGCCAGCCACAACACGGACCTGCGACAGGAGCCGATCCAAATTCGTTGACACGGTCCATGCCACACTCCCGCAGCCAAACTATGCAACAAATCCTCCAAATAAATTTACAGAGTCTTTGCGACAGCAAATCGCTGACGATGATACCTTCAACGCAAAGTCTGAGGGCAGGTACTAAGATGAAGCTGATGCCTGTTTACGTTCAGGGTGCAGCACAGCACACCACGGAGAGTCGATACCAATGACAACAAGAGCGCTGATCATGATTGAAGGCCACAGGCGAATCGGTCCGCTGTTCGTTGAAGCGGCCCGAGGTCTTGGCCTTTATCCAATTACCCTGTCGGCTGATCCAGATCGGTACGAGTATCTTTCGGCGGAACACATTGAGGTTGTACGTGTCGATACAGATAATCTCGATGCGCTGAGCCACGAATGTTCCCTGCTGAGTGCGACCTATCAGATTGCCGGCATTACGGCCGCCGAGGAGGAGGTCTATGCGACAGTTGGCAAGCTCTGCCGGCATTTCAATCTGCCGGGGCCGAACCCCGCATCCGTTGAACGCTGCTGCGACAAATTCGTCCAACGTCAGCTCCTCGCGAAGGCCGGCGTTCCAATACCTGCTTATCGCTTGGCAGCGAATGCAACAGAGGTAGAGAGCTCTGCCGCGGAGATCGGTTTCCCGGTGGTTCTTAAGCCGGCCGTAGGCACCGGCAGCAGCGGTGTCCGGTTGTGCCGCGATGTGGATGAGTTAGCCGAACATACAAACTATCTACTCGGTGGAGACCATACATGGCTGTCCTCGCCGAGGATATTGGTGGAAGAATTCGCACAAGGTGCATACTATTCCGCTGATATAATGGGAAACGAGGTCATCGGGATTTGCACCGTTGAGTTCGGCCCCCCACCCCATTTCCTCGGTCGTAAGTGCATCTATCCGGCCCCGCTGAGCGATGACGAGGATAAGCGTATCGCTGATGTTTCGCTGGGCTGCTTGCAAGCTCTCGGCCTTGGCTGGGGGCCAACTAACGTTCAACTTCGGTGGACGAAATGTGGCCCAGTCGTTATTGAAGTCAATCCGCGTCTTACGGGTGGCACCAATCCTCAGCGGGTTCAGCTGGCGTACGGTATCGATCTCGTCACCGAGCACATCAAGCTTGTCATCGGCGACAAATGCAATCTGCGTAGAACACATTCACAGACAGCGATCACGCAGCATCTGCTTCCTGATCGCGACGGCATCCTCGATTGGATCGATGGCGACATTCGGGCGGCTGCTGTACCGGGTGTCGCTGAAGTCAAATTTTATGTTGAACCCAAGACGCCGATTGTCAGGAAATGGGATTACACAGACATAATCGGACATGTCGTCGCCGCTTCGCCCAGTCTTGCTCAGACCGAGGCAATACTTCAGCGTGCCGTCGGCTTAATCGGTTGGTCCGTAACACCATTTCCGACCGAACAGGAACAATCAGGAAGCCCTCACCTCTCCGCACCAGCCTGGGTGCCCGCCAGGTAGGCAGCGCTATCGTGTGTGGGTTAGCGCCTGGATTCGGAAGTCATAGTTAATCATAAGCATGCGAATATGCCTATGCCTTACCGGCTATGCGCGTGTCCGGTCAAAAGGGGTGCGCTCCATCAAGGTGGGCGATCCAGGAAGAACAGGAAATGAATCAACCGCGTTCCGCTTCGTCCGATGTCCGACAATGTCGGCATACGACAGAGCAGGATTACAGCTATCACGTTATTTTGGAATATGTTTTTGCTTGGAATGGCACATGCATAGGTACCAAGAAGGCTTCGTCGCAAAATAATTGGCAGCGTCTATTCAGCACGAGTGCTCCCCGTTTGTACAACCTGGCCCCGTCAATGCAACCTTGTGCAATGCCGCCGACGCCAGATCGCAATTCCGGCGGACCCCCACCAGACATCGATCGAGGCCTGCGACCGCAACATGCGCTATTTCGAAGATGCGCCCACCTCATTCGAAGCCACTCCTCCTTACCCGCCTTCGTGTTTGCGCTGTCCTTGCAGGCATATCTCTACGATTGGATGGAATTTTCACATGAATTTGGAAACACGACGCTTGTTCATGCGCCCAATACGTGCTTCGGACGGCGATGCCCTGCATCGCCTCCAATGTGATCCCCTGGTAGTCCAATCGACGATGCAGGGAATTCCGCCAACGCGGGAAATGTCGGATGCGCGGCTATCCGTCTATCTTCATGAGTGGGAGACCTACGGGATTGGATTCTGGATGGTCTATGAACGAGAAGACAGTGGTGACTTGCGCTTCGTGGGGCGATCCGGTGTGAGCCGTTTCGATGATACGTACATTCAAATCGGATGCGCCTTGTTCGGAGCTCGGTCCGGTCAACGGATTGGGCCGGAAAGCCTTAAGCCAGTGATCGAATTCGCCTTCGCAACCCAGCCTGTCGATCGGTTGGTCGCTCTGATACGCCCGACTAATACAAGGTCTCTCAGAATGCATGTCGGGCTGGGTTTTTCTTGCCTCCGGAAGGTTATCTTCAAGGGAACGGAGTATCAGTGCTATGAAATGCACCGTCCACCTCAGTTAATTCCCACGCCTTAGCCGATGATAACATCCTAGTTCGGCGGGTATATTTTGGGACAAAGGAAGCCGATGGCGCCCGCCGGATCTAAAGGCACCGCTCGCGGCACTGGGCGACTGCTTTGAAACGGGCACATGCTCCTCGTCTAAAAGGAAATGTCACGATCTGCAAAAGTCCACCATCACCTCTCTCCATCCGGTTCACAACGGATCGCCGAATGCCGCTACGTTATCTCCTCCTTCGACAAAGCAACGGTCACCTTTTCATCTCGGGCATCGAGCGGAAGACGATCACCAGGAAACTGTTCGAGGAGGTCGACCTTAATCTTACGGGCTAGCCGAGAACAGAACAAATAGTAGACGGGGCTCCGCTTGGTTCCTTTTCCTACAATGTATTCGACAGCTGGCCGCGAAACTTCGTCAATGCTCCTGGGAAGCGCGCCCCAGTGCGATCAATGCTGCACGAGCGGTCATCCGAGCGTCTCCTTAGCGCGACCGTGCGTTACATGACGTGTTTTCTTCAGGAACCCCAATCGATCTGCGGCCTGCGTACGGGCATTCATGCCGCGAGCATTCAACCGGGCCTAATGGACAGAAACGATCGTCTGGCACAGCGCGCATCCAGAGGTGCCATTTGTGTCGAGAATCATCAACCAAAGGAGGAACGAAAATGAAGATCAAGTTCGTGATTGGCCTTTGTGGACTGGCGACATTCTCGCTGGGATCGTCTGCGGTCCCCGCGATGGCGCAGGACCGGCAGGTCGTCTTGGCAAGCAGCGGTGGCGCCTATGACACGGTTCTCCGTGAGTACTGGCTCGACCCCTTCGAACAGGCGACCGGTATCAAGCTCATCGTGGTCCCGACCGGCGGCTCCGATGAACGGCGCGCCAGGGTGCAGGCCTTGATCGAAGCTGCCGACGTGTCGTGGGACATCTTCGTCGAAGGTGAGATGGACGCCAAGGCACCGTCCCATGCCGAACGTGCTGCGAACATTGACGAGTTTTGTCGGCAATTCGGAGATCGCCCTGACCTGCTGCTCGGCTCCTGCGAAGCCTCTGGGGCCCTCTTCGGCCGCGGCGCGACACTGATTGCCCACAACAAAAACCATTTCCCCAATGGCGGCCCCACCAACTGGGAAGAATTCTGGGACACCACGGAGTTCCGAGGAGTTCGCGCGATGCCCGCGCACACGGACGCCTGGCGGCAACTGACGGCCGCGCTCCTGGCCGATGGCGTGCCCAGGGACAAGCTCTGTCCGATGGATGTGGACCGCGCCTTCAAGAAGCTCGACGAGTTGCGCCCGATGTCGGGCTGTGGTGGACGACCGGCGACCAGACGGTTCAAGGTTTCCGCAATGGAGAGTATGATGCCGGAATCATGTATATGACCCGCATCACCGCGCTCAAGAATGAAGGACAGCCGATCGCCTGGTCGCCTGGTCCATCACGGTGCGATTTTGGTGGGCGATCGCTACGCCGTTGTGAAAGGCGCGCCCCACAAAGCGGAAGCGCTTGAATTGCCGAAATTCTACCTGGATTCGCCAGAAGTCCAAGGCAAGATTTGCGAGGCGTTGTCGTGCGTGCCGCCGAGCAAGGATGCGCTCAAATACATGAGCGCGGAAGCGCGCACCAACATGCCATCGGCTGGGGAGATCGGTTCCGAAATGGTGCTTCCCGACCCCAGGTGGATCAATGCCAACAAGCCAATGCTGATCGACCGCTGGAATACTTGGATCCAGAAATAGGCGATCTTCCACCGAGCGTGCCACCGAACCCGCCAGCCGGGGCAGGCAATCCTGCTTGCCCTGAGTGGGCTTCGCTTACCTTAATGAGATTGAAAACATGCCTCTCACACAGGACGTGGCCGAGACGGTCGCCAAGCTTTCTTACGAAAGGCTTTCGAAACAGGTTCGCGAGAAGGTGAAGCTCCTCATCCTCGATCATGTCGGCTGCATGATCGCAGGAAGCAAGACGGGTGGGGCAGGCCAGATGTCGCCTTACCTCGCGCGCATCGATTCCGGCGGTCCCTGCACCGTTTTTGGCGCGTCATGGCGCTTCCATCCTGCCAATGCGGCTCATGCCAACGCACATAGCGCCAGCATGCTGAGCCTGGACGATTCCTACGTCCTTTTCGGCCATCCCGGCGCCTCGATTATCCCGGCTGCGCTCGCCGTTGCCGAAGAGGTCGACAGCTTCGGCACTGCGCTAATTGCAGCGGTTGTCGGCGGCTATGAAATGTCCCTCAGGCTTGGTACCGCCTTGCGGCCCAGCGAGGAACGCGACCGCCAGGTCAAGGGCTACGCCACGTGGCAGATCTTCGGCGCCTGCACCGCGGCAAGCCTGTTGCACCAGTTCAGCGCCGAGCAGATAGCCGATGCTTACGGGCTGACCTCGATGCATGCCCCGCTTCCCTTTCTGCGCAAGTTCCACTCGCGGCCGATGAGCCTTTTGAAGAACAATTACGGCTGGGCGAACAAGGCCGCCATCACAGCGGTGGACCTTGTGCGCGCCGGGTTCCACGGCAATCGCACGATCTTCGATGGTGACGATGGCTTCTGGGCCATGGCCGGCTCCGACCGTTTTGAACCTCGGGACATGCTTGACCGGTGGGGCGAGCGCTATTTTATCCTCGAGACCGGCTTCAAGCCGTTCGGCGTCTGTCGCTGGATCCACACCGCAATCGACTGCTTGCGCGCGTTGCTGACCCGCCATCATTTTGGCCGCGCCGACATCAAGGAAATTCACGTCGAAACCGTAAGCGAATTCGTCCGCGACTTTAGCGGCCCCTGGCCGCAATCGACAGTCGAGGCTGCGTTCCACATCCCCTATGCGCTCGCCCTCGAACTGCACGACAAGTCGTCCGCCGCGGGACTCCGCGAAGACGAGTTGTCCGACGAGGACCTTAAACAAACCGCAGCACGGTTCAGCCTTTCAACCCTCGCCGGGGCCGACGAGAAGTTCTATGCGGAGAGGCTCTTGCCGGCCCGCGTCAGTGTCACTCTCCAGAACGGCCAAACTGTTTCCGCCGAGGCTGACATTCCAACCGGTGCCCCCGGCGGCCCCCCGTTTGGGCGGCTAGAGGTAGAGGCCAAGTTCCTCAGGCTCACAAGCCCAGTTATCGGCGAAGCGAATGCCGTGCGTCTGAGGAAGGCCCTCCTCGAGTTGGAGGCTCTTTCGGTCCGCGACGCACTGAAGTCCTGCGCAATGAGGTGAGCACTGCGCAAGGCCGTCGCCAATGAGGTCACCCCCCCTTTAGCCAACCAAACAGATTGCGAGCAGCCCTTAAAATGTCTACCCCGACCACACAGCCCAAGCCTGTTCAAAAGCCATCTTTCGGAGGAGCGTTCTACGCCGGGCGCGGCGTCATCGTGACGCCCACGATCTCGCATGCCGAGGGGATCTTCTTCTGGGATACCAACGGCAAGC
>NZ_AZUX01000072.1:0-14920 GCF_000513915.1 Mesorhizobium sp. WSM2561
CGCCAGAAGGATGATCGGCACGAAACGGGTGCGATCGAGCGAACGCAGTTGCGAGCAGAGCCTGAGCGGATCGAAATCGGCAAAACCCGTCGAGATCATCACGCATTCATAGGGCGTCTCGGCGGCCTGGAAGAAGCCGGCATGCGGATCGGTGGCAATGTCGAGGTCGGCGCTGCCGCGCAGCATTTTCTGGACGCGCTCAAAGGAGGATTTGCGCTCGTCGATCAGCAGAACCTTCGGCGTGGTGTCCGCGGACGCGAAGTTGCGGCTCAACAGCTCCTCGATGCCGATATTGCGCGTGGTCGAGGCGCGCAGGCGCAGCTCATCGGTCAAAGTCTTCAGCCTGACCAGACTTTTGACGCGCGTCATCAATTGCAGATCGTTGACCGGCTTGGTCAGAAAATCGTCCGCACCGGCCTCGAGGCCGCGCACCCGGTCCGAAACCTGGTCGAGCGGGGTAATCATGACGACGGGGATGTGCGACGTCGCCGGATCGCTCTTCAGCCGCCGGCAGACCTCGAACCCGTCCATATCGGGCATCGTCACGTCGATCAATACGACATCGACCTTGCCGTTTTCGCAAATCTCAATCGCGTGCGGCCCGTTGGTAGCGGTCAGCACCTCGAAATATTCGGCAAGCAGCCGGACCTCGAGCAGCCTCACATTGGCAGGGATGTCGTCGACGACGAGGATGCGGGCTGTCATGACGGGATATTCTCGTGGAGGATGTATTTCGTCATCATGATTGCCCGGATCGGAGTTGATTGAACACTACTGAAACTTGCACTTCATTGTCGGGAATGCTCTTGAAGGCGAGGACCACAAGCACAATGCAAGCGAACAATACTCACTAGAGCTTGAGCGAATAGTGTCAGCGTCTGGTGTGTACCGGTCATTAAGGATTCCATAATCCTACAAGGCATGAGCCAAGCCGGCAGGAGGACTGGCGCCGCATTGCTATACGCCACGATCGTAGCGCTCACGCTTCTCGGCGGCTGCGACGACCGTTATATATTCTGGCGCTGATCAATAAGTCCTGAAGCTAGCTTCGCCCGTAAAAAACATTCTCGACATGCACCGGCCAGCGCCAAGGCAGCACCGCGACCATGTCGAAGCGCACCGACAACCTGCCATAGTCGGACTGGCGCGACAGCCAGATATCGGCGGCGCTTTCGATGCGGCGCTCCGATTCGTAGCGAACAGCCTCCATCGCTTCCACCAGCGTGCGGCGCGCCTTCACCTCGACGATCAGCACCAGGTCGCCGCGCCGCGCGATCAGGTCGATCTCGCCGAACCGCGTGCGGTGGCGGCGCGCCAGGATCCGATAGCCCTTCACCATCAATGCCGCAGCCGCCAGCCACTCGCTGCGGTGGCCGCGCCGATAGGCGCGCTGGCGGCTGGCGACCGGGCGTTCAGCCATCGCCGTCTTTCCCACTATCCTTGAGTTCGAGCAGCCGTCGGTAAAGCGCCTGCTTCTGGCCGCCGGTCATCTTGGCGGCTTCCGCCGCAGCCTTGGAGGCCGGCATCTCGGCGGCAAGCGAAAGCAGAAGCCGGTCGATGTCCGCCGGCTCGTCGGCCGTTGCGTCCGACGGGCCGACGCAGATGACGATCTCGCCCTTCGGCGTGTCGGCCGCCGCGTAATGATCGGCGAGCGACTGCAGGCTGCCGGTCCGTATCTCCTCGAAGGTCTTGGTCAACTCGCGGCCGATCGCGGCCTTGCGGGCGCCACCCAGCGCCTCGACCATGGCACCGAGCGTCTCGGCCAGACGGCGCGGCGATTCGAAGAAGATCAGCGTCGCCGGCACGGTTTTAAGCGCTTCCAGCCGCGCCAGCCGCTGGCCGGTCTTCACCGGCAGGAAGCCGGCGAACAGGAAGGCGTCGGAGGGCAGGCCGGAGGCCGTCAGCGCCGCGAGCGGCGCCGACGGGCCGGGGATCGGCACGACGCGAATGCCCTGGTCGAGCGCTTCGCCGACCAGTCGGTAGCCCGGATCGGAGATCAGCGGCGTGCCGGCGTCCGAGATCAGCGCCACGCTCTGCCCGGCCAGCAAGGCTGCGATCAGTTTCGGGCCGGCCTCGCCGGCATTGTGCTCATGATACGCAGTGGTGCGGCGGCGGATGCCGTAGCGGTCGAGCAGCACGCGACTGACACGCGTGTCCTCGCAGGCGACGATGTCGGCTGCGGCGAGCGTTTCAAGCGCGCGCAATGTGATATCGGCGAGGTTGCCGATCGGCGTCGCCACCAGGTAGAGCGCCGGCTCGAGCGGCCGGGCCGGTATCTCGGTCTGGCCGATCACGTAGCTGCGTTTTGCCGACTCGCCGGTCACCGGTATCCCCCGTCAGGCTCTGACCTTGAATGCATTCGGCCCTGTTTGGCACGGCTCACGCCGGGTTGCAAAACCCATGCCGAAGTGATGCGGCTGTCATGCGCTTTGCCACACTGCGGAACGAAACCGTGCCCGGCGGATTTATGCCTGATCTCGGGAGGAGCAGGATGGACAGCCTCAAGATACAGGACGTTTTCGAACCCTACTATGCAGGCCGCAAGCGCTTTGCCGTGCGAAAGGACAAGGGCCTGCCTGCCAAAGCCGGCGCCGGCTCGGCTAAAAAGCCGCGAAAGCGTCGTCCGTCAAAGGCAACCAAGCTCGAGATCGAGCCCTCGACCGGCACCGGCAGCACGATGGAGCACTGACCAGACGATGCCCAATCGCTTCGACATTTTCATCACCCGCCTTGAAACCAAAAGCTCCCGCAATGGAGCGCCCCCACATCCGACAAGCGATCGATACCGTGCACGCCGCGACAAGGGCGAGGCCAAGCCGGCTCGCGACGGTGAGGCGGACGCCGAGAAAGACCACGCCAGGCGCCGCCCCAAGCACAACGCCTGACTACCGCGACCTTCGCGATTGGCCGAGACACTTCTCTCTAAAGCGTGGGGGAAACGCTCGGCCACATCATTCAACCCGGATAGTTCGAGACGCGCGCTTCCAGCAGACGCTGGGTCCACGAACTCATCGTCCTCTGGAATGTCGCCAGCCTCTGTTCGTAACGTGCTAATATTGAACCTGCGTGCGCGCGCTTGAGCGTACGGGAGAGGATCATGTCGGCAACTTTAACCGCACTGGGCAGCAGAGAGGCCTACAGGCTGGGAGGTTTCAACCTGATTGGTCGTGGCGAACATTCCACCATACGCTTGGAAGACGGGGAAGTTTCGCGCCAGCATGCAACGATCCGGCGCGACGGCGCGAACTACTGGGTTGTTGATGTCGGCAGTGCCAATGGCAGTTATGTGAATGACGTGGCGCTCACAACCGCGCGTGTGCTGCACACCGGCGATCGCGTCCAGTTCGGCAGATCGATTTTTCTTTTCGACCAGGGCACGACTGCCCCCGATCCAGATTCGCAAGTGGCGAACACAAAAACTCAATGGGGCAACCCGGTAGCCCCCAAGAGCCGGCCGGCCACGCTGTTCGTTGCTGATTTGAAGGAGTTTACCGGAATTAGCGCCAGGCTGTCCCCGGAACAGGTGGCGGCCCTCCTGGCCGAGTGGTATATGGACTGCAATATGATCTTGAAGCACTACGGTGCCTCGATCGACAAATTCATCGGTGATTGTGTATTTGCTTATTGGCACGAGACGGCAGCGGATGTCTGTGTCGCTGCGGTTCAGGCTGCCCAGGCGCTCCGCGCTGCGGAAGACGCGGCTACGTCGCCAACCCGAGTACTGGTCAGGGAACAACAAGACATCGTACTCGACTGCCGCATTGGCCTTCATGTGGGTGAAGTTGCTATCGGCGCTATGGGCAAAGGCATCAACACCGCGCTGGGCGATGCCGTGAATTTGGCCTTTCGTATTGAGGGATTGACGCGAAAACTGGACGAGCCGCTATTGGTCAGCGCCCAATTCGTCGAGCACTGGCCTGAAGGCAGGCAATATTTCAGTTCCTGCGGCTATCACGAGGTCAAAGGGCGCGCAGAGATGATCGAGGTATTCAGCCTAAAATAAAATAGGCGCACCGGCAGTCGCCAGCATGCTTCTCGGCTGCCGCGCCGGCTTCAACAGGGCTCGTGGCCGCTGAGGGACGCCAGATCGGCAAGTTCTGCCGAGGCACGTCACTCGCAGATTGTAATTCGATCGCGGCAGAAGCCGCTGCCCCGGCGAGCCCCGGCGGCCCGCGCTCGGACCCTGCACTCATCGTGGGTTTCTGCCCTGCAAACGCGGGCCGGCCTGCTCGCGCTCGGAGCAGCGGCGGCACGCTTCTGTTCCGTTGTCGGTCGTGGCCGGGTGTTCGGGTTGTTCGCATGGCGGGGTTCTTCTATCGACTTCGGCCGGGCAACCACCGGACACACGCGAGCTGTGCTTCCTTCCAATTTCTTCAAAGCAATTGTTGTCGGTTTCGCCATGTCGATCTCAGCGCCGGAGTAGCGAGCGAAACGGCGCAACGCCTCCCGGGTTCTTCCACCCCAGATGCCGTCTGGGTTTCCCGGATTACACCCAACGCGGCCAAGCTCGCGCTGTATCCGCTTCGCCAACTCGTTCGGTGCATCTTCCTGGCTGGCGCCCGATTGATGATCTGCATTCTCCAACTGTTGAATTTGGAGTCTGGCGAGAGGCACAAACAGGCCGTCCGGGTACAGTTGAAGATAATCCTTTAACGCTCCGCTGCTTTTGGAGCCGCGGATTGAGGTCCACAACTCGATTTCCGTCAGGCTCGCATCTCGGCTGCTGTTGTTGGCTGGCGAGACTGCCGTTGCGCCACGAGGAGGGGCAATGAAAATTTCCCTGCCAGGCAGCGATCCATACGTGAATGGTTCCTGCTTGCCGCCTGTCGCGGCCAGAACAGTGTCGCGAACCTTGCGGAACACGAATTGGATGTCTACCCCGGGTTCACCCAAATGCGCCAACAGCCCTGCAGTGTAGGGACTGTTCCGTCCCGCTCCATCGAAAGCGGTTGTACCTTCCTTCGCAGCGTACCCGACCAGGGTTCCGGCTGCCGGTTCAATCGCAGCCAGGCCTCTGCCGATGGAACGCGTTGCATATGATCTTCGCATGGCCGCGATAAAAGGGTTGTCCCGGCAAGCATCAAGTAGAACCACCCGCACGCCGGAGACACGGGACAACGCGTTCATCACCAGATCCAGCGGGATTGCCTCAAACTCGACGTCGGAATCAGCGCTCAGGCTGACATCTGTAGGAACGAGAAAATTTCTATTCTCAACCTCAACCCCATGTCCCGCGAAGAAGATTATTGCGAAATCAGCACCTTCCGCCTCGCGACCGAACTCCTGCAGAGCTTTCCTGAACGCGGTATGGTCCAAGTCTATTTTGCGAGATACTTTGAACCCTACCTTTGAGAGCAAGGCCGCCATGTCAGCAGCGTCATTGTTCGGATTGGGAAGTCTAGCGACCCGTTGATAGCTCGAATTGCCGATCACCAGCGCAACGCGTTTTTCAGCCCACGCCACCTCCAGCCCGCCGATCAGAGCAATGACAGCAAGCGCGATGTTGAAGAGGCGCATTTTAGCCCCGTGCTCTGCTTCAGCCGCATATTAGCGGCGCCCGACCGAAGCTTGACCAGTCAGGCCCACGCTTGCAAGTAATTATCGGCTGCGGATGGCAGTGGGATGCCATTCGGCTAAGCAAGCCGAAATTTCCAGCATCCTTGCGTGAGCCGACAAACTGTCTGGGACAGGCCAGCTCCTGGCCCAAGCTTTACCGCGCCAGATCCGCCACCACAGCGTCCAGCACGATCATGCCGGCCGGCGTGGCGCGCAGGCGGGCATTGCCGATCGGCGCCACCAGCCCCTCGCCCTGCAGCATCGACAGCCGCGCCGTCGACAGGCCGCGGCCGGAAAACGCTTCGTAGCGGGAGAGGTCGATGCCCTCGGCCAGCCTCAGCCCCATCAACAGGAACTCGTCGGCCTCTTCCGAGCGCGTCAGGATCTCGCCGCCGGTGACACCATGGCCCTTGGCCTCGACCAGATTGGCCCAGGTTTCCGGCATTCGTTCGGCGATCGTCACCACGCGACGGCCGTTTTCGACAAAGCGGCCATGCGCGCCGGGACCGACGCCGACATATTCGCCATAGCGCCAATAGGTGAGATTGTGCCGGCTTTCGGCACCTGATCTGGCGTGGTTGGAAATCTCATAGGCCGGCAGCCCATGCGCGGCGGTGATCTCCTGCGTCAGCGCATAGAGATCGGCGGCATGGTCATTGTCGGGAATAGCGAATTTCCTGGCCGCATGCAGCGCGTGGAACGGCGTGCCTTCCTCGATGGTCAGCTGGTAGAGCGACAGGTGGTCGGCGGCGTGGCCGATCGCCTGCTCGAGCTCCGCCTGCCACGCTTCCGGTGTCTGGCCGGGCCGGGCGTAGATAAGGTCGAACGACAGCCGCGGGAAAATCTCACGCGCCAGGCCAATCGCATGCAGCGCTTCGTCGACATTGTGCAGCCGCCCGAGAAAGCGCAGATCCTTGTCGTTCAGCGCCTGCACGCCGAGCGACACCCGGTTGACGCCTGCCGACCGGTAGCCGCGAAAGCGCTCGGCCTCGACCGAGGACGGGTTGGCTTCCAGCGTCACCTCGATGCCGGCAGGCACTGTCCAGTTCTTCGCCACCGCGTCCAGCACCGTCGCAACGGTTTGCGGCTTCATCAGCGAAGGCGTGCCGCCGCCGAGAAAAATGCTGGTCACCTCGCGCGGTCCGGTGCGGTTGCGCATCGTCGCAAGCTCGGTCTCGAAGGCGCGCGCAAAACGCTCCTGGGCGACCGGCTGGTGGCGGACATGGCTGTTGAAGTCGCAATACGGGCACTTGGCCGCGCAGAACGGCCAGTGCACGTAGACGCCGAAACCGGGGCTGCGGTCGAGCAGCATGGTCATTTCACCGCCGATCGCGCCAAATCCAGTCTGGCCTGCGCGAATTTCTGGAAGGCGCGAGCGCGATGCGACAATGCCGTCGGCTGGCCGGGCTTCCAGCCATGTTTCTCCTCTGCGGTCATCTCGCCGAAGGTCTTTTCGAAACCGTCCGGCACGAACACCGGGTCGTAGCCGAAGCCGAGTTCGCCGCGCGGCGGCCATACCAGCGTGCCCTCGACTTCGCCGCGGAAATATTCGGCCGCGCCGTCGGGAAAGGCCAGGCAGATGACGGCGACGAAGCGGCCCTTGCGCTGCGCTGGATCAACCGCGCCGACTTCCTGCAACGCCACTTCGGCTCGCTGCATCGCCATGCCGAAGTCGCGGGCCCCGTTCGGCGCCTCGGCCCAGTTGGCGGTGTAGACGCCGGGCGCTCCGCCCAGTGCATCGACACACAGGCCGGAATCGTCCGACAATGCCGGCAGGCCTGTCGCCTTGGCGGCGGCAAAGGCCTTGATATAGGCGTTCTCCTCGAAGGTGGTGCCGGTCTCGTCCGGCTCCGGCAGGCCATATTCCTTGGCCGACTTCGCTTCTATGCCGAACGGCGCCATCAGATCGGCGAATTCGCGCAATTTGCCTGCATTGTGGCTAGCGACAACGATCTCATGTCCATCAAGCGAATGCATCAGATGCCCCAGATTCTTGGTTCGGCGAATTCGATCGAATTGCCGGAGGGGTCGCGAATATAGATCGAGCGGCCACCCTGCGGCCATTCGAACTCGCTTTCGATGGCGATTTTCTTCTGCTCAAGATGAGCCTTCCAGCGCACGATCTCGTCCGCGCTCGCCGCAAAGCAGAGATGGCCGTCGCCGACCGTGCCGTGCGGCGGCACTTTCAGCTTGGCATCGGGCGCCGGCGGCACCCTGGTCGCCTCGGCGTTGAAGATGAGCAGCACTCCGTCCCCGCAACGGAAGAAAAGATGCCTGCCGTCGACCTTGCCCAGCAGATCGAGCCCGAGCACATCGGTGTAGAATTTTTCCGCGGCATCGAGGTCGGTGACGTAGAGCGCTGATTCGAGGATGGCGGAAGGAGTCATGACAGGGTTAAGCTACAGCCATCTGCTGCAGGCTGACCAGTCGCGTAATACCTTTCTTGGCCAATTCCATCAGCGCCGCAAATTGCTCTTCCGAGAAAGGCTCGCCCTCGGCCGTGCCTTGTATCTCGACAATGCCGCCCTTGCCGGTCATGACGAAATTGGCGTCGGTGCCGGCCGATGAATCCTCGAGATAGTCGAGGTCGATGACCGGCTGGCCGTCATGGATGCCGCAGGAGATAGCCGCGACATGGTCCTTCAGCACCTTGGCGACGCTGGCCATCTGCCGGGCTTCCATCCAGCGCAGGCAGTCGTAAAGCGCCACCCAGCCGCCGGTGATCGAGGCGGTGCGCGTGCCGCCATCGGCCTGGATCACGTCGCAGTCGACGGTGATCTGCTGCTCACCCAGCGCCTGCAGATCGACCACTGCGCGCAGCGAACGGCCGATCAGCCTCTGGATTTCCAGCGTGCGGCCGCCTTGCTTGCCAGCCGAAGCCTCGCGGCGCATGCGCTCGCCGGTCGAGCGCGGCAGCATGCCGTATTCCGCCGTCACCCAGCCCTTGCCGGAATTGCGCATCCAGCCCGGCACCTTTTCCTCGAGGCTGGCGGTGCACAGCACGTGGGTGTCGCCGAACTTCACCAGGCACGAGCCTTCCGCGTGCTTGGAGACGCCGCGCTCGAAGGAGATGGCGCGCATTTCGTCGAATTGGCGTTTGGAAGGGCGCATTCAGGCTTCTTTCTTGTCGTTTTAGGAGTCGTGGCCGGCTTGTAGCCGCACGCGACGAGAGGCGCAAAGGAAAATGGACCAGTTGCGCGGGCGCGGCCGATGTCTATATCCTTGGGCCGGAGGTATTTGGCTCGAATGACCAAGGCAGTCGATCCCGGTTCCCAGTCGGCGGCAGCGCTCCAATCCCCCGCGCTTCAATCGCCCGCGCTTCAATCGCTCGACATGCGCTCGCGCGACATCTTTCGGCGCATTGTCGATTCCTATCTGAAGGACGGCGAGCCGGTCGGCTCGCGCAGCCTGTCGCGTATCCTGCCGTCTTCGCTGTCGCCGGCCACCATCCGCAATGTGATGAGCGATCTCGAGCATCTCGGCCTGATCTACGCGCCGCATATCTCGGCCGGCCGATTGCCGACCCAGGCCGGCCTGCGCTTCTTCGTCGATGCCTTCATGGAGCTTGGCGATCTCTCCGACGAGGAGCGCCGCACCATCGAGGCGCAGGTGCGCGCCTCCGGCTCTGGTGCGACGCTGGAGCACATGCTCACCGAGGCCAGCCAGATGCTGTCCGGCATGTCGCGCGGCGCCGGCCTCGTGCTTGCCGCCAAGAACGAGGTGGCGCTCAAGCATATCGAATTCATCCAGCTCGAGCCGAACAAGGCGCTGGCCGTGCTTGTGTCGCAGAACGGCGACGTCGAAAACCGCGTCGTCGACCTGCCCGCCGGCATCACCGTCTCGCAACTGCACGAAGCCTCGAATTTCCTCAACGCCCATATCCGCGGTCGCACGCTGGCCGAGGCGCGGGTCGAGATCGCCCGCATCAAGGAAGAGACCAGGGCCGCCCTCGACACGCTGTCGCAGGATTTGGTCGAGAAGGGCCTTGCTGTCTGGGCAGGCGCCGAGAGCGGCTTGCCGGCGCGTCTCATCGTGCGCGGCCGCGCCAATCTGCTGGAAAATGTCACCGCCCAGGCCGACATCGAGTTGCTGCGGCATTTGTTCGAGGATCTGGAGACACAGGACGGGCTGATCCAGCTTCTCGACCTCGCCGAGGAAGGCTCCGGCGTGCGCATCTTCATCGGCTCGGAAAACAAGCTGTTTTCGCTGTCGGGCTCGTCGCTGGTCGTGGCGCCCTATCGCGACAAGGACGCCCGCGTCATCGGCGCGCTCGGCGTCATCGGCCCGACCCGGCTGAACTACGCACGCATCGTGCCGATGGTCGACTATACCGCGCAGCTTATTTCCCGCATGCTGCGATAATGCATGTCGCCCAAAAAACCGAAGCGCGTCGCACGGATCCTTCCAACGCGACACGCTTAAGGGAACCTCAAGGAGAAAAAAATGGCGCTGGAATCATTCAAGGCTCAGATCAGCCTGTTGCTCGAGCAGATGATCAACCAGCCCGAGGATCAGCATGAAGTGCAGGAGCAGTTGCGCGAAAAGCTGGGGGAGATGCGCGCCATGGGCCTGCCGCTGCCGGCCGATCTCGTCGCGCTGGAAAAGCGCCTCGACGACGATTTCTACGCCGCCGGGAACTGACCCCGAAAGGTGCAAGGACGGCTAGCCGACCGGCGAGCTTGAGGATCTCGTGACCGGCTTCGTCGTCTCCGGCGACGCGGTCTGGGGCCGACCGGCAAGTGATGCGGTGCCCGGAGGACGGCGGCGGTTGCATCTGGCCGCCACTTGCGGGCGAGGATGTATTCAGCATGCGACCCGTCGGATATTTTCAAACGGCAGACTAGCTTGCGCGGCCGAAGGCTTTATCCTGCCTGGTCGAGACTTAGTTGCCTGACTCACTTGATTGCCTGACCCTTGCCCATCTGACCTCTTGGGAGCGAAACCAATGAACAAGCCCGCCACCACCGTGCCTGTGCCCGGCCGCGGCCGCATCTACAATTCGATCACCGAGACGATCGGCGACACGCCGCTGGTGCGGCTCGACAAGTTCGCCGGGGAAAAGGGCGTCGTCGCCAATCTGCTGGCCAAGCTCGAATTCTTCAACCCGATCGGCTCGGTCAAGGATCGCATCGGCGTCTCGATGATCGAGGCGCTGGAGGCATCGGGCAGGATTGCGCCCGGCAGGACCACGCTGATCGAGCCAACCTCGGGCAACACCGGCATCGCGCTCGCCTTCGCCGCCGCCGCCAAGGGCTACAAGCTGATCCTGACCATGCCGGAAACCATGTCGGTCGAACGCCGCAAGATGCTGGCGCTGCTCGGCGCCGAACTGGTGCTGACCGAAGGGCCGAAAGGCATGAAAGGCGCCATCGCCAAGGCCGACGAGTTGGCCGCGACGCTGCCCGACGCCATCATTCCGCAGCAGTTCGAGAATCCCGCCAATCCGGAAATTCACCGCCGTACCACTGCCGAGGAAATCTGGAACGACACTCATGGTGAAGTCGACATCTTCGTCGCCGGCATCGGCACCGGCGGCACCATCACCGGCGTCGGCCAGGTGCTGAAGCAGCGCAAGCCCTCCGTGCATGTCGTCGCCGTCGAGCCGGAAGCCTCGCCGGTGCTGTCGGGCGGCCAGCCCGGCCCGCACAAGATCCAGGGCATCGGCGCCGGCTTCGCGCCGAAGATCCTCGACACGACCATCTATGACGAGATCGTCAAGGTCTCCAACGAGGATTCGGTCGCCAATGCGCGGCTCGTCGCCCGCCTCGAAGGCGTGCCGGTCGGCATCTCGTCGGGCGCTGCCCTGCAGGCGGCGATCGTCGTCGGCTCGCGGCCGGAGAACGAGGGCAAGAACCTGGTGGTCGTTATTCCGTCCTTCGCCGAACGCTATCTGTCGACGATCCTGTTCGAAGGGCTGGGGGCTTAGGGCATATTTGTGCCGGCCTGCGGTTGCGGTTTCCTGCGCTTCCGTAGCGCCCGCTAATTGTCGAAGCCGGCGCCGCCCCTCACCTGCCTGCCGGCATCCTCTCCCCGTAAACGGGGCGAGGGGCGCTCTCATTGACGGGTTCGCCAATCGCCAGCGTTGCAGAAAAAAGTGCCGACACCGCGACCAGCCTCTTTCTCCCCGTTTACGGGGAAAAATGCCCGGCAGGGCAATGAGGGGCGGCGCCAGCGCTCGGCCTTAGATCCCAAACATCGGATCATGTCTGACCCCGGCCTTTCCCGGACCTCATTCTTCGGCTGCGAGCCCAGCCCGTCGTGCCTGCAGGAACCGGCGCACGGCCGGGTCGCGTTCGAGGCCGATCGCCCGGTCATAGGCCTCAGTAGCCTTCCGAGTTTTGCCGAGCCTGGCCAGAAGGCCCGCGCGGGCGGCCCAATAAGGCTGATAATCATGCAGCCGTTTGTCGTCGCCAAGCTCATCAAGTGCACTCAATCCCGCCGCGGCGCCGTCGGCCTCGGCAATGGTCACCGCGCGGTTGATCGAGACCACAGGCGAGCCGGCAATCACCGACAGCGCATCATAGAGCTGTTTGATCGCGGCCCAGTCGGTCCGGCCGGTCACCCGCCTTGTCGTATGGGCGGATTGCACGGCTGCCTCGAGTTGATAGCGACCGACAACGCGCTTGGCCGCGGCGTGCTTCAGCAATGTCTCCGCTTCGTCAATCAAGGCGCCGTCCCACAGCCCAAGCTCCTGCTCGGCTAAAGGCACATAGTCTCCGGCGGCGTTGCGCCGCGCCGCACGCCGCGCCTCGGCAAACAGCATCAGCGCCAGCAGGCCAAGCGCTTCCGGCTCATCCGGCATCAGCGAGGCTACCAGCCGGCCGAGCCAGATGCCTTCGGTCGCGAGATTGCGGCGGCGGGTTTCGGTGCCGGCCGGGTCGGACCAGCCTTCGGCGAACGCGGCGTAGATCGCTTCCAGCACCGCATCCAGCCGCTCCCCGAGTTCGGTTCTTTCAGGCACCCGGAACGGAATGCCGGTCTCGCGGATGCGGCTTTTGGCGCGCACCAGGCGCTGGCCCATCGTTGCCGGTGACACCAGGAAGGCCGAGGCGATCGTCGCTGCGTCGAAGCCCAGAATGGCCTGCAGGATCAGCGGCGCGCGCACGCCAGCCTCGATCGCCGGATGGGCACAGGCAAACATCAGCCGCAGCCGCTCATCGGGCAGGTCTTCATCGATCATGCGGGCCTCCATCTCCTCGGCGATCAGCCTGAGATGGTCGCGGCTCGCCTCGCTGGTCAGCCGCCGCCGGATCGCGTCGACGCGGCGTCTGCACGCCACCGCCAGCAGCCAGGCTTCCGGCTTCTGCGGCACGCCGGTTTGCGGCCAGCGCTCCAGCGCCGCCGCAAAGGCGTCGGCCAGCGCGTCCTCGGCGCCGGCCACGTCGCGCGTGCGGGCGGCGAGGAAGGCGATGAGCTTGCCGTAGCTTTGCCGGGCGGCCGCTTCCGCCGCCGCCCGGGCGACCTCAAGGTCATTCGTCATCACATGGTTTGTTCCCAGATCGGCCGCACCTCGACTGTGCCGGTGCTGGCAGCTGGGCATCGCGCCGCCCAGGCAATAGCCGCGTCGGCGTCCTCCGCCTCGATCATGTAGAAACCGGCGAGCTGCTCCTTGGTATCGGCATAGGGACCGTCGAGCACGTTGGTCTTGCCGTTGGCCATCCGCACCGAGGTCGCGGCTTGGGTCGGCTTCAGCCGGTCACCGGCCAACCAGGAGCCGGACTTCTTCAACGCCTCGGTATAGGCGCCATAGGCTGCGCTGATCTCGTAGGTCTTCTCCGTCGGCGCGGCCGCCATCGCGGCTTCGTTCACGTAGATCAAAAGCATGTATCGCATGGTCTTCTCCATTTTCGAAGGCCGCATCGTTGCGAGCCGAACGTATGTCGCTCGGCCTCGCGCGATTTCGACAGGCTCTGCGAAAATCTTTCGGCTCCGATCGCACATCGCGCAAGCGGCCATGCGTTGCGGCATTACTCAGCCGTTCGTCTAATGGATATTATTGCGGGTTGGCATTTCCCGCCCGCTGTCTAAACTCGCCTCGGGTCGCGCGGTGGCAGATATTTCAGGGAGGAGATCACATGCACAATTTCAGGACGAAATTTATTGTCGCCGGCACGCTGGCGCTGTCGCTGGGCCTTGGCGCGGTGTCGGCCAAGGCGCAGGAATTCATCAACGTGCTGACCGGCGGCACCTCGGGCGTCTATTATCCGCTCGGCGTCGCACTGTCGGAAATCTACGGCAAGGGCATTGAGGGCGCCCGCACCCAGGTGCAGGCGACGAAGGCCTCGGTCGAGAACCTCAACCTGTTGCAGCAGGGCAAGGGCGAGATCGCCTTCGCGCTCGGCGATGCCGTCAAACTGGCCGCCGAGGGCAACACCGAGGCCGGTTTCCCGGGCAAGCTCGACAAGCTGCGCGGCGTCGCCGCCATCTATCCCAACTATATCCAGATCGTTGCCAGCAAGGAATCCGGCATCAAGACGCTTGCCGACCTCAAGGGCAAGAGCCTGTCGGTCGGCGCGCCGGCCTCCGGCACCGAGCTCAACGCCCGCGCCATCTTCGCCGCCGCCGGGCTGAAATACGAGGATCTCGGACGGGTCGAGTATCTGCCCTTCGCCGAATCGGTCGAGCTGATCAAGAACCGCCAGCTCGACGCCACGCTGCAATCGGCCGGCCTCGGCGTCGCCTCGATCCGCGACCTCGCCACTTCGGTGCCGATCAACGTCGTCGCCGTACCGGCGCAGGACGTCGCCAAGATCGGCTCTCCCTATCTTTCGGTGACCATTCCCAAGGGCACCTATGAAGGCCAGACCGAGGACGTCGCGACCGCCGCCGTCGGCAATTTCCTCATCACCCACGCCGACGTCTCCGACGAGACCGGCTATCAGATGACCAAGCTGCTGTTCGAAAATCTCGAACAGCTCACTGCTGCCCACGCCGCCGCCAAGGCGATCGACATGGCCAAGGCGCTCGACGGCATGCCGGTGCCGCTGCATCCCGGTGCCGAGCGGTATTACAAGGAAAAGGGATTGGTGAAATAGGGCCGCTCCCTCCCCCTTGAGGGGAGGGTGCCGAGCGAAGCGAGGCGGGNGGGGNCGGNTCAGGCCGCGCACTGCCGCAACGACCCCACCCGTCCATGCGCCTTCGGCGGCTGTCCACCCTCCCCTCAAGGGGGAGGGATTGCGCCCCGCCAGGAACCCGCCAATGACCGACGCCCCTCCCGAAACCCAGACCATTCTCTCCCCCACCGCCGAAGCCCCGGTCGAAGGCCTGCCGCCGGGTTTCGGCGACGGCATCGCCGGCAAGGCCGCCTTTCTCATCGCCATCGCCTTCTCCATCTTCCAGATCTACATCGCCGCCTATGGCAGCC
>NZ_AZUX01000073.1:0-14531 GCF_000513915.1 Mesorhizobium sp. WSM2561
CAAGACCCTCAAGCGCGCAATGTATGGCAGGGCAGGCCCCGAACTGCTGAGAGCACGAATGCTGCCACCGCGCCACACAAATTGAGGGAGAACCCGTTTAACTGCCAAGCGACATTTCACTTCCCGGCGTCAGGTTGTTCGTCTGGTGCTCAGTCAGAGCGTCATCCACGCTGGGAAAAGGTGACGCCGAGGCACACCAGCATTTGGTCTGGAGCGCCTTCGCCGTCAGCGGAAACATTGTTCACGGTGTCTGACAGGGCCTTCGGCCGTGCGCCGGCCGTGCATGTCTCGACGCTGCGGGTGCTAGTATCGGGTCAATCTGCCGCTGCCCGCAGTCGCAGGACTTCATGCGACAGGAAGGAGTTGGCGCGCGGATCGGCCGTCCATCAACAGCTCAGACATCGCGCTGTCCGGCGCCACCGTGTTGGCGCCCAGCATTCTCGCGGCCCTATAAACGCGCTCCGGAAATCCCATCTAGCAATACGACATGGCGCGCAAGCTGTTTTTACTCAGGGCAGTAGGAGTCGGCCGGACATGTGTTACACAAAGCGCTATGTTCGTTTAGTATAGGATGTATTGGCAACTCAGAGGAGGAGGCGACTAATGTCGGACCACAGCAATCACCTCTCATTGCTCCAATCTCTGAACGAAAAAGTCGCGCAAATGGAGGAGCAGCGAGACGACGATGCGGTGCAGTTCTTCGAGCGCCATCTATCCGAGCAACTCGTCTTCCGCCGTACCGATGGCTCGGTGGTCGGCAAGCGCGGAGCAGCGGAGCCGAAGAGCTTCATGGACACCCTGACCGGACCGAGCCCCTTCTTAGAGCGGAGGAGCCAAGACATTCATGTGGACGTACTCGGTGACCGGGCGGTGGTCAGGCTGATCGTCGTGGGGACAAAGCGCGATGGGTCTGTCCACTGCTATCGCAACATCCGCTTCTGGTCGCATAGCGGCGAGGACTGGCAGCTTGACAGCTGGTACAACTTCGAGCTCACCGGAGGGTAAGCGGACTATGGCTGGGGCGCAAACCACCGATGTCGATCCCATATTGGCGGGATTTCTGCAGAAGGATTACGAGTTGAAGGTCGGCTATCTCACCGCCCACTTCCAGCGCATGTGGACGCGCTTCAACTATTTCGTCCTGATTCAGGCAGCACTGATCGGTGGCAAGACGATCTTCGGCGAAGGGCAGATCGGGACCGCGGGTTTGTGGTTCGGGCTCGTGTTGTCGCTCTTGTGGTACGTCATGGGCGCTGAGGATCGATATCTAGTCAATTTGTATCGCGACCAAGTGAAGGAATCAGGTGAACGCGTAGCCAATATATCGAGCGGTCTGCATGCCTACTGCCCCGTCGGTCAGGTGCCCGACGCTACAATCTGGCCTTGGAAGTCGCCATTTGAGTGGCGTATTCCGGCGATTAGCACGACTCGGTTGGCAGCGATCATCCCGCTCATCGTCAGCATATTCTGGCTGGGTCTGCTGTTGGATCAGGTGTATAGCTAGTGTGGACGTGTGTCGGCCGCGAGGTGATCACGCGCCTCGACACACGATCGTTATGATCGGGTGAATCCGGCGGCAAAGGAGCGCCGGGACTGTAAAGTCGGCCATCCCGCCAGCGACGCGGAGCATTTGATCCCCCATGAGCGGGCAACTCGATCGGATTTGTGCGCATGGCGTCTCTTAGTTGCTAATTAGTCTCAAAGTTCCTGAAGACACACAGCCAATTACAAGCATCCGGTTAGGGGTACGTCCCCCTTAGGTCAAGTACACGATATCGGAATTGGTGTGACCCGGTGTGACCGTCGTTGCCGATAGAACCGTGGCGCGGGCGAAATTCCCGGCCGAGGATCCTGTTGCAAGTCGCGCCCCATCGGGCGAGAAGGCGACGCTTCGCGGCGATGGCGACATGGCCTCAACGAGCGCGATCACCGCCTCATCTGCGGTGGCAGTCAGCAAAACGAGTTCGGCTGCCTTGTTTTGGGCGATGGTCATTTGGGTTCCTTTCGAAGATCGCCTGCGATGGAAATGCCTGAAGTCCTTATCGAAACACTATCCCGCTCGCCACAACCGTATTTTACCTTGCATTGTATAAAAGCGGAAAGTAATCTAGGACAATTCAATTGTAGCTGGCGTCTGTTGCAATGTGCTCGGTTGGCCTCATAGAAGACGCGCTGCATTTCGGAGATGCGCTCCGAATCTCGTTCCATCGTACACTTCGTGTCCCGGAAACCGACAGGAACTATCCGCTCCCGCCCACTTTCGGACGGTTTCCAATAGCCGAGCTATCCACCGATACGGGTCGGCGCGAGTTTATGATACCGATCCGCAGGTGGGAGGCTTTGTGGATTGCGTTTGAGGGTCCATACCGGCGACCTCAGGCCGTCAAGGTCGGTGTCGGTATTGTGAATGCTATCGACGGTCGACCGTGGGAGCCCGGTCTTAACAGCGACCCGCAAAATTATGTCGTCACCGGCTCTCAATACTGGCTCGATGGTATCAATGCCGGCGACAATTTCGTCCGCCAGTTTGTTGCCACCACATTCGGCCAAGGGTTGACGATCGAGGAACAAGTATCTCGCGTCCAGGAAGGCGCCGTTCGCCTCGAGGTGTTTGAGCCCAAGCCGGGTTTGTTTGCCGATGCGCCTCAGCATGAAATGCCGGAGCCGGACGTTGTACCTGGGGAAGGGCCGCCACTAGGTCTCGGCGCCGGCGGGCGAATCCAGCAGAAGATCCATGCGGATCCGCACGGCCTCGATACTTGGGACCTGACAAGGCCGGCAGCGGCTCGCGTGCAGCTGCTCGACCCAGCTTCATTCACGAGCCTGACCGGTCGGGACGCCCCGCCAAGCCCTATCGATGCCACGAGCTATGCGCGCCTGGGGCTCCCCTGGTTCCAGTTCTACGAAGAGCAAGAAACCGATATCCAAGCCGCTGAGATTTTCCGTGGCATCCGGACGGTATCGTCGTTGGACAAGAACAAGGAAACCGACATCGATGCGCTGTACGTCCGTCCGATCCGCAACTGGCGTTAGGGGCGATGATCAAACAGGGAGACACGCAATGAGCAACGACATTGACAAAGGCAAGGATGCGCATGTTTGCCTCGACGTTTATGTCCCGCAACTCGATTTGCTGAAGGCGGCCGAGCTTGCGATCGCCGAAAATCCGGAGAATGCGCCGTCCGGCGACATGGATGCCGTTCGCAAAGTCGGGGTCGATCCGTCCTCGAGCTTTGAAGCGTTTGGCGCGGTGTTGACTGGCAAGAAGTGGCAGCCGGGGCGGACGCTACGCGTGCGTCACCTCGACGGCGACCCGCAAATACATGCCAAGGTCGAGCACTACGCCAAGATGTGGGAGCCGCATGCCAATCTGACATTCGCGTTCGGCAACGATGCCGGTGCAGAGATCCGCATCTCTTATCATAACGACAACCGCTCATGGTCTTACATTGGTACCGATGCTCTTGCGATCGAGCCGGATAAGGAAACCATGCATTACGGCTGGCTCCATACGACAACGACGGACGAGGAGTACCGGCGCGTCATTGTGCATGAATTTGGTCACGCCATCGGGATGATCCACGAGCAGTCGCATCCTGAGATATCTATCAAATGGGACAAGCCCGCCGTTTATCGACACTACGAAAGCCGCGGCTGGACCAGAGCGCAGGTCGATTCCAACGTATTCTTCAAATACAGCACGCTCGTGACACAGTTCAGCGCCTATGACCGCACGTCGATCATGCACTATCCCATTCCACCGGAGTTTACGACTGATGGGGTCGCGGTTGGCTGGAACACCAACCTCTCGGCGATGGACAAGGCATTCATCGGCAGCATCTACCCGAAGTCCCAGCCTGACGCGCCCCAGATGGACGTGGGAGGTCCAGGCGCGGCATCGGCTGCACCGCCGGCTCAGCCTGCGCCCGTAGCGGTCCCCCCGACGCGCATTCGCCGCACCTGGGCCTGATCGAGGATATGCAATGACGCTTGTGTGGGGCACCGCGCAGCACCAGCCCGGCGACGCCGCCCGAACTCACATTCTGATCATCGGCGTCGGGCGCTATCGGCACCTTCTAGGCGGGGCTCAACCGACGCATGGCCTCCCGCCGCTTGGCCAGTTGACCTCGCCACCGATTTCCGCGCGAGCTCTGGCCAATTGGTTCATTGCAAGCAAACTGTCCGATGCCAGTGCGCCACTCGGATCGGTGGAACTGTTACTATCTGACGCGACCGGTCAGAATTTCGACGGAAAGCAGATTGACGACGCGACAAGTCAAAACATCCAGAAGTCATTCGGCGATTGGAAAGCTCGCTGCGACGGGCACGATAACAACGTGGCCGTTTTCTACTTCTGCGGTCATGGACTTGAAAAGACTATGATGGTGCTTCTGCCAGAGGATTTCGGAGAAAGCGAAAACAACCGCTGGTTTCGCGCTATTGATTTTGACAGAACTTATCAGGGAATGAAACGGTGTAGGGCAGGTATACAGTTATACGTACTCGATGCATGCCGTCAACTTTCTCAATCGAGTATTAATGATGTTGATTTTGGCGGCAATACGCTCATAACGACAATTCTTGGTCAAAACAGGCTTCGCACGGCGCCAAGATTATTCGCTAGTGCGGAAGGCCTGCCCGCATTTGGTGACAGTAACAGTGAGAGCCGGCTTACGGCCGCGCTGATTGCGTGCTTGAACGGACTTGGTGCCACGGAAGAGCCCAACAGGTGGGTTATCGACACTTTGCACCTCGGCCCAGCCGTTCAGAAGCTGATCATGGATGAGAATCGAGATCTTCCAGAACAGCAACGCCAGATTGTCGATCCTGCCGGCGGTGACAACGCGAACGGAACGCAACACCTGCATGTGCTCCCAGCTGGCTTCGTGCCAAACGTGCTTGTGAACCTGGGCTGCAATCCGGATTTGATCACGCAGAAGGTCACTTTCTATGCCGTTCCCGACCAAGGTCAAAGGAAGGAGGCGCTACAGGCAGGCCGCTGGAAAACTAAATTGCCAGCGGGCTTTTACACCTTCGGTTGCTTGTTTGATCTGCCAGCGGGGCAAAGCGATGTGCCGGCGCCGCGTGCGTTCGTAAGGCCTCCGGTCTGGGATTATCCGATCGACGTACCGCCTCCACATCCAGCCTGAAAAGACGTCTCATCATGTGCGCTGCACGAACGCGAAAGACTGCACGGTCCGGGACGCTCGCAATCGAGTTGCAGCGCCATACGCATATGGCGGACGTGCCGATTGTCGTCCAGGTGATCGATGTCGACGCAAAATCGGTCTGGAAGGGCGCAATCCGGCTCGGCCAGACGCAAAACCTGAGCGTCGCTCCCGGGGAATACACCGTGCAGGCGACGCTGCCGAGTGGCAAAGTGATGCTGCGGCGAGCGAGCGTTTCCCCGGGCGGTAAGGCTCCTCCAGTGAGCTTGGACGTTGCAGAATATTCGCCGCGTGAAACTCTCGCGTGGGCGCAGCTCAACCGGCCCGAGATGCTCGAGACGTCGGAAGACGCGGCGTCAAGCCTGCATTCGGTGTGGCTGCGGCTGTGGCGAAACAACGGCAGTGGACAGTGGAATCTCAATCCTTGGCCGGTTCACCAACCGACCCGGTATCATGGGATAGTGCAGTACGAACTCGGCCTTCTGGGTCTGCCCGGGCAATACTATGTCCAGGTTGGTGGTGCCGATGTGCCGTGGCGACTTGTTGCTGTTCCGGCCGACAATGTGCGGGTAGCTGTGAAGGGACGCTGGGCAACCGACACCAACGACCGCACGCAACGCAGCATCGACGTTGAAGTCGTTACCAAGGATGCGAACGCCGAGGTGTTATTGGCGTATTTGCGCGGCGGGAAGCTCGATTCTGCGCAGGAGGTCAGCAGTAGCTGGCAAGCTCAAAATCTCCTTGAACAAAAGAAACAGAACCCGACCCTGGCTGCCGCAGCCGGCTACTTCCTTCTCGGACAACAGGCTCTAGAAGACGTCCACCGAATCTGGGTGCACAATCTGGCGAGCTGGATCGAGTGGCTGCCGGACGGCGCCGTCATCGACGCAGGCTACCTGATGCGTCGGGATCCGCCGGATTTGAGCGCTGCGCGGGCAAGGCTAATCGAAGCGACCGCCCGGGGGTTGCCCGTCTATACGCGCGGCCTACGCCTGCTGCGCGACTGGCTTGCCGCTTTCGACGATGATCCGAGCTATCGGACTGTCGCGGTAACCGGCGCGCTGAAGTCGGTGCGACATTATTGCGCCGCCGCGGAATGGAGTTCGACCACCACTGCGTTTGTCGGGACGGACCCCATAATGCCCGGTAAGGTAAAGGTCGGAAAACCGGAGAGCCCTCAACATGTCGTTTTTGCGGCGCCAGATGATGACGACCTCGCTTGGCTGAAGGCGCCGGATAGTTCATGGATTCGAACGCGATATGGCTGGACTACGCCGCCGGACGCGGCCGTGTCGATTGGCGCCGCGGCAGCGAATGCGGCCAGCCTGGCCGTTCCGGGCATCGCAATTGCCTCTGCCCCACCAGCAACCGCGGAATCCTTAGAAAGCCGAGTCGCGGTCTCGACATCTCTTGCCAGCCCGGAGGAAACCGAGCGTGTTCGCCGTATAGCAACCGGCGAGGAGGCGGCCGCGGAGCCTCCTCCAGCGACCATAGCAGTTTCCGAAGCCCCGGCAGCGGCACCAAGCAGTGCCGCCGTCAAGCAACTGGAAGCTCAGCTACGCGAGACGAAGACGCGCGCGGACACGCCGCTAAGGGATACGCGCGAGCGAGTCCAAGCGCGCCTGCTGCGCGTCGCCGACGAACAATCACAATCTGAGCAACTCGCCGGGATCAGCCCGGTCCCGATAGATGTCGGCAGCGGTGCGCCAGCTCATCTGTTCGGCGTGGCGATCGAACGCGTACTCGGAACATCCGATCTCGTCAGCACCTTCTTTCTCGAAAGTGGCCTCGCGTCGGCGCGCGCTGTCTGCCGGATCGGCGTCTTGCGCAATGGCCAAACAACGTACGCAACCGGGTTTCTCGTGTCGCCCCGGCTCGTAATGACGGCGGCTCACGTCATCCCGAGCGCTGCGGAGGCACCGACGGCCTTCGTCGAGTTTGACGTTCAGGACGGTCCGGACGGCTCGCTGATACCGATTACCCGTGTCGCGTGCGACGCGAACCGCTTCTTTTTCGCGGACGCCGGGCTGGACGTGGCGATCGTCGCGCTGCACGAGGAGGCGGGGCGCCGCTTCGGCTGGCTGCGCCTCATCGCGAACGAAGGCAAGGCCCTGATTGGAGAACATTTGTCGTCCGTTGGGCATCCAGGTGGTCGTCCGAAGCAAATTGCCCTTCGTGAGTTACCCATTCTCGACATTGGTGATCCGTTCTTCTGGTGTAGCAGCAATTCCATGCAGGTTTCATCCGGCACGCCGCTGTTCAACGATCAATGGGAGCTCATCGGCATGTGGCACGCCAGCATATCGTCGGACAGCGCGACGCTGCGCGCCGGTAGCCGAACGAGCAGGTCAAGGTCGCGAGCTCGCCCGGCTGAAACGCGTCCGTATCTTGTCATCGAAGCGGTCAGAACCAGCCGTATAGTCAACGCGATTAACAGAACTGCGTTCACCGGCGAAGGTCCGGCACTTATCGAGGAAATGCTCTATGCGAGGCCGGCAGTCGAACGGATCTCGCCACTTGTGATGGCTCCGCCTAGGCAGGAGGCCCCGCCTACCCTGCCGCCGACTGCATTGGACATTCCGCGCCCGTCCATCAAGGCATCATCGGCAGCCGATACATCCGAGAGCACCGAGGATCGACAAGCCCCCGCGTCGGAGAGGGACATTATGGCCAACGGCTCTTCGCTCAAACTGACGCCGGAGAAAATCCGCAGCTGGCTGCGCAACCTCGATCGCTTCGACCCCGAGTTCGCCCGATCCGTGACAGCGCGCACCGGCGGCCTCGAACCACAGGGCGTCATAGCGGCGGAGGCGGCCGGCGCTCCGGCGGTGGATGTACAGGTGATGGTCGAGACCATGGTCAGGCCGGGACGGCCAGTATTGCCGATCAAGTCCGACCGGATCGCCCGCGAACCTGCCTTCATCGAGCCGCCCGACGGCGAATTGATGGTGCAGCGGTTGCTGGGTGCTGCGCCAATGCTCAATCCTGTGATCCCGCTGGTCGGCCGCATAGACGTCGTCAATTTTCCGCGCAATGCCAGCTTCATCGGCACGGCGTGGCTCGTTGCGCCGGATATCGTCGTGACCAACAGCCATGTTGCAGAGCTAATCGGCCGTCGCGACGGCCGCGATTACACCTTCCTGCCCGGCCGTTTCGGCGATCCGATTGTGGCAAGCGTCAACTGGAAGCGCGAGATGGATAGCGACGCGAGTGATGCCAGTCCGGTCGAGAGGGTTCTCTTCATCGAGTCGAGGCAGACAGCCGACATCGCCTTCCTCAAGATCCGTCGCGCCAGCGACGGCGCGCGACAAGATCGTGTAATGCTTGCCGATAACGACGCAGCCGCGGGCACCTCAGTCGCGGTGATCGGCTACCCGGCGCGAGCCGGCGAGGACGTCATCCCGGACCAGGTCTGGATGGAGCGCGTGTTCGGTGGCCGCTACGACGTCAAGCGCGCCGCACCGGGCCTCGTGATGCCCAACTCTCGCGGCTGGGCCACCCACGACTGCACCACACTCGGCGGCAATTCAGGCTCCGCCGTGATCGACCTCGCGACCGGCAAGGCGGTCGCCCTCCATTTCGCTGGCGCATATGTGCTGGAGAATTATGCCGTCCCCGCGTCGACGATCCGCAGATATCTCGGGCGGCGGCACTGGGAGGTGGAGACGTCGGGCTCCAACCGCGGTGTTGGCAACGGTGCGAACTCTCCGGGCGTTGCGCAGACTGCATCTTCCTCACCGCCTGCACCCGCCGCTTCGGTTTCCGTGACGCTTCCGGTCACTATCATGGTATCGATCGGCAGCCCGACCACCAATTCCAGCAGCGCCATCGATGCGGTGTCAATTGCCGGTCAAGCTTTAGGTGAGACCACGTCGATCGACGAAGCGGTGCGCCGATTTGCCGATGTGTATCGCGGTGACGGCATCTTGCGCGTGCGTCCCGGTCTGGTCATACGAGCTGGCAGATTCATCGACACACCCTGCATCCAGGTCGTGACGCATCCGGAGAAAATTGCCTCCGTGCGCGCCCGCGTCCCCGCGACCTATCTCGGTCATGCCGTGGACGTCCGTCCTGGTGCTCTCGCAGAAATGCTCGATATCCAGGATGTGGTTAGCGAAGCGGCGGTCACCTCCATCGCCTACAATGACGGCGACCGGACAGGCGCCGAGTTCAGCTTCGACCCTGTCGACGAGAGCATGGAAGTGCTCTGCCACGTCGGGCCGGAACGGAGTTGGGCGGTGCTCTCCGACTTCATTGCCAAGGCCGAAGGCCGGATGGTGTCCTCGATGTACGAGTTCCATGCCAGCCATATCGCCGAAGCGATCGAAAGCCGGTTCGATGACGGCGTGAAGATGGCCTTGGTCATGGATAACGCCACGCGCGTCACCAAAGCGGGTCTGAAGGAAGGGGAGTTTGACCGCAAGACGGTCTTTCGAAGGTGGGCGAACGACTTCGACTTTGATCGCATCTACGCGCCAGAGGGCCCGAGCGGGCTGGTCGCCAACTCCTACCATATCAAGGTCACCGTTGACGACAGCGACCAGTTCTGGCTGTCCAGCGGCAACTGGAAGAATTCGAGCCAGCCCAACATCGCACCAGAGGACCTCAACAACGCTGCCAGGATCGGGGCCAAAAAGGGCAATCGGGAATGGCATGTCGTGATCAGGAATAAGACATTGGCCGCGCGCTACCGCAACCATATCCTCGCTGACCTGAAGTTCTCGAAGGAAAATGGTGGGCGGGAGGAATCCTTTGCCGAAGATGTGTTTATCGACGTACCCGTAGCGGTCATGGAGGCAGTCGAACTCGAGGCGCCGATCAACCGGATCTTCGAGGCGAAGCCAATCAACCGGCGCGTGAAGGTGAAGCCGCTGCTGACCCCCGACAAGGTGGGCAACGTCTATACCGAGGCGGTGCTCGACCTCATCGAGTCCGCTGAAGAGCAATTGCTGTTCCAGATTCCCTATATCGATTCATACAAGGATAGCGCTAAGGGCAATCTGGAGAAGCTGGTTATGGCGCTGATCAGAAAGTCCAAGGAAATCAGCGACGTTCGTGTCATCCTGCGGTCCGATCATAATACCTGGGTGCCCTGCGCCGAGGACCTGAAGAAGCGCGGGCTCGACCTCGACAAGTGCTTCAAGCACCTGTCCGGCACGCACACCAAGGGCATGATCGCCGACGGCAAGCGCATATTGCTCGGCAGCCACAACTGGAGCGGCGGCGGTGTGACGTTGAACCGCGACGCGAGCCTTCTCTTCGACGACGCCGAAATTGCTGAGTACTATCGGGACGTGTTCGACGTCGACTGGGCGCGTGCTAAGCCGCCGATCATTCCGGAGTCTGCCATCACCGAATCGCCGCGGATTGCCGATCCCGAAAGCCCTGTCCCGCACGGCTTCCGCCGCATAGCACTTGAGGAGTTTTTTGAGGGCTAAGGGTCTCCGCACAAGGAAGAGTCGCGCCTTCATTCTGGGATGCACGCACATGGTTCATAACTTAACTGTCAAATCTAGCTGTTCAGAGCCGAGCTAGTAGTCGATGGCTGCAACTGCAGGTGGATCCAACTGACGAGCTTGGTGTCCCGAAATGGGGTCCGTCGCGCTCCGACACTGCTTCAGTTTCTAACCTTGCCTATTGCCGAGGTCGATCCAGGTTGGGGCGTGGTCGCTCGTCTTTTCCCAACCGCGGACGTGACGATCTACATTGGCGCCGCGCAATCGTCCGGCGATTGGAGGGCATGAGGAGGAGGGGATCGATCCTAAGCCCGCATCTCGGGAATAGGCGTTCTTGAAATAATCCCAGAACGTGTAAATCCTTTCGCCCGGATGGAGTTCGCGCAATGCGTCGATCCAACCATGGTCAACCAGGCCGGCGCCGTTCGATGGCAGGTTGCCTGAAAGGCACCGGCCAGACGGGCCATCAGGTCCGCCGCGCCTTAGCGATAGTTGAGTCGCGGCTTCGGTATGCATGGCGTGATCGCGGAAGATTGCGCTTATGCGCTCCCGTCGGTTTCGCTATCCTCGTCCACCGACAGAACCGGCATATAGGCGTTCGTCTCCAGCCACTCGCGCAGCACGATCCGGATTAGATCTGACCGGCCGATTTTCATTTCGGCAGCAATGGAGTTGAGAGCGTCCTCAGTTGCTGGTTCCAGCGGCACACCCGACACATTCCTGAGCATCAACGCAGCGCGACGCAGGATGATCTGCAGATCCGCGCGCGAAATGTCCGCAATGCGATCAGCGGCACTTTCGAGTTCTTCGGCAATAGATTGGCGCGTCATCGCATTAGTCCGCTTGCCTGAGGCAGGGTCTTCTTAGGCCTTCACCCGCTTGGCTGGGGCCTTCTTGGCTGGCGCCTCTTTGGTGGGCATTTTTGCGCCCGCCTTGCGACCAAGTCCGATTGACTTCGCCAGCTCTGACCGTTGTGCAGCGTAGCTCGGTGCCACCATTGGGTAATCAAACGCCAGCCCCCATTTGGCTCGATATTCATCGGGCGTCATGCCAAGCAAGCCCAAGTGGCGTTTCATCGACTTGAACTTGCGGCCATCTTCTAGGGAAATGATGTGGTCGGGAAACACAGACTTTTTGGGATTGACCGCCGGGGTCTGTGTTGGATGCTCAACTACAGTTGGCTTGACTAAGCTAACGAGAGCGGAGTTTACCGAAGAAATCAGATCGGGCAGGCCTGCCACGGGCACCGCGTTATTTTTGACAACGGCCGCGACAATATCCGCGGTCAATTCCATCAGTTCCGCGTTCTGGCGATTGCTCTCGGCGGTCATTCATCAACTCCTATTGCTATCCCGCTTTCGTATGGGGGAAAGTCGGATTGCGCAACAGGCAGGTCCACAGAATGAAATACTCGGGATCATCGGCCGGCCGCTGCGCAGGTTCTTCCGCAGGTCAGCCTTCCCGGCTTTGTCCCTCTTTTGTCCGAAATCGGGGTGTAGGGTCGGATCGTTCCGACACTCCTTCGCGTTGGGTGAAACCGACAAGGAGGAACGACCATGTCAGACGACAAACACGAACGCATTCGGCGCCGCGCATATGAGATCTGGGAACGAGAAGGCCAGACGCATGGTCTGCACGAGCGCCACTGGAATCAGGCGACGTTTGAAATCGAGAACGAAGACCGCTCGCTCGGTGCTCGACCACCGGCGATATCTGGTGCCGAAGTCCCAGGTCCTGCGCCCCAAAGCCGAGGGAAGAAAGGCAAGCGCGCCGCTGGTCAATCGGATGTTGAGGCAGCGGAAGCGCTCGCGATGAGAACAGGCATCACTGGCGACCAAGCTCAAGACCTCATCGACCGCCTCGGTGACGATCCGCTGGCACTCGATGAGGCGGCGCGGAGCCTTAGGGCATCCGAAACGTAACGGCCGGCTAAGCCCGCGCCTCTGGCGGAGAGCCGATTGAGTTGTCGCGGTCCGCGTTTCATGACGTTGGACCGAGATCGCGGTTTCGCCTTCTACGCTCAATGGTGCGCGCGTTTCGACGAGCAACCCTAAGTTCGGCAAGGGTCGGCTGCCACCAGCCCCGGGAATGTTCCATCGGTCCGGCCTCACGACGAGAGGGCCATGTCCTAATAAGTTCCGTCAGCGTCGCCGAGCGCCACGTTCCCCACACCAAGTCAAAGTCTGTCCGCGTCGCGTGTGGGTAGAAAGCAGTCAATACTGACGGCTCGACGAGTTCGCCTGACGATTCGGTAAAGACCACAACACCGTATTGCTCTGTTGCGACGGGACGGCCCATCGGAGGCAAGTCTTCAGCTGGCAGCGGATAGCGATGGCGCCGGCGTTCTGCATATCGCAACCGCGTGGCTCTTTGAGCCTCCGAGTTCTTCTCCGCCTCGCGTCGCTGCTTCCTTTCCTGGGGTTCGTTACGTCTGGCAGCCTTTTCGATTGTTGGCCACCGGCGCCGCAGTTCTTCATACGATCGAAACGGCACACGCCACGCCCGGAGTTCATCATCCCAACTTGCCCAGGGAATTTCGTGTAGTTCCCGAAGGAGGGTCTTGGAATAGGGTGTCCGAACGCGCAAGTCGTCGGCAATCTCGAGATAGGGACTGGAGATCGGATCGAAAGCGAAGGCGTCGCGCCCCTTGCTGTCGGCGTGGATCGCCAGCAACTCGGCCTCACGCGCCAGCCAACGGTCGACCCGGCGGGCTGCCGTCTTGCCTGGTACAAACCAACTCCTGCCCTCGTCGCTCCACCTCGCTCGCGGAAATGCCTGCCGAAATCGTTCGACAGTCATTCGATCATAAGGAAAGTTCGCCAAGGCACCGGGCGTGTCTTGTTTCCGCAGCGCAGACTGATGCTTGGATTCCTCCACGGTCGTGCCGCCAATGGTGTTCGATTCGCAGAGGAACGTCCCGCCGGCCCTAATGGTTCACACGCAGGCAGCACAGATTGCGCGCGCTGGCCGAGAGGTTTAAGGCAGAAGCTTGAAAACTTCCGCACCTGGAACTGTACACGCCTGCATTGCTAGACGGGCACGCCTTCGTTCCGGCAAAGCTTCGAATCGCGGGGCCACTGGCAATCCGCAGGTCGGCGGGTTCAGGCAATGCTCATCGAAGATGGGCCGCCGACTTTCCTTTTGGCTGTAAAGCTCGGCAGGTTGTCGCTCTCAATTGCCGTCTCAAATTGATCGGCGAGCGTGGCGACGTGGATAGCTGTCGCACGCGGCCATTCGGACGGACCGGCGTTGGCGGTGCCTTGCTTTTGTGTCGGGGCAGAACACTTGCCTTTGGGTGATCACCTGTCATCATCCCTCATGACCAGGGATGTAGCAGAACAGGGTGTTCGCTACTTTTGCACAAAATGGGCTGAAGAGCGTGGGCTTCCTCATCAGCCAGAGAATCCAAGCTTTCCGATTTCTTTTCTTGGCTTGAGCAGAAGTCGCCGGGGCACTTGAAATTCCGAAGCAGTACTTCGGTGCGGGACGACGTCGAGCGATGGTTCATCGACGAATTCAAACAAGGTTGGCGCTACTAGCAGGCGATTTTCGGGAGGCCGGTGCCGTGCTCCGGGCCACCTTCTGCGATCAATACCCACCTCACTTGCCTCTGTTAGCTTATTCCTGCGGCGGGAGACCCAATCCCGCTTGGCCGGCGCCTAACAGGCAAATCTACCCCAACGCCCCCCAGACGGCGCAGGCGACCTTCCCGGGAGCGACTGTCAGCCGCTCACCAAACCATCTCGGAAACCTTTCCGTGTGCCAGCGGAATTTTTCCTTGCGGTCCATATTTGTCACTTGGCAGTTAATTAGGGTCTTCCTCAATTTGTGTGGTTCATCCGCTGTTAGCGACGCTATCGCTATGAGCGGGCATGCGAACGAAATCGAAATGGTCGCCCGCCCCAGG
>NZ_AZUX01000074.1:0-12307 GCF_000513915.1 Mesorhizobium sp. WSM2561
TTCGGTCGGTGATTTCGGAGATTGCGGACGACAAGAAGACCGATGAGGCCGTGGTCTACGCCAAATGGGCGGCGTCACAGATCGACGATGCCACGATCGTCATCGACAAACTGGCGCCGTTTCTGCGCGAACGTCTGGATGTGACTGAGCGAAACGATTTGCTGCAGATGGTGAACCGCGCGGCGCAGGCTGGTGAGCAACCCCTAAAAATATCCGACCAGAGGATACTGCGGCTGCGTCAGAAACTCGGCTTCGAGGTCAACTAAGGGTGTGCTTGTATTCAGGTTATCCCGGCCTGTCAGACGGGTTCAGATCGCCTCGCCCTTGAGCAGTTTCGGCGTGTCGCCGGACAGACCGGACGCCTGGCGGATGAAGAAATCCTTCAGCCGCGGCATGCGTTCGACGAGACCGAGGCCGATGTCGCGGACGGCGCGTAGCGGGCCGATGTCGTTGGAAAACAGCCGGTTCAGGACATCGGTGGTGATGCCCATCTGCAGCGTATCGAAACGCCGCCACTGCTGGTAGCGTTCGAGCACATCGAGCGCGCCGACATCCTGGCCGAGCCGGTCGGCCTCGACCACCACTTCGGCCAACGCCGCGACATCCTTAAAACCGAGATTGAGGCCCTGACCGGCGATCGGGTGGATGCCGTGGGCGGCGTCGCCGGCGAGCGCAATGCGCGGCGCGACGAAATCGCGGGCGATGGTCAGGCCGAGCGGCCAGGCGCGCGGCCTGTCGGCGACGCGAATTTCGCCGAGCTTCAGGCCAAACCGCTGTTCCAGTTCGTGCTCGAAGACGAGGTCGTCGCCGTCGACCAGTTTTTCGGCATCTTCCGACCGCTCGACCCAGACGATCGACGAGCGGTGGGTGCCGTCCTTGTCCGACTTGAGCGGCAGCGTGGCGAACGGGCCGGCTGGCAGAAAATGCTCTTCGGCGCGGCCATTATGCGGCCGATCATGCGCGACGGTGCAGACGATGCCGGACTGGCCGTAGTCCCATTTCACCGTCTTGATGCCGGCCATGTCGCGCAGCTTCGAGTTGACGCCGTCGGCGGCGATCAGCAGCCGCGCCTTCAGCGTCGCGCCGTCGGCAAGATGCACGGTGATGCCGGCACCGTTGACGTCGAAGGCACTGACGGCGACGCCTTCGATGATGTCGATGCCGAGTGTTTCAGCGCGCCGGCGCAAGGCGCCGTTTAAATCCCTGTTGGCGACCATATGCGCAAACGCTTCGCCAGGCGCGACCTCGCCATCGAACGTGAGAAACACCGGGCGCAGCGGATCGGAAGCGCGCGAATCGGTGACGATCATCTCGGTGATCGCCTGCGCCTCGGGGGCGATTTCGGCCCAGACGCCGAGTTGGTCGAGCATGCGGCAAGCGGCAGCGGCGATCGCCGAGGCGCGGCCGTCCTTTTGCCAGATGCCGGCGGGCGCGGCGTCGACGACAGCGACCGCCAGGCTCGGTCGTGCCTGTTTCAGCGATACGGCGGCGGCAAGGCCGACATAGCCGGCGCCGGCGACCAGAATGTCGAGCGCGGTTCGGTTTTTTGCATCCGCCTTGTCGACCATGGCAAATTCCTTTCCGGCCAAATTCCTTTCCGGCCTTGACTGCCCGTCATTCCTGTCGGAAACCGCCATAACACTTTTGCGGCTTCTGAAGCTCGCTTCGAGTGAAATATCGAAATTAAGGCGAACTTCGGAATCAAAACGACACGAGGGCGCGAAACATGACGGCGGCCATGGACGAGCTTCTCGGCATTCTCGACCTCGAGCAGCTGGAACACAACCTGTACCGTGGTCGCAGCCCCAAACTCGACTGGCAGCGTGTCTTCGGCGGCCAGACCATCGCCCAGGCGCTGGTCGCCGCCCAGCGAACGGTCGAGCCCGAACGCCACGTCCATTCGCTGCACGGCTATTTCATGCGGCCGGGCGACACCAAGGTGCCGATCATCTACCAGGTCGACCGTATCCGCGACGGCGGCTCCTTCACCACGCGGCGCGTCGTGGCGGTCCAGCACGGCCAGGCGATCTTTTCGCTGGAAGCCTCGTTCCAGCAGGACGAGGTCGGTCTCGAGCACCAGGTCCCGATGCCGCTGGACGTGCCGGCGCCCGACACATTGCTGTCGCAGCGCGAATTGATCGGCAAGTTCGGCGCGGCCGTGCCCGACGGCATCAGGCGTTACTGGGAGCGTGACCGGCCGATCGAGATGAAGCCGGTGATGCTGGAGCATTACACCAGCCGGGAGAAGCTGGAGCCGAAACAGAACATCTGGATCCGCACGACCGGCCCGGTTCCGGGCGATCGCGCCGCGCAGGCGGCCGTGCTTGCCTATCTTTCCGACATGACGCTGCTCGATACCTCGACCTTTGCGCATGGCCGCGCCATCTTCGATAGCGACATCCAGGCGGCGAGCCTCGATCACGCGATGTGGTTCCATCGCAGCCATCCACTCGACGACTGGATGCTCTACACGCAGGACAGCCCGTCGACGCAAGGGTCGCGGGGGTTCACGCGCGGGTCGCTGTTTGCCCGCGACGGCACGTTGATCGCCTCGGTTGCCCAGGAAGGCCTGATCAGGCTGAAGCGGCCGCCCGCGGAATAGGCAATTCTGCAAAATTGCCTATTTTTTAATCAGCTGCGCTGCCGCGACTATGAACAGTCAGACGACAAACCTTCCCCAAGTCGTTATTTAACAGCAGCTTAACGCCCTGCTTCGGCAACTGGCACGGAGCTTGAATCCTAGCGGGCACTCTCCGGCTCTCATGGGGGATCGGCGAAGTCGTGCAAACGCGGGGACCCGCAACAGTAAAGGGTGAAACCTTATGAAAATCGTGATGGCAATCATCAAGCCGTTCAAGCTTGACGAGGTGCGCGAAGCGCTCACCGCAGTCGGCATCCAGGGCCTGACCGTCACCGAAGTCAAAGGCTACGGGCGTCAGAAGGGACACACGGAAATCTATCGCGGGGCGGAATACGCGGTCAGCTTCCTGCCGAAGATCAAGATCGAAGTCGCGGTCGGCCTGGACATGGTCGACAAGGCCGTCGAAGCCATCACTGCGGCGGCCAAGACCGGTCAGATCGGCGACGGCAAGATCTTCGTTTTCGGCATCGACCAGGCGGTGCGCATTCGCACCGGCGAAACAGACACCGACGCGCTTTGAGCTGCGGAAACGTATTCCAATGGAGAGTTCAATGAATATTCCTTCTACTTTGAAGTCGGCGGCGCGCACCGCGCTGCTGGGCTCACTCGCTATCGCAGCGCTGGGCACGGTCGCCGCATTCGCGCAGGAAGCGGCGCCGGCCGCTCCGGCCGCGCCAGCAGCGCCGGCCTTTACCGTCGACAAGGGCGACACGACGTGGATGATGATCTCCACCATCCTGGTGCTGCTGATGACCATTCCCGGCCTTGCCCTTTTCTACGGCGGCCTGGTTCGGGCCAAGAATATGCTGTCGGTGCTGATGCAGGTCTTCACCATCACCAGCGTGGTCATGATCGTCTGGGTTTTCTACGGCTACAGCCTTGCCTTCACCCCCGGCAACGCCTTCGTCGGCGGCCTTTCCAAGATGTTTCTCGCCGGCGTCGACGTGACGACGGTGTCGGAAACTTTTACCAAGGGCGTCGCCATTCCTGAACTGGTGTTCGTCATCTTCCAGATGAGCTTCGCCTGCATCACGCCTGCCCTGATCGTCGGCGCCTTCGCCGAACGGGTCAAGTTTTCGGCCGTGATCCTTTTCACCATCCTGTGGGTCACATTCGTCTACTTCCCGATCGCGCATATGGTCTGGTTCTGGGGCGGCCCGAGCGCTTACAGCGACCCGTCGGGGCTCATCTTCAGCTTCGGCGCCATCGACTTCGCCGGCGGCACCGTCGTTCACATCAATGCGGGCATCGCCGGCCTTGTCGGCGCTCTGATGATCGGCAAGCGCATCGGCTACAACAAGGACGTCATGGCGCCGCATTCGATGACACTGACCATGGTCGGCGCGTCGCTGCTGTGGGTCGGCTGGTTCGGCTTCAACGCCGGTTCGAACCTCGAAGCCAACGCCTATGCGGTGCTGGCCATGGTCAACACCTTCGTCGCCACAGCGGCGGCGGCAGTGACCTGGATCGTGCTCGAAACGCTGCTGCGCGGCAAAGCCTCCATGCTTGGCGCGGTTTCCGGCGCTGTTACCGGCCTTGTCGCCGTCACGCCCGCCGCCGGCTTTGGCGGACCGATGGGCGTCATCGTGCTCGGCATCGTCGCCAGCTGCGTCTGCTACTTCTTCGTCTCGGTCGTGAAGAACAAGTTCGGCTACGACGACAGCCTCGATGTCTTCGGCATCCACTGCGTCGGCGGCATCATCGGCGCGCTCGGCACCGGCATCCTGGTCAATCCCGCCCTCGGCGGCGCCGGCATCGTCGATTATTCGACGGCCGACTTCGCCGCCGGCTATGCCGGCACGGCGACCCAGTTGTGGTCGCAGTTCAAGGGTGTCCTGGTAACCGTCCTGTGGTCGGGTATCGGCAGCGCCATCCTGTACAAAATCGTCGATATGATCGTAGGCCTGCGCCCGACAGCCGATGCAGAGCGCGAAGGGCTCGACCTCACCGCGCATGGCGAAGCGGCCTATCATCCGTAAGCCTTGCCACCCGTAAGTCTTGTCTGGGGCGGCCCCGGCCGCCCAACACCTTCCCTCCCGTCGTGACGCTCCCGAAAAGGGCTCACGCATTGAGGCCCGGACCGGTTCCGGGCCTCTTTTTCTCGTGCAACGCCGCGCCGGTGGCAGTCCTGGCTCGGTCACAATCGCTTGATCAGGCGCTTGATCGACCTTGGGCGATGCCGAGTTCTGCGTAAACGTGCAGGCGCTCGGCGGCGCCAACTAGCGCATGATCCCGAACGCATGACCCCGAACTTGGGTTCGGAAAGGATCATGCTCCAATAAAATTCGTGTTGGAGCGGCCGCCCAAAAGGACGCGCGGGCGCGACAAGGTCCCGGCGGTCAGGTTGAGGCCTGATCGACCTGCCGATCCAAATGACGGCGGGCCAGCGTGCCCGCCATTTGTGTGACCGGTTTCCACTCGGGGAGCGCCGGCACGCACCCATGGTTAATGCGGCCTTAACCTTCCCGCCGATAGTCTGGCATCCGAATCTGCCGGAGTGCGTCATGCGTCCGGCCAGTCCATGACAGACGGGGAACGACGAATGCGTTCAGGGGCTTCAGCACCGCTTGCGCTGGCCGATACGGGGCACGGCATCCAGGCGTTCGCGCGGCGTCAGGTCGGCCGGCTGCTCGGCGCCGGCCTGTTTGCGCTGGTCGCCTTCGGCGTCGCCAGCCTCGCCACCTGGAACGTCGCCGACCCAAGCTTCTCCCACGCCACCGACAACATCGTCACCAACGCCATGGGCTATGTGGGCGCTGTCTTCTCCGACCTGGCCATGCAGTTCTTCGGCCTTGCTGCGGTCGCGGCGCTGGTCCCGGCGGTGGTCTGGGGATTTCTGCTGTTTTCGGCGCGCGGCATCGACAGGCTGCCGAAGCGCGGGCTCGCCTGGTTCGGCTACGCGGTGCTTGCCGCGGCCATGGCCGGCTGCGTGGTGCCGCCCAAGACCTGGCCGTTGCCGACCGGTCTCGGCGGCGTGTTCGGCGACATGGTGCTCAAGATCCCCGGCCTCGTCGTCGGCGGCTATCCGACCGGTCTCATCGCCAGCGTGCTCGCCGTGCTTCTGGCCGCGCCGGCACTGTGGCTGTTTGCCTACGGCTCGGCGCTGATTGCACGCAAGAACGGTTTCGCCGTCTTGGAGCAACCGGCCGCAGCCGATCCGAGGGACCAGGACGATCTGCTTTTCGACAATGACGAGGATGAGGGCGACGAGGGCATTCTGGCGCTAGGCGCGATCACGCATTGGTGGCTGTCGTTGCGGGCCTACCTCCGCCGCCGCGCCGCCCGCCGCCGCGAGCGCGACGATTTCGAACCGGAGCCGCGCGCCAGCGCCTGGCGGCGCGCTGCCGAACGGGTCGAATCGGCCGAATTCGCCGAATCGCGGATGAGTGCCGATGGCCGCGCCCGCGTCGAGCCGGAATTCTTCGCCGCCATGGTCAACGACCGGAGCGCCTCGCTCGACGACGCCGATGTTTTCGACGATGACGATGACATGGATTTTGCACCGGAGCCCGCGCGCAGCGCTGCGCCCAATGCGAAGGTGCAGCCGTTCCGCTCCGATGCCGCCACCCGCGTCGCGGCGCCGGCGCCGCGGCCGGTTCCCGGCGCGCGCGTCCAGCGCGAAGCGCAGTCCTCGCTGATCGGCTCCGAACAATTCGAAATGCCGTCGCTGCATTTCCTGTCCGAGCCGAAGAACGTCGTGCGCGACGCCAGCCTGTCCAAGGACGCGCTCGAGCAGAATGCCCGCCTCCTCGAAGGCGTGCTGGAGGATTTCGGCGTCAAGGGCGAGATCATCCATGTCCGCCCCGGCCCGGTCGTCACGCTCTATGAGCTGGAACCGGCGCCCGGCATCAAATCGTCGCGGGTCATCGGCCTGTCCGACGACATCGCCCGATCGATGAGCGCGATCGCCTGCCGCGTTGCCGTGGTGCCGGGCCGCAACGCCATTGGCATCGAGCTGCCGAACGCCAAGCGCGAGACCGTCTATCTCAGGGAAATCATGGCCAGCCGCGATTTCGAGACCGCCAAGGCCAAGCTGGCGCTGGCGCTCGGCAAGACCATCAATGGCGAGGCGGTCATCGTCGACATCGCCAAGATGCCGCACGTGCTGGTCGCCGGCACCACCGGCTCGGGCAAGTCGGTCGCCATCAACACCATGATCCTGTCGCTGCTCTACCGACTGACGCCACAGGACTGCCGGCTGATCATGATCGACCCGAAAATGCTCGAGCTCTCGGTCTATGACGGCATCCCGCATCTTCTGACGCCTGTCGTCACCGATCCGAAGAAGGCGGTGGTGGCGCTGAAATGGACCGTGCGCGAGATGGAGGACCGCTACCGCAAAATGTCCAAGGTCGGCGTCCGCAACATCGACGGTTTCAACGCGCGGGTGCAACAGGCCGAGAAGAAGGGCGAAAAAATCTCGCGCACCGTGCAGACCGGCTTCGACCGCCAGACCGGCGAAGCGGTCTATGAGACGGAAAACCTCGATCTCGAGCCAATGCCTTACATCGTCGTCATCATCGACGAGATGGCCGATTTGATGATGGTCGCCGGCAAGGACATCGAAGGCGCGGTGCAGCGCCTGGCGCAGATGGCGCGCGCCGCCGGCATCCACGTCATCATGGCGACGCAGCGGCCGTCGGTCGACGTCATCACCGGCACGATCAAGGCCAACTTCCCGACCCGCATCTCCTTCCAGGTGACGTCGAAGATCGACAGCCGCACCATTCTGGGCGAGCAGGGCGCCGAACAGCTGCTCGGCATGGGCGACATGCTCTACATGGCCGGCGGCGGCCGCATCCAGCGCGTTCACGGTCCCTTCGTTTCCGATGACGAGGTCGAGAAGATCGTCGCGCATCTGAAGCTGCAGGGCGTGCCGGAATATCTCGATGCCATAACCGAGGATGACGACGAGGACGACGACGAGCCGTCGGGCAAGGGTGGCTCGGGCAGTGGCGGCGGCAATTTCGAGGATTCCGATGATCCCTACGACCAGGCGGTTGCGGTGGTGCTGCGTGACGGCAAGGCCTCGACCAGCTACATCCAGCGCCGGCTCGGCATCGGCTACAACCGCGCCGCCTCGATCATCGAGAAGATGGAGAAGGAAGGCATTGTCGGCCCGGCCAACCATGCCGGAAAACGCGAAATTCTGGTGCCGACGGAGGACGACAAGTTCTGATCTGCTCGCCAAGCCGACAGGATTTTCGCGGCTGCAACCTGACGGCAGCAACTTTGAACCTTCTGGCGCGTTTGCAACGACCAAGCGCTGTTCGGCCGCCAAACTTAAGCCCAACTGGGGGGCCAAACACTGCGACAACAGATGAACCAGACGAGAGTAACCGGCATGAAAAACTCTTCTTTCGCCACGATCAGCGATTTTGCCCCGACCCGCCGCCAACTGCTTGGCCTCGGTCTGGTGCTGGCAGGTGCCGCGGCCATCAATGTCGTGCCCGGGGTCCAGTTGCTGGCGTCGGCGCAAGCGGCGGTGCCAGCCACCGCGCAGAAGATCGCCGACCATTTTTCCTCGGTCAAATCGATGGCCGGCGAATTCGTGCAGTTCGGACCCAAGGGCGAGCAGACCGGCGGCAAGTTCTTTCTGGAACGGCCGGGCAAGATACGCTTCAACTATGATGGGACGTCGAATTTCCGGGTGATTTCCGACGGCAAGTCGGTGGTCATCCTCAACAAGCGGCTGAAAACGTCCGATCTTTACCCATTGTCGAAAACGCCGCTCAAGCTGCTGCTCGACACCAGGATCGACCTCTCCGGCGGCCGCGTCAAAAGCGTCAAGGAAGAGAACGACGTCACCACCATCCAACTCGCCGACAAATCGGTGTTCGGCAGTTCGAAGATCACCATGATGTTCGATCCGAAAACCTACGAATTGCGCCAGTGGACGATCACCGACGCGCAAGGCAAGGACACGACGGTGATGATCTTCAACGTCAGGGAAGGCGTAAGCTTCGCCCCCGACACCTTTGCCATCGACTACACGGCCAACCGCGAACTGAACACCAAGTCGCGGTAGGATCCGCTGTTATTCAGGTGAGGCCGGCCCGCGAATGGCGGTTTCCTGCGCTTCCGGTGCTCACGTACTTTAAGTACGCTCCGCTCCGGTTCTCGGAACCCACCATTCTCGACTCGGCCTGGCCTGAATCTCAGCGAATCCTGGTGCCAGCCCGGGCCGCGCTTCGAGCGCGGCCGGCTTGTTTTTGCGATGCGCGGCTGGCAGTAGTTTCCGGGATTGACTTTCCGTCGGACCCATCTGGCGGACCTTGCGCTGTCCCGGAATCCCAAACATGCCCTTTTCGATCGCGACCTGGAACATCAATTCCGTCCGCCTGCGCATGCCGCTCGTCGAACGCCTGCTTGTCGAACAGGCACCGGACGTGCTCTGCCTGCAGGAAACCAAAGTTCCGGACGAACTGTTTCCTGAGAAGGCGTTTCGCAAGCTCGGCTATCAGCACATCGCCTTCCACGGCCAGAAGGGCTATCACGGCGTGGCGACGGTGGCGCGCCGGCCGATCGCGATTGTCGAAAAGCGCCGCTTCTGCGAGATCGAGGACTGCCGACATCTGTCGGTCACCGTGCGGGCCGGCGGCAAGGCGATCCTGCTGCACAATTTCTACGTTCCGGCCGGCGGCGACGAGCCCGACCCCGTTATCAACCGCAAGTTCAAGCACAAGCTGGATTTCGTCGCCGAAATGAACGCCATCCGCGCCGAGCACGACGAAGTGTCCGGCTCGATCCTGGTCGGTGACCTCAACATCGCGCCGCTCGAACACGATGTCTGGTCGCACAAGCAGCTCCTGAAAGTGGTCAGCCATACGCCGGTCGAGACGGAAAATTTCGAGGCGATGCGGCTCGCCGGCGACTGGGTCGACCTGATGCGGCTCAACGTGCCTTACGAGCAGAAGCTCTACACCTGGTGGAGCTATCGCGCGCAGGATTGGCAAGCGTCGGATCGTGGCCGGCGGCTCGACCATGTCTGGTCGTCGCCGAACCTGGTGCCGAGCTTTGCCGGCTACGAGATCCTGCGGCCGGCGCGCGGCTGGCAACGACCGTCGGACCATGTGCCGGTCATAGCGCGGTTCGACCTGGATTAGGTGTATCGATATTCAGATGAGGCCGGCCTGCGAATAACGGTTTCCTGCGCTTCCGGCCTTCGCCGGCCGAAGCACTGATGAGCGGTCGCAGCAGTTAAAGGCTACGGCCGGCGTAGGCCGGTGCTCACGTACCCAAAAGTACGCTCCGCTCCGGTTCTCGGATCCCACCATTCTCGGCTCGGCCTGATCTGAATCTCGACACGCCTCAGCCCCTGCCGCCCCTGATCCGATTGGCTTTCACGGTCTGTTGCGAGAGCGAGTTGCAAAAGCATCCGGTGTCAGTCGTCGAAACGCGGCGCCAGCTTCTCGATGCGGCGGATCATTGCCAGAAAATCCTCGGAGATGCGCTGGTGCAGGTGGACCGCGATATCGGGATATTCCTCCAGGATGCGGTGGAACATCTTGCGGCTGAGCCGCAGCACTTCCGAATCGATCTCGGCGGATGCGCTGGTCAGCCTGTTGGTGTCGGCGATCAGCGCCAGTTCGCTCAGCATCGTACCGGGGCCGGCCGTGCCTATCGGGACGCGGGCGCCATCCTGCTCGCGATACAGCACGATGCGCCCGCTGACCACGATATAGGCGCAATCGGCCTCGTCGTCCTCGCGGTAGAGCTTGTGGTCGGCCTGCAGCCTGGTGGTTTCCGCGCCAAAGGCGAGCAGACGCAGCTGTTCCTCCGTGAAGCTCTCGAAGAGCCTCACGGCGGACAGGATGCGGATGTCGTCATCCAACGCCATCTAGCTGTGTCCCCGAACGGCCAGTCCAATCCCTCCATTGGAGCGCCGAGCGTTCCTTTGGACGCGGCAAAGGACGCTCTAAACGCTTTGAAATCGACGCACCGGGCTTTCCAAAAAACGAATCCGGTTTTTTGGGCCGTTGCGTCAGCGAGCTCGATCCAGAACCACCTCCAGTCTCAGGATCGTACCCGAAAGCGGCGCCTCCCCTAACCGCTGATTGAATGATTAAATGTTTAAGGAACCAGCTTGTAGCCACCACTTTCTGTCACAAGAATTTCTGCGTTGGAAGGATCGCGCTCGATCTTCTGGCGCAGCCGATAGACATGGGTTTCCAACGTGTGCGTGGTGACGCCGGAATTGTAGCCCCACACTTCCTCGAGCAGCACGTCGCGCGTCACCACCTTCTGGTCGGCGCGATAGAGATACTTGATGATCGAGGCTTCCTTTTCGGTCAGCCGCACCTTGGCGCCGCGCTGGTCGATCAGAAGCTTCTGGCTAGGCTTGAAAGTGTAGGGGCCGACCGAAAAGGTGGCGTCTTCGCTCTGCTCATGCTGGCGAAGCTGGGCACGGATGCGGGCCAGGAGAACCGCGAAGCGGAACGGCTTGACCACATAGTCGTTGGCGCCGGCTTCGAGGCCGAGAATCGTGTCGGAATCGGTGTCGTGTCCCGTCAGCATGATGATAGGCGACTTGTAGCCGCCCTTGCGCAGTATCTTCACCGCCTCTCGGCCATCCATGTCGGGGAGGCCGACATCCATGATGAGCAGATCGATGATGCCGCCGCGGGCCGTGGCGATGCCTTTGGCGGCGGTTGATTCCTGCAGGACGTCGAATTCTTCATAGAGAGACAATTGCTCGACGAGCGTGCCGCGCAGGTCGTCATCGTCATCGACGATCAGAATGGTGCGTGAAGTCATGGATCAATCCGTTGTTTTGAAAAGAAAATTCAGTTGACCGCTGCCTGTTTATGCGGAAGCTGACCGGCACAACAGCCGATCACAATGATTTGTTCCGTGGCACGATCATACAAGAAAAAACGCGCGTGCAATGAGGCGAGCGCATTTTTGCGAAAAGGGCTTCGCGTTCTCACCGTGCGCGCCAGGCCCGGCCACCCCAGCCAGGGACTTCTGCAGGCTGGCAAACTGGTGTTTTCCTGTGCGCTGGGGCGCGGCGGCATATCGGCCGGCAAGCGCGAAGGCGATGGCGCCACGCCGCTTGGGTCGATGCGGATACTGTCGGGATATTTCCGTAACGATCATTTTCCCGGCGGCCGCAAAACCCGGCTGGCGATGGCGCCGATCGGTCGCGATCTCGGCTGGTGCGAAGTGCCTGAGGACCGCAACTACAACCGTCCGGTCAAGATCCCCTATGGCGCCAGCCACGAGCGGATGCTGCGCGCCGACCGGCTTTATGACGCCTGCCTGGTGCTCGACTGGAACATTGCGCCGCGTCGCCGCGGACGCGGCAGCGCCATCTTCTTTCATTTGGCCCGCCCCGACTTCACACCGACGCAAGGCTGCGTCGCGGTGACAGCACGCACGATGGCCCGGCTGTTGCCGCTGCTGTCGGACCGCACGGTGATGAGGGTGGTGAGGTAAGGGAGGGCAGTAGGGCAGTAGGGGAATAGGGGAATAGGGGAATAGGGGAATAGGGGAATAGGGGAATAGGGGAATAGGGCAGGAAGAAAGTGTCAGTAGGATTGCGCGGACGCGCCGCTTGCCTTTCGTTTTCCTACTGCCCTACTGCCCTACTGCCCTACTGCCCTACTGCCCTACTGCCCTACTGCCCTACTGCCCTACTGCCCTACTGCCCTACTGCCCTATCCG
>NZ_AZUX01000075.1:0-10425 GCF_000513915.1 Mesorhizobium sp. WSM2561
CGTATCCCAGTTGATCGGGTGATCGTCCAAAAAATCGACTGAACTTCGCCACGTGATGCACGTAGGATCGCTGGGTCTCCGGTGACAAATTGCGGATCGTCAGGTCTTCAATCATCCGCTGACGCAGAGGGCTTATCTGGGCCATCTGGGGTTCTCCTGTCTGGAAAGTTGGCTCGACACCAAATCTTCTCAGACAGGGACCTCCTCAGGCCAGACCGGCGCATCAGCTACCGCGGCAGCGGTTTAGTTCAATCAGATTTGCTCGCCTTAGGGAATCCTATTTCGATTCAGCCTCAATTCATCCCGCTCTAGTCTAGCCTGAAAAATTCTCGGGGGTTGGCGGAGCCATCCCATGCCGTCGCCTGGCCCATTTGTGATCCTTGCGATGCCAAGGACGGGCACGCACTACCTGGAAGAATTGCTGAACGAGCATCCGAATGTGTTGAGCAACGGTGAGTTGCTCAACACCTACGATACAAATTGGTTCGATAAAGATCGCTTGGCAGGCAGCGATCGCGCGCTTCTTGAGCTTGCCTACTTGCGCTACTGATGAGAACGGAAGGCGGCTTCAGCATGACTGAGTTCGAATCCGCAAATTGGCGCCATCAATTTCCTGGTCGAACTGAGATCACCTCCATAGTTGATTTTCAGGTGGCTCATCCGCTCGTCGAGAACGCAGGCGATGTACTGCTGGAGCATCAACTTCGGATGGACGGCGAACTGCCATTGCTGAATTGCGCGCCGCTAATCCAGAAGCGCAAGTCCGCGCTGCGATGATGGGTTTGTTGAGGTAGGTGATGGCGACATGGTCCTTGACCCTACCCGACATCCCGAAAAGTGGACGAAGAACAGTGCCGGTGAATGGCAGCGTGCAGACAAACCGCCGCGCTACCTCTGCAAAACTGAGGGTAGCGAGAGCAGTGATGTCGAGAGCTCACCAAGTTCACCTAGATACTCGTTCGAGGATGACTTCATGTGATCAACGGGCGCCGGACTTTGCAACCGTTGCCGTGCGCCCCGGTCTTTTAAGGGATTCAAAACCGAGTATTGTTTTGGATTCTCGGCGATTGGTTCGATTCGTCGCCGTAGAAATCACTCCGGTGCGATTGCTTGGCTCCAGCACCCTGCCCCCGCGCCAGCAGGGCCGCAGCAATGCAGCCCCGCTCGCCCGGAAGATGAACTGCGGCATGAAGCGCATTGTGGCTGCAGCAGGCAAGCGAATCGTATTCGGGACGGGACACCGCCTCTTCGCGGACGATCTTCCGGATTGATTTCGGAGCGAGCCGGACGACGGCGGAGAGCGCTCTCACGTCTAACCTCAGATACGTGGCAGCTCCGCTCGGCCTCTTGCGGTAGTTGAGTTGCGTGGCCGGCAACTCGTGCACCGCCTCAGCATTTACCGTTTTGGCTCAAGACGGACATTCCTTCAATTTGCTTAATATTCATCGGCACCGCAACTCATGGGCACCACAAGCGACACGCTCGCGAGATGCCTAAAGAGCGGCCTTGGCGAACAGCCTGCGTCGAAGCTGCCGCCTCGGCAACCAGATGGACGTGGATGGCCATTAAGTGGCCAACAAAGACTTACAGAACGCGTGGGTGAGCTTGCCTCGGTGGATGGCGACGCTTTCGTGAGTCGCAGCATGGGCCTCCTGCCACTGCCGATTGTGACCACGCTGTTGATTGGACTTGACGTGGCAAGCGGCGAACTCGGCGGCGTCCAGCGTTGCCAACTCCCGCGCATATACCGGCCGTTTCGTATGAATGTGGACCCACATCGGACTCGGCATTGCACCATTGCCCAGCGCCTTGTGCTGGAGCCTGATCTCAAACAGATGGCCCGGCTCGCCACGCAACGCGGACGGCTGATCCGGTGGGATCAGCTCCCCGGCCGTCCGCAATTGCTCAAGGTACTTCTGCGACGGAAGTGCGTAGGTCTTCATGCAATCGGTCGCAATAGCGGCCTTTTGCTCGTTCAAAGCCTTCACCTGTCCCCGCGTCTGGCTCAACATTTTGTTTAGCTGTTCTGTGTCTTCGTGCAATTTAGTTATTTGCGCACCCGAAAGCAGGAGGCGCAGACGAGGCTCCTTAAACGCTGCCAAACAGGCCTCCATCTCGGCGGCTTGGGTCTGAAGACGCTCGACCACAGAGTCGACGATGTGTTCGGCGTCCTCGGGGCTCATCTTGCGCGCTTGCGAGACTTCCCTTTGCAGACCAGCCAGATCGAACTGCAGGAGTTCGGTCAAGCGTGCGAATCGTGGTGTCAGCACCTCCTTCGAGGCTGGGGCGTGCCAGGTCGCCAAGCGCGCTGCCGCCTCCTTTGCACTCTTCTGCGCCTCCTCTGCACTCAAGAGCTTCTTCGTACCTAGATTCGTGCGTACGAGCACCTTGGCTACCGGCGCCGGGTTTTTGACATCCGCAGCGATTTGCGGCGACTGTCGGCCGGCTGCCGAATTGCTAGCGTCGGCGACCGAGGTGCTAGCGCGAGCGCCCTGCTTGCGCTTGCCTTTCCCCTTCCCTTTCCTAGGCGCTGCGGCCGGTCCAGCGCCCGTGTCCGCCGGCAGTTCAACGATGGCCGGCCAGTTCGGCTGCAGTTCCAGTAGGCGCACAACATGGTCCGCAGTGATCGACGCGTCCTCCACGATCCTGTCCAACAGTTCTAGTGGGAGGCCGCCGCTTGTTGGGTGATCGCTCAGGTTTGCGCGCACGTCCCGTAACGCCCATTCAAATTCCGAAAGCCGCTTCACGACGCCCTCCAAAACGGCGCAATGATCTGCGTCGAGTGGGCGTCCCGTGCTGTCCCTGACAGCAGGTACTGCCGACTCGAATGCCGGAGCAACGTCGTCCACGAAGGTATCCAGCAGAGGCAGCCGCCCGTTCTTAAACAGGAGGATTTCCCTCACGGCTGGTTCGAACGTGCCCACCTGCGACTCAATTTTGACGTGCGCGGAATCGATCCGTGACAATCCCAGCGCGAACCGTGCAAACATCAGCTCGCCGGTCGTCCGGCGCATCAGGATCTGATCTTCCTGCCGCATCTCGGCCGTTGCATTTGGTAAGCTGGCTTTGGTGGCGGAGGCGAAGCACTGCTGTTTGCAGCCCCATATCCTTTTTTCCCACCAGTTTATGCAGGCAACCTGCGCCTTCGCCGCGCTGAGATACATTTTGGTCACCTGGTCGGGGCTGGCCCGGGATTTAAGCCTCCTGACCATTTTTACCGAATCGGTTACGTACGCTTCCAACTTGTCGAGAGTCGGTGTTGTCAGTTTGTAGTAGTTGTCCACCGCAACAAGCACGACGTCGCAGCATTGCCGCACCCTCCAGTCGGGCATAATGCTCCCCGCCAAAGCCGGCGACAGGCTCAGGCTCGCGTAATGCTCCAGAACTGCTGAGCCTGCAACGACGACACGGTCCATCGGTTCTGGCTCATCGGGGGTCTGCACCGCTGCTTTACGGCAAGCGACCAGTTCCCCAAAGAGCTCGTCCATTCGTGCCTGTGGTGACACGGAAATCGGGACCGTCACACCCGAAGTTGGGGGCTGGCTGGCGGCCGGCGCCAGGGCTTCACCCTCCAATGTCGACGGAACACTGCGCCGCCGCGGACTGGCTGCACGTGGCGCGGCGGCTGCATGCCGTGCAATGTCGAGGCTTCGGTGGATGCCAACGGAGGGACCGGACGGCCGGTCGCGTGGGGCATCGTCGACACCACGCTGCATTAGAACGGCGGGCGGCCTTCTATCTATCGCCACAGAGCGCATCTGCTCCACGACGGCATCGAACGACTGGCCGCCTTCCCCAGGCGCAAGACTTGACTGCGAGCGCGAACTGCTCGCCTCCCCCGCCCTGCCGACTCGCTTTTCAGCCCGCGATCTCCCAGATCGGTCAATGCCCGTCATATTCCGTCTCCGTTAAAGGCGAGAATGTGTTGTGTATGCTGTTGGGGCTGATGTCGCTGAGCCCTCGTGTACCAAGGCTGTACAATCGCGCCTCGCCAGCTCACCAAATGTGCGTGTAGTGCGCATCGGGCGGGCCACCAATCGGTATACCAGGATTTGCACCGTCATCTTTCCGTTGCCATCGGGCCGCTTAGGCACGGCAGGTCTAGATAGATCGGTAGGCTGACGATTAGCTGACGGAGAGTTCTCCTGGACGCGCGAAATCCGACCTGGCTCAATCGTGCCCTTGATGAAAACAACCTAGGCCCCACCGGGCTGCGAATGCGCCGGATCAGATCGTCTGGCTTGCGGAGGCGCTATCACTCATCGAGGGCATGCAGAGCTTTGGAACCGGACAGACGTCGCCCGTTCTGACACGGGCTGCCTCTGCGGTTTTCTAACCGCTGATCGGCTTGAATTCACGCCCGATCCGCTCACGGAGCAACGCCCTTGGATCTCGCTGGATCGGCGGCGAGCCTGAGCTCTTCGGTCCGGCCAGGGAAGAGCGGCCGCATTGTCAAATTGAACCGAGGTCCGTTCCTGTTCGTCCGGGCCGAGGCCGGAACTTGGCGATGTGACCCGGGTGAGGTGATGCGCTCCCGCGTCCAGCGGCTAACGCGAAGTCACCGAGCCCGTGATGCTGCGATCAAGTCATCGCTGGCCATCAGCTGACTTGTCAGATGCCGTCATGATGTCGCCGGAAGTGCAGTTGCGCTGTCGACCCTGGTCTGGCGCAGGTCGGTATCTGAAAACGCTTCGGCCACCGCAGGGCTCGGCTCCCGCGCCCTCAGCCCGCCACGTGTGGGAAAGCTTGGAAACTCCGCGTGGCGGCTCCATAGAGTTGTATCGTAGCAAGCAAGCCTCGGACTTGGCGCTACGCTGGAAAAAGTCGGGCTCCTGGCAGACCCGATCCCCGTGGCAGAAGCGCAGTGCCCACATTTACCACTTTGCAGGAGCCGAACCCTGCGCGATTGTTATTTTCCGGTAGCCCGCTTTTTGTCCAGAGTCGTCAGGTTCTCGAAAGCTCCCGCTCATAGCTTGATTTTCTAGGCGTCGCCGCCAATGGAAACGGATGCAGGAGTACCTGATGGTCGCAGCAATTGGGAGTGGAATTGGCAACTTCGGTGTTTCCTTGGCCCGTAGGGGGCATGGAGATGCGAGCGGCCAACCGCACCAACCATCCACGGACCATTCTGGTCATAATAGGCCTGTTGGCGGGAGTGATGGTCAAAACAGGCCTGTTGGCCGGAATGATCGGGTTGAAGGTCCCACCATTTCTGGGGATGGCTCGCAAGATATGACTGAAGCCTTCGAAGAAGTTATCCGCTCCGTTGCGCTAACTGTTTTCAACGATGCCATGGCTGATGCTGAAGAGGCTATGGCAGACACTGAAGAGGATGCCTGACGCTGGATAGTCCGGCGTGAGGAGGTGTGTGCCGTGGTGACGGCGCAATATAACGAAAGGAAATAACATGAATGTAGGTGCTGCTGGTTCTTTCGCTAGTGCTGCGGGTTCGATGGGTAAAAACGCGGTTGACCAAGCCGCTGGGGCTGCTGCTTTCCAGTTGCAAATCCAGGAGCTAAAAAACGTTGGGGCAGAGGCGACGGCTAGAAGTATAGAGCTGCGTACTGTTACGACCCAGCTCACGACCATCAAGAAAGCCGCTGACGAACGCGTTCAGTAAATTTCGGAAGCGGGGCCCTAAGTTGCCTCGCCGCGTCACGCTGATGGCGACGCGTACCGAAATGAGCCGCATGGCAATTGCCGTGCGGCTTTTATCATTGATTGAGAGATCCTCCGTGGACCAGGCCGATTCCCTCCATTTCGAAGTGCTTTCGGGGCTCTATTGCGGACTGACCGGTAAGACTGCTCTCGAAACCAGCCTAATTGGCAGCGGCTTCGATGCTGATATCGTCTTCGTCGAGCAAGGACTGGCACCGCATCATCTTCGTATAACTCTTCTTGGCAACTCGATCGAGGTCGAGGCGCTTGCAGCCGGACTCAGCATCGAGGATAAGCGGAATATCGCCCCGGGCGAGTGCGTTGTGGCGTCCCTTCCTGTCGTCGTTCTCGTAGGCGAGATGTCCATTCTCTGGTCAGTGCGGGATGCTGCGCCAACTCGTTCGGTCGGCATACCACGCCTCTCGCTCCGTCTGCTCGCCATGATCATAGTCAGCTCTCTAGGGATGGGCACGGCATCAGCCATTTTCTCCTATAACGGGGACGGTGGTGCATCGAGCCCCAATTCATCCAGTGCCGAACATGAGTCCAAACTGACCAGTCATCCCGCCAACGACCAGATTGCGAAGGCAGCGGCCAAAGAGCTGCAGGAGGAAGTCGATAGAGCGGGCCTTCCCAATATTAAGGTCGGCTCCGCAATGGGCGCTGTGACCGCAGAGGGCACCGTCACGTCTGAATCGGTCACCAGTTGGCAGAAGCTTCAGCAGTGGTTCGATCATCGCACCAAGGGCACTCTAACGCTGGTCAATGGAGTGCTGCTCAAAGAGGAAAGGGCGCCATCTGGATTGGCCGTTGAAGCTGTTTGGCATGGTCCCCAACCGTATCTTGTCATCGACGGCGAGAAGTATTTTGTCGGCGCCGTTCTGGATGATGGATGGATGGTCGATCGGATCGATGACGGTCGTGTGCTGCTGAGCCGCAATGGCCGCGTTGCCGCCCTCCCGTATTAGATCCGCAGGCCCTATTACGCAAAAATGCGGTGGTCAGGAAACCATTCTGCCGCGCTCGGTACTAACAAAACCTGCGACAGACTTAAACAGTTGCTGACCAGCCATTTTCGCACCTGTCTATACATGCACAGCCTGCCGCTGACGGGCCGCCCATGTGGACGAGGCGCCCTCGGACTTCGAAATCTACGTTTCACTGCGTAGCAGCAGAATAATTCTCAGGCGATCGTAAAGGGGCCTCGATGGTCAACGTCCTGCGTAACTTCATCAAGCGTGCCCCGGCCAACCCGGACTTAATGGTCGCGTTGATCCTGCTTCTCGCTATCGCTATGATGATTTTTCCTATCCCGGTCGTGGTGGTCGACGCGCTGATAGGATTCAATATGGGACTGGCCATCCTGCTGATGATGGTTGCCCTCTATGTCAGTACCCCACTAGATCTTTCCTCTTTGCCCGGCGTCATTTTGCTTTCCACGGTATTCCGCCTGGCGCTCACGGTCGCAACGACGCGACTGATCCTGGCCGAGGGGGACGCAGGCAGCATCATCCACACGTTCGGCGATTTCGTGATCTCGGGCAATATCGTGGTGGGCTTTGTCATCTTTCTGATCGTCACCATGGTGCAATTCATGGTCCTCGCGAAGGGCGCCGAGCGCGTAGCAGAAGTGGCGGCGCGGTTCACGCTCGACGCTCTGCCGGGTAAGCAAATGGCGGTCGACGCAGAACTGCGTAACGGCCACATCGATGCCGACGAATCTCGCAGGCGGCGCGCTGCATTGGAGAAGGAGAGCCAACTCTACGGCGCGATGGATGGTGCGATGAAATTTGTGAAGGGCGATTCCATCGCCGGACTGGTGGTTATCTTCATCAACATGGTGGGTGGAATTTCGATCGGCTTGCTCTCGAAGGGCATGTCCTTCGGCGAGGTGGTGCATCACTATACGCTGCTCACGATAGGCGATGCGTTGATATCGCAGATTCCGGCTCTGCTGCTCTCAATTACAGCGGCGACCATCGTCACTCGTGTGACTGGGGCGGCGAGGGTCAACCTTGGTACCGAAATAGTCAATCAGCTCACGGCCAGTACGCGAGCATTGCGGCTGGCAGCTTGCGTCTTGCTTTTGATGGGGTTTGTTCCTGGCTTCCCTATGCCCGTCTTTCTGATGTTGGCCGCAGTCTTTGCCGGGATAAGCATTGTCAAGGGTGATGTGCTTGGCGCCGCCGATGTCGACGGGACGAGTGCAGCTGCAGTAGAGAGCCAAAAGCAAGCCGCGCCCGCGCAGGATTCTCCGATCGCTTTCTTCCTTGCACCAGGCCTGATGCACGCTATTGAGCAAGTCGAATTGCAGCAGCACATTGCCCGCGTTTCTCAACTGGTCTCAGCCGATCTAGGCATTGTTGTACCCCAGATCCCAGTCTCGGTCGACCAGCAGCTGCCCGAGTCGCAATTCCGGATAGATGTCGAGGGGGTGCCAGTCGAACAGGATGTGATCGATCTGAGCCAGCCAACGCTCAAAGACGACGAGACCAACATTGAATCGAGCGGTATCCCCTTTCGGCGTGATCCAAAAACGGACAGAATCTTGGCCGAACAAAGCCGTGCACCAGCTCTCAAGGGCGCTGGCATCGAGCATTACGGTCCCAGCGAAGCCCTCGCGTTGCGCGTTCGTGCAACGTTGACCCGCTACGCGCCGCGTTTGATCGGCATCCAAGAGACCCGCCAATTGCTAAGCCGAATGGAGCAGGAATATTCTGATCTGGTCAAAGAGGTGCTGCGCACGACGCCAATCCCTCGGATTGCCGATGTGCTGCGCCGCCTCCTGGATGAAGATATCCCGATCCGCCATACCCGCCTCCTCTTGGAGGTTTTGGCCGAATGGAGCGAACGTGAGCAAAACGTCGCCCTGCTCACGGAATATGTTCGCTCAGGTTTGAAGCGGCAGATCTGTCACCGTTATGCCAACACAGAGGGCATCGTGCTCGCCCTGATCATCGAACGTGAGAGTGAGGACGTGATGCGCAATGCGGTTCGAGATTCGGCTGCAGGCCCTTATCTCGTACTAGAGGATCGGCAAAGCGAAGCGCTGCTGCTACAGATGCGTCAGACCCTTGCCAACACGACGCCGGGTCAGACCCGCCCTATCGTTTTAACTTCAATGGATGTGCGACGCTTCGTCCGTGGTTTCCTCACCCGACACGGGATCGATCTTGCCGTGCTGTCTTATCAAGACCTCGCCTCCGACTTTACAATTCAACCCGCCGGATCCATCAAACTCCCGACAGGAGTTGACAGTGGAGCGCTGGAGTAAAACGCAATATTCGCCTTGCCAACGACTGATGTCGTATCACCTCCATGATCATTGGGAACAAAATATGAAGCCAAACGAGAACATAGTACCAACGTTAATGCCATTTCGCCGTTACTCACTTCTTTACGCTGTACTTGCCATCCTGCTTCTCGGCGGTTGCGCTACGGACAAGTCCGCTCTTTCAGTGAAGGAGACGTCGTCCCCAGAGTTGCTCAATGCCAATCAAATCGATCCGGCTATGCGCGAACGCATACTGCGCGCAGTCGGTCAGGATGCTGAAGAGCGGGCTTTACGGGATGAGCTGAAGCAGCACCCGGACAATATCGATGCGGCGATCCGTCTTACGAACGCCTTGGTGGCGCAGAATCGCGCGCATGAGGCGCTTCAGGTCGTCGACAGCGTCTTAGTTGCAGCGCCGGGGAATTTGCGTGCACTGAACGCGAAGGGAGTAATCTTGGACATTGAGGGGCGGCATAACGCGGCACAGGCGCTGTATCGGCAAGCTCTCGAAACAGAGCCAGGGAATGAGATGGTGCGCCACAATTTCAATCTGTCGCGTGCCATTGCTGGGAAGTCCGACCGAGGACGTTGACACGATCGCGATAGCTGTGCACAGGGCATGCGCGGCGCATCGTAGCGGTCGCCGGCCTGCTGGGTTTGTCTGAAGACTGGCGTTGTGCAAGCACTGGACCGTGGTGAGGGACTCGCCCCCCGTTTTGCCACATCCCGCTTGCCATTTGCGGCCCGATGCTGTCATCAGGCGATATTGTGATCCTTCCGTCCCGATAGCTGTAAACCTCTACAGGCTGCATCACTTAACCATGCGCCTGATAAGTTGAAGCTGCTGAAAGTCCTTCTCTCCAAAAAAAGGCGAGATCGGCACCGGTCTGCAGAAAGAGTTTGGCGACCATGGTCGCCACCCATCGAAATGGCCGGGCCGGAAGGCACCGCACAGGCCCTCGCTGAGGCCGGACACCGAAACGGTCGAGGCAAAGCCTTCGGGATAAATCTGCGCCGCATCCGGCACATAAAGCATATGCGCACCCAGCGGAGCGAGCTTTGCAGCATCTTCATTTTCGGTGCGCGGATAGGCTGCGAGGTCGGCGGCACTGTTGAACTTGTGTGGATGCCAGCCGTTTTGCAAGGAAGATTTGAACCTTTGAACGCGTGATCGAGTGCGGACTTGTGTCAGGCCTTTCGGGTGCGGCCATTTCACATGCCGCGGGCCGGTATGGTGATGCGCGGATCAGGTCCAAATCTGCTTGGCGAGCTCATGAGGCTCTCGTTCAAGCACTGGTTTTCCTGACCCCGATCTGATCGATCATTTGCCCATGCGGTTCTTGCCTTCCTCACATCTCCGACGTACCGGCTTCAGGTGTGCTGCTGAATGATCATGCCCGCACCATCGCCGGATTCCGGTAATTCTCTTGTTTCGTCAGCATGGCCCAGATGCCACGCGCCATCTTGTTCGCTAGCGCGATTGCCACCAGCAT
>NZ_KI911324.1:0-111361 GCF_000513915.1 Mesorhizobium sp. WSM2561
GTCGGCTTCCCCAAGGGCGTCATCAACATCCTGACCGGCGCCGCCGGCGAGATCGGCGACGAGATCTGCGCCAACCCGCTGGTCAAGAAGATCACCTTCACCGGCTCGACCGAGGTCGGCAAGATNCTGATCCAGAAGTCGTCCGTCACCGTCAAGAAGGTGTCGATGGAACTNGGCGGCAACGCGCCGTTCCTGGTCTTCGACGACGCCGATATCGAGCGCGCCGTCGCCGGCGCGATCACCGCCAAATACCGCAATTCCGGCCAGACCTGCGTCTGCACCAACCGCTTCCTGGTCCAGGCCGGCGTCTACGACAAGTTCGTCGAAAAGCTCGCCGCCGCCAGCAACGGGCTGAAGGTCGGTTCCGGCCTCGATGACGGCGTGCAGCAGGGGCCGCTGATCGACGAGAAGGCGGTCGAGAAGGTCGAGGAACTGATCGCCGACGCCACCGCCAAGGGCGGCAAGATCGTCGCCGGCGGCAAGCGCCATGCGCTCGGCGGTTCGTTCTTTCAGCCGACGGTGATCGCCGACGCGACACCGAAGATGCGCTTCATGAAGGAAGAGATCTTTGGCCCGGTAGCGCCCGTGTTCAAGTTCGAAACCGAAGAGGAGGCGATCGCACTCGCCAACGATACCGAGTTCGGCCTCGCCTGCTACTTCTACACCGGCGATCTCGGCCGCGCCTTCCGGGTCATGGAAGGGCTGAAATACGGCATGGTCGGCGTCAATGAAGGCCTCATCACCACGCCTGAGGCGCCGTTCGGCGGCGTCAAGGAATCGGGCCTCGGCAAGGAAGGCGGACATCAGGGCATCGAGGATTATCTCGACACCAAATATGTCTGCATCGGCGGCCTCGGCCTCTGATCGGGCAGGGTCTGTTGACTGTCAATGGACCCAAGCCGGCCCACGCGGCGAGCCGGGATCGATCAACCAACTGGCGTTTCGGGCATGGCGATGAAGGACGGTGAGGTTTTCGGCACGACGCAGGCGGGCGACGCCATCCGCCGCTTCAGCATCCGCGGCGGCGGCCTCACCGCCAACATCATCGGGCTGGGCGCCATCATCCAGGATCTGCGCCTGGCCGGCCACGATGCGCCGCTGGTGCTCGGCTATGACAGTTTTGAGCCCTATGAAACGGATACGGCCTTCTTCGGCGCCGTCGTCGGACGCTATGCCAACCGTATCCGCGATGGCCGCTTCACAATCGCCGGCCAGCGCTACCAGACCGAGCGCAACTTCCTCGACAAGCACACGCTGCATGGCGGCTCGCAAGGTTTTTCGCACCGGCCATGGGAGGTTTCCCTGCATGGCAGGGATTTTGTCACGCTGACGCTGCATGATCCCGACGGCACGATGGGCTTTCCCGGCGCGCTCGACGTGACCTGCACCTACAGGTTGAAGATCCCAGGGACGCTCAGCGTCGAGCTGACCGCCACCTGCGAGGAGCCGACGCTGTGCAATCTCACCCAGCATTCCTATTTCAACCTGGATGACGGCGGCGCCGGCGATGTCCTCGATCACCGGCTGATGCTGAACGCCGGCGCCTATCTTCCGGTCGATGGCGACCTGATCCCGACCGGCGTCGTGAAGCCGGTCGACGGCACGCCGTTCGATTTCCGTCAGGCGCGGCCGCTGCGCATGGAGAGCGAGGGCAAGCAGCTCCCCTACGACCAGAATTTCTGCCTTGCCTCGACGCGCGGGCCGCTCAAGCTGGCATCATGGGCGCAAGGCGCGAATTCAGGTGTCGAGATGGAGCTGTGGACCACGGAACCGGGCGTCCAGCTCTATACCGGCCAGTATCTGGCGCCAGCTTCGCCAGGGCTCGGGGCCTTTCATTACAAGGCTTATTCGGGCTTCTGCCTGGAGCCGCAGGTCTGGCCGGATGCGCCGAACCGGCCGTATTTCCCGCAGGCCACGCTATGGCCGGGCCAGATCTATCATCATGTGACGGAATACCGGTTCCGACTGCCTGACGCCTGACGCCGGAAGCCGGAACCGGCCTTTTGCTGTGCTGACCTTCGGTCCGGAAAGGATCATGCGCAAAGTTCAAAGAGCGTCCTTTGCGCTTCCATTAGACGCGCGACGCTCTCGGATCGGAACCCAATCCACGCTCGCGGAAAAGGACTGTCGGCGCTGACGGGATTGGCGTAAGCTACGGCCTTTGGGGTGCATCCATGCACCGTATCATCACCGTAGCTATTGTCGCGCTCGCGGCCGCCGCGCTTAGCTGTCCTGCGCGGGCGGAGGTGCTGATCGGGGTCGCAGGCCCGATGACCGGAAAGCTCGAATGGACTGGCACACAATTGAAGCGCGGCGCAGAGGTGGCTGTGGCCGACATCAATACGGCGGGCGGCGTCCTCGGCGAGCCGGTGCGGCTCATCACGGTCGACGACTTCTGCGATCCCAATCAAGCGGTGGCTGCTGCCCAAAAGCTGGTGGCTGACGGTGTAGTGTTCGTCGTCGGGCACTACTGCTCTGGAGCCTCGATTCCGGCATCGGAGGTGTACGAGGCGGCGGGAATTCTGCAGATTTCGCCGTCCTCGACCAATCCGATGTTGACCGAACAAGGCCGCGCCAACGTTTTCCGCGTCTGCAGTCGCGACGATGCGCAGGGCTTCGAGGCCGGCAACTACTTGGCCGATCATTGGAGCGACAAGAAGATCGCGATCCTTCACGACAATACGACCTATGGGAAGGGTCTCGCCGATGAGACAAGAAAGCAGTTGAACAAGCGGGGCGTGACCGAATCAATCTATGAAGGCTACACTCCCGGGAAAGACGACTACTCGGCCGAGATCAGCACGTTACAGGGGGCGGATATCGCCGTGCTGTACATGGGCGGGTATCATACCGAGGCTGCGCTTATGGTCCGTGCGGCGCGCGACCGGGGCTACTCGGTTCAGCTGATCTCGGGTGACGATACAGCGACCGAGGCATTCGGGCTGATTGCCGGCCCTGCCGCCGAGGGCACGCTCTTCACCTTTGTCCCCGACCCGCGTCGAAATGCCGAAGCGGCCAAAGTCGTCGAACGATTCCGAGCCGAGAACTTCGAACCCGATTCCTGGACGCTGCACAGTTACGGCGCCGCCCAGACCTGGGCGCAGGCGGTCGAGAAGGCAGGCTCACTAGAACTCCAAGCCGTGATTGCATCACTGCGCGGCAATCAATTTGACACTGTGTTGGGCCGTATGGACTTTGATAATAAGGGCGACCTCACTGTTCAGAGTTGGGTATGGTATGTCTGGAAGGGTGGCGAATACGTGCCGTTGGAGTAATGGACCACCGATCCGGCGAATCGCCTTGAGCCAATCTGTGCAGACCCTATCGGCCGCGCCAGCTGAATCAATGCGTCGCCGCGATGCTTAAGCGTCTCGGCATACGCGGCCGTCTGTTGCTCGCTTTTTTCGGTATCAGCACCTTCGCGGTGCTCGCGACAACAGCCGCTCTTTATGCCTTCCTCGAGGTGGGGGAGGTCGTCGACCACATCACCAAGGAGCGTGTGCCGTCGGCGCTCGCGTCCCTCCAGCTGTCGCGCCAGGCCGAGCGGGTCGCCGCCACTGCGCCCGCCGCACTTGCTTCGACCAGCAAGGCTCAGCATAACGAGGTCTCGACTGCGATCGCGGCAGAGATGACGCGCCTCGAGGAACTGCTTGCCGCTCTCAAAGGCGCCAAGCCTAGCACGGCGGTAGTGGCTGAGATCGAGGCTGCGGTGCTTGGTCTGCGGCGCAATCTCAACGCCCTCGACGACCTTGTCGCCGCCCGCCTCACCGTGGTGGCGCGCAAAGAGGAACTGTTACGTCGCCTGTCGGCTACGACAAATGCAAGCCAGCGCCTTGTGGCGCCCGGCATGCTCGTGATGAATTCCAAACTCCAGCAATGGCGGGCGGTCACGGCCGACACGCCGCTCGCGTCCGATCGAGGCGCGGAGGCGACGGCCGACCTGGTCCAGTCGATAGCGGCCTACATCCCGCAGCAGAAGGCGCAGCAGGAGATCTCGGCGGTCAATGACGCGCTGGTCAACACGGCGGACGCGCCGACGCCAGGCGATCTGGCGTTGATCCTGTTTCCGCTGCGCCGGTCACTCGCCGTTCTGGACACGATTTCCAACGAGATCGACGATAGGCTGCGAACCCGTTTCCAGCAGCGGGTCAACGAGTTCAAGGCACTGATCGACGGTGGAAACAGCATCCCGAAGGCGCGGCAGGACGAGTTCGCCGTCCTGGCGCAGGGCGAAGAGCTTCTGGCCGAAAACAATCAGCTGTCGCGCAGTCTTACCGTTGCCGTCGATCGCCTGGTCGCTGCGGCAGACCGCGAGATCACCGCATCTGGTCTCGAAGCCGCGGTCGTCCAGCGCTACGGGACCGGAGTTGTCCTTGGCTCCGCCTTTCTCAGCCTCTTGAGTTCCGTTCTGGTTGTTTGGCTCTATGTCGACCGCAGCCTCCTCGCCCGCCTGGGAGGGGTGAGCCAAAGCATGCTCGCAATCGCCGGTGGCAATCTTCGTGCGCCATTGCCTGCCGTGGGCCACGACGAAATCGGCCGCATGGCCGAGGCGCTCAGGCTCTTCCGGGACACTGCAGTCGAGATCGAGGAAAAGAACCTGCGCGAGGTCGCCGAAGCGCGCCAGCGGCTCATCGATGCCATCGAGAGCATCTCCGAGGGATTCGCTCTCTACGACGGCGAGGACCGGCTCATCCTTAGCAATAGCCGCTACCGCGAACTGCTCTACAGCGACCTTGCGATCGAACTGACGCCCGGTACGACATTCGAGCACATCATCCGCCGATCCGCTGAGCGCGGCTACATCAGGGATGCCGAGGGACGATTCGAGGAATGGGTCGCCGAGCGGCTCTCCCGGCACCGCAACCCTGGCGAACCGTGGGAGCAGCTGCGAGGCGACGGAAGATGGATCATGATAAGCGAGCGGCGGATCACCGGCGGCGGCACAGTCGCGGTCTACTCGGACATCACCGAGCTGAAGCTACGGGAGGAGAATCTCGCCGAGAAATCCGCGGCTCTCGAGGCGCTTTCCAGCAAGCTGGCGAAGTACTTGGCGCCCCAGGTGTACAACTCGATATTCACCGGCCGTCAGGAAGTCAGGATCGCCAGCCAGCGGAAGAAGCTGACAATATGCTTCTCGGATATCGCCGGCTTTACCGAGACCACCGACAAGATGGAGTCGGAGGACCTCACCCAGCTCCTCAATCACTATCTGACGGAAATGTCGAAAATTGCTTCGGATCATGGCGCGACGATCGACAAGTATGTCGGCGACGCGATTCTGATGTTTTTCGGCGATCCGGAAACTCGCGGCGTCAAGGAGGACGCGCTCGCCGGCGTGCAAATGGCTCTCGCCATGCAGAAGCGGATGAGCGAACTTGCCGAAGTCTGGCGCGACATTGGAATTGAAACACCACTGCGCTGCCGCATCGGCATTCACACCGACTACTGCACTGTCGGCAACTTCGGCAGCGAGGACCGGATGGACTACACGATAATCGGCGGCGCTGTGAATCTCGCCTCACGTCTTGAGCAGGAGGCGCAGCCAGGGACCGTGCTCATTTCTTATGAGACGTTTGCGCAAGTGAAGGACACGATTGACTGCGACGAGCTGGGGCGCATCCACGTCAAAGGGATCGCCTATCCGGTCGCCACGTATCGCGTCATCGATGCGAAGGCCAATCTTGTCGCTGCCCGTCGCGCCGTTCGAACCGAACTGCCGCATCTCAGACTGGAAGCTGAGCCCGAGCTGATGTCTGCTGACGAGCGTGACGAAGCCGCAACTGCGCTTCGAGACCTGCTCGATCGACTTTGTCACAAGCCTGGGTAGGAGGGATCGTCGCCTCCTACAGCGCTCACCTCGTCGACCACCACACCTAGGCAGTGCCTCGGCCAGCGTCTCGAGACTCGACCTTCCCGACGGCGCTGGCAAGGTCCGGACTTGTGATGGGTTTCGGATGCCGGCCGGGGCATCGGCTCAGATCATACCGCGATGGAGCGTTCTACGTCTCAATCGGGTGGCTTTGCCTATGGCGGTATCATCACGGCGATCAATGTGCCCGACCGCTGGGGCAGGCTCGACAACGTCGTGCTCGGCTTCAAGAAACTCGCCGACTACGAATCCTTGACCCCCTATTTCGGCGCCTTGATCGGGCGCTACGGCAATCGCAGACCGGTGCGCGGAATGAACTGCGACGAGTTTGGAGACAATGTAGCGGTTTTGATGGCCGGAGGTCCGCTCATGGCAGCGCGATACAGACGTTCCTGTTTCTGATATCCATTGAGGCTGTGAAAAGTGCCCGTGCAATGCGTGGTTGGTGTGTGTTGATACTTCCTGCGCTTGATCAGCTCTGTTAGGCGTTGGAAGGATTTTATCGGAGCGCAACGGCATGCCGACGGCCTTCTTTATCACCCATCCGGAAGTTTCCGTTGATCCCGCCCTGCCAGTCCCAGCCTGGCGGCTTTCGGGTCGCGGCGTTACCCGGATGAGGGCTTTCGCGGGCAACGCGGTGCTGTCGGGCCTGAGGTCCATCTGGTCGAGCTCCGAGGCCAAGGCAATTGAAGCGGCTGGCCTGCTGGCCGCAGGGTTTGGCTTGCCCGTCCAACTGGATAAGCACCTTGGCGAGAATGATCGCTCCGCAACAGGCTTTCTTCCACCCGCTGATTTCGAACGAGTTGCTGACGCCTTCTTCGCCAATCCACATGAGAGCGTTTGCGGATGGGAGCGCGCGCTCGATGCCCAGGATCGCGTAGCGCGGGCCGTGTTTCGCATTCTTGCGACCCATCACGACGGCGACATTGCTTTCATCGCGCACGGCGGTGTTGGCACGCTGCTGCTCTGCAAGCTGCTGGATGCGCCGATTTCGCGCAGTCGGGATCAACCATTCCAAGGACATTTCTTCGCTTTCGACTTGCCAGGTTGCAAGATCATCCACGAATGGCAGCCGATCGCCGAGCCTTAACCTCAACTTTTCCCTGCAGAATTGGGCCTTGAGTACAAAGAGCCGGGGAACGAATGGAAGCAGAAACAATGACGGAATTGACTGCGTGAATGGTGACGATAACGATCGGATGCTGTTTGCGACTGCGCTGGCGCGGCGCGGCGGCGAACTCGGCCTGCAATATTTCCGACAACTGGAGACACTCACAATCGAGAGCAAGGGTCATCAGGACCTGGTCTCCGAGGCCGACCGGAATGTCGAGACGTTCATCCGCCGGGAGCTTGCGGCGCAATATCCTGAAGACGGTGTTATCGGAGAGGAACACGCCGCACTCGCCGGCGGATCGGGTTACACATGGGTGATAGATCCAATCGACGGCACTGCCAACTTTCTGCGCGGCATCCCGGCCTGGACCGTCGTCATCGCCTGCGTCAAGGAGGGTGTGGCGGTCGTGGGCGTTATCCATGAACCCTCTACCGGCGAGACATTTTATGGACGCCGCGGCGGCGGCGCTTTCCTCAACGGCCGGCCCATCAAGACAAGCCCGACGACGAGCCTGACGCAAGGCTCGGTCGGAACCGGCTTCTCCAATCGTCGTGAAGCGCGCACCGTCGCCAAGCTGATCGATCTCCTGCTTCAGGAGGGCGGCGTGTTTTTCCGCAATGCATCCGGTGCGCTTATGCTTGCCTACGTCGCCTCGGGCAGACTGCTCGCCTATGTCGAGGAGCATATGAATGCTTGGGACTGCCTCGCCGGCATGCTTCTGGTCGAAGAGGCCGGCGGGTCGGTCGTCACGCCCGACCCGAAAACGGTCCTCGAGGAAGGAACACTGGTCATCGCGGGCGGCAAGGGCGTGTTCGACAAGGTCCACGCGCTCTGCAAAGAGGCGTTCAGTCTGTGATCAGCACGGGTCCGCGTTCGGGAAAGCCGATGCTCACCGGCTGCCCCGCTCGAAACTCGGTATCGACATCCGGCGAGACCACGAAGACTTCGCCGAATTGCGTGGCGATTACGAACTCGAGGTGGCTGCCGACATAGGTCACTTTTTCAAGCGTGCCGGGCAAGGCGCCAGGCGCATTCGGCTCACCAATCTCGAGGCGGCTCGGTCGCGCCGCCAGCTTGGCCGGCCCCGGTTTGCGGCCGCGAGCCGGCAGCTTCAGCACGGCGGGTCCCAGATGCACGGTGGCGCTGTCGCCCTCGACCGACACGACTTCGCATTGGAACATGTTGGCTTCGCCGATGAAGTCGGCCACGAAAGCATTCGCGGGCTGCTCGTAGAGGTCGCGTGGCGTGCCGTCTTGGGCGATCACCGCATTGTTCATGACAATGATGCGATCGGAGACGGCGAGCGCTTCCTCCTGGTCGTGGGTGACATAGACGACGGTCAGGCCCAGTTTCTGCTGAATCTCGCGGATTTCCTCGCGCACGCGCCGGCGGAGCTTGGCATCCAGGTTCGATAAAGGCTCGTCGAAGAGCAGCACCTGCGGCTCCAGAACCAGCGCCCGCGCCACCGCGACACGCTGTTGCTGTCCGCCCGAAAGCTGGCTCGGCAGGCGGTCGCCGAAATTGGAGAGGCCGACCAGTTCAAGCCCGGCTCTGGCCCTCTCGGCCGTCTCCTTCCTGCCGAATCCGGAAAAGCCCAGGCCGTATTCGACGTTCTGGGTCACGGTCATGTGCGGGAAAAGCGCGTAGGATTGAAACACCATGGAGACATCACGATCAGTGGCCGGCAGCCGGGTGACGTCGGCGCCCCCGATCAGGATCTGGCCGCTCGTTACCATTTCCAGTCCGGCTATCATGCGCAAGGTGGTCGTCTTGCCGCAGCCCGACGGTCCAAGGAGGGTGACCAGCTTCCCGGCCTCGATGAACAGCGAGATGTCGTTGACGGCGGGCGCCTTGCTCTTGCCGTAGATCTTGGTGACATTCCTGAATTCGACTGAGGCGGCATTGCCGCGAATTTCGGCCATCATCCGCCTCCCGAGATCGCCGGCTGTGGACGCGCCACGACCGCCTGGCTGACATTGGTGCGCGACTGCGCCAGATCGCCGTCGAGACCGCGCCGGCCGATCATGCGGCTGCCAACGGCAAGCTGCATCAGACCGATCACCGCCAGCATGACGCCGATAAGGACGGCGGAATAAGCAATGGCGACGCCATATTCGTTATTCTCGACGCGGCCGACGATATAGCTGGTCGACATGTCATACTGGGCGCTGACCAAGAAGATGATGGCGCTGATGGCGGTCATGGCGCGAACGAAGGAATAGACCAGCGCGGCAAGGATGGCCGGCCGCAGCAGCGGCAGCACCACTTTGCGGAAGGTCTGCCAGGAGTTGGCTCCCAGAGTGAGGGACGACTCGTCGAGGCTGCGGTCGATCTGCGACATCGACGCGACACCGGCGCGGACCCCGACAGGCATGTTGCGGAAGATGAAGGAGAGCACCAGGATGATGCCGGTGCCGGTGAGCTCGATCGGCGGCACATTGAACGCGATCACATAGGACACGCCGATCACAGTGCCGGGAATGGCGAAGGACAGCATCGTCGCGAATTCGAAGGTGTCCTTGCCGGCAAAGTTCTGGCGGACCAGCAAATAGGCGGTCAAAAGTCCGATGGCCGCGGTCAGCGGCGCGGAGATCATCGCTATTTCCATGGTCGTCCAGAAAGAACTCCAGGCCGACCCGCGCCAGTGGATGCCGAACTCGTTCCAGCCGATGGAGAACGCCGTCACGTAGTGTTCAAAAGTCAGAGAGAAATCGACGCCCCACAGCTTGACGAAGCTGCCGTAAAAGATCGTCACGTAAATCAGCAAGGTAAAAAGCGTCCAGACGGCGGCCACCGCGAAGACGACGTTGCGCAATCTTGCCGGCAGATGCGGGTGAACGCCGGCGTCGCCTTTGCCGGAGACGGTCGTGTAGGACTTCTTCCCAAGCCAGAATCGCTGGGCGTAGAACGCCCCGAGCGTGAAGAACAGGAGCACGAGGGCGAGGATCGCCGCCTGCGCCTGGTCGTATTGCGCACCGACGATGGCGAAGAAGATCTCGGTGGACAGCACATCGAAATTGCCGCCGAGCACCAGCGGATTGCCGAAATCAGCCATGCTCTCGATAAAGCCGAGCAGAAAGGCATTGGCCAGGCCCGGCCGCATCAACGGCAAGGAGACGGTGATGAATGTCTGCCAGCGATTGGCGCGCAGGGTCTGCGCGGCCTCCTCCATGGATGGGCTCACACCCTCGACCACACCGATCATCACCAGAAAAGCGATCGGCGTGAACGCCAGCACCTGGGCGATGAGCAGGCCAGGCAGGCCGTAGACCCATCGCGTCGGTTGGACGCCGATCAGCTCGGCGAAACCCAGATTGATGGCGCCCGAGAGGCCGAACAGAAGGATGATGGCGAGGCCGATGACGAAGGGTGGTGTGATGATCGGCAGCACGGTCAGCGCGCGCAACAGCGCGCCGTAGCGAAAGCCGGTACGGGTCACCACCAGGGCAAAGACAAGGCCGAGCGCGGTGGTCGTCACGCCGACGAGCACGGCGAGAAGGAGCGAATTCCAGGCGACCCCGCAGCGCGGGCCGCCGGTGAGGCAGCCGAGGCTCCAGAGCCGGTCGCTTGAGAGTTTCGCGAGAAAGACGGGAAGCGAATAGTCGCCCTCTTGCGTGAGCAGCGCGCTCCCCAGCATTTGACCGATCGGCATGAAGATGAAGACGGCGACAACAGCGACAACGAAGCCGATCGAGCCGGCGACGAATTCGTCGCCTGCCACCGCGCCGCGAGCCGCAAGCCCGAGGGTGAACAGGAACAGGAAAGCGCAGCCTACCAGCAGTGCTCCCCAGCCCATGCCAAACTGGCGGTCATCAAGCTCGCCAAACGGCGAGGTCAGCCATTGCCACTGGAAGCCACGCAGGCCAATGCCGAAGCCTTGAAGCAGGAAATAGGCGCCGCCGGTCGCGCCGACGGCGATCAGCAAATAGCCAAAGAAGGGATCGGACTTGCGCCGCCGCCATAGCAGGAGCGGCGCGAGAAGCAGCGGGCCGATAGGGGCGAGCCAGAGTTTGTCGCCTTGCAGCACAAGGAAAAGCGCCGGCGCTACGTCATCGTCAAGCGGATAGCCGTCCAGCAGCCAGGACAGGGTGAAGAGATTGCTGTCCAACCCGTACCAAGGCAGCAGCGCATAGCCGAGCAAGCCGACCGCCGTCCACAGGACGACGGTCGGGTGAAGCGCGCTCGTGGCAGTGCGGACGCGCATGATCACTGCGGCAGGGTCGAGACCTCCGTATCCCACTTCTGCAGCAGGCGCTTGCGCTCGGCGCTCGATCCATACTTCTTGAAATCGTAGTCGATGAGCTTGATGGTCGACAGGTCGGGCGACAATTCGGACGCGGTGGCGTTCTTGTTCGACGGCAACTGGAACGACTTCACGTCCTTGGCCTTCGACTGCATCTCGGCGGTCAGCGCCCAGTCGTAGAACTGCTTCGCCGCTTCCGGGTTGCGGGCGCCCTTGATCAGCGACATCGAGCCGATCTCATAGCCGGTGCCTTCGCAAGGCGCCACCGTGACGATCGGGAAGCCGGCTGCCGTCTGCGCTACCGCATCATGCATGAAAACGATGCCGATGGTCGTTTCGCCGAGACCCGCGGCCTTAATCGGAGCGGAGCCGGACTTGGTGTACTGGTTGATGTTGGCGTGGAGCGCCTTCAGGTACTCAAAACCCTTGTCCTCGCCCATCAGCTGAACCATCGTCGCGAGCATTGTATAGGCGGTGCCCGATGAGTTCGGGTTGGCCATCTGGATGTGGCCCTTGTATTCCGGCTTGGTCAGATCGGCCCAGCATTTCGGCTCCGGCAGGTTGCCCTTGGCCAACAGATCCTTGTTGTAGCCGAAGCCGAGCGCACCGGAGTAAACGCCGATCGTCTTGTTGTTGGCGGCTTCCGCCTGCTTGATCGCCCAGTCGTGCAGTTCGCCGCGCATCGGGGACATATATTCCTCGGTCAGTCCTTCCTCGGCGGCCTGAAGATGAGGATCGCCGGTGCCGCCCCACCAAACGTCGCCCTTTGGGTTTCCGGCCTCGGCACGCACCTGGGCATATGTCTCGCCTGAGCTCTTGCGGGTCATGTCGACGGTGATGCCGGTCTTTTCCTCGAAGCTGGTCTTGATTTGCTGGCACCAGGCCTCGTCGGCGGCGCAATAGAGGGTGAGGCTGTCGGCGTAAGCCGAGCTGGCGGCAGAGACGAGCATTACTGCCGTTGCCGCCAGACGGACACAGGTCTTTTTCATGTGCGAATTTCCTCCCATTGTTTCGCCGTCTAACAAGTATCAAGCATTGCTGCGGCGGCGACCAGATTGGGAGCTTTTGCGCCGATTTGCAAATCGAGTCGGCGGCGGCTGGAACAGCGGATCCTACGCGTGGCGAAGGGGGAAACCGATCAGGCAAGTTGCGGCAGTTCCGTTCCCCTCCAACACGACCAACCGCTTCATCTTGCCGAAAGGACGGCCGATGAAGGCATGAGCGGAAAGATGGCAGCAGTCACCGAAGCATGGGAAGGGCGCGCCTTGTCGGCGAGAGTCGCAAACGGCGGCGCCCGGAATAGCGTCACACTTGTTACTCCCACTGGTCGTTTTCCGGTGCCAAACTATTTTAGGCCCAACAACCAGCGATGAGCAGCGAATGAGCCGTGCTTCAGCGACGCGGGAATTCGCCCAGATCAGGAGGAAGCCATGACTTCAGCAGCCAAGAGCGAACGGAAAAGCGGACAGACTGCCATGCGCACGCCACCGGTGGTGTCGCCGCAGGAGTGGGAAGCGGCCCACGAGCAGCTGCTCGTGAAGGAAAAGGCCCAGACCCGCGCCCGTGACGCGCTGGCCGCCGAGCGGCGGCGGATGCCGTGGATGGCGGTGGAGAAGAATTATGCGTTCGAGGGGCCCGACGGGAAGGTGAGCCTGCTCGACCTGTTCGACGGTCGGCGTCAGCTGATCGTCTACCGCGCCTTCTTCGAGCCGGGAGTGTTCGGCTGGCCCGACCATGCCTGCCGCGGCTGCTCCATGGTGGCCGACCAGGTCGCCCACCTCGCCCATATGCACGCCCGTGACACCACTCTCGTCTTCGTCTCGCGTGCGCCGCAGGCGGATATTGCGCGGTTGAAGGCGCGGATGGGCTGGGAGATACCATGGTTCACCCTCACCGACAGCTTCGACGCCGATTTCGGTGTCGACGAGTGGCACGGCCACAACGTGTTCATCCGCGACGGCGACCGCGTGTTCCGCACCTACTTCATCAACAACCGCGGCGACGAGCAGATGGGCGGCACCTGGAACTATCTCGACATCACGCCGCTGGGCCGGCAGGAGGTCTGGGAGGACTCGCCCGAGGGCTATCCCCAGACCCCGGCCTACAAATGGTGGAACTGGCACGACAGCTACGCCGCGGATCCGGCAGCCGACAAGAAGTGGGCCGAGGTGTCGGAGGCCGGAGAGGCGGCGTTCCGGGAGGCGAGCACGAAGCAATGAGCCAGGCCTGATCCGCTGAGATCGACGGCGGCGACGGTCGATCGGCTATCCGGATATCCGGGCCCGAGACATTGCCGCTGGACCATTGCCGAGGCAAGCGCGGCGACGACGGCTGGCGGAAGCCGCTCGCCGCTATTCATGCCGACTTGACGATCGACAATGTGCGTTTGTGGGTGGCCGGTTTGGTGCGGAAATTCGCGGCGGGAGCAGGTCGGCCGACGTGAAAGCCCTGGATCTTATCGATGTCGAATTCGCGGATAAGGGCCAGTTGCTCGTCGGTTTCCACCCCCTCGACCAGGATTTTATGGCCGCGATTTCGCACCAGGGCAATAATGTCCTGCAGCATCGCCTTGCCCCTTGGGGTGCCGCAGTCATGCAGGAACGAGCGGTCGATCTTCACCGTATCGAAATCGATGAGACGAAGCCATGAGAGGCCCGCGAAGCCCGTCCCGAAGTCGTCAAGCCATACCCTGACCCCCAGCAGCTTCAGGTCGCTGATGCAGCGCAGAATGTCGGAGTGCATCTCCATCTCCAGCCCTTCGGTGATTTCGAGGGCCAGCCTGCTGCCGGCGATGCCGGTCTCGCTCAAAATCGTCGCAACCGAAGCTGCGAAGCCGGGCGTCTTGAGCTGAATTGGAGAGACGTTGACGCTGACGACACGGACGTGATCGTCCGCCAGGAGTTCAGTGCACACTGTCCTTATGGCCCAGCGCCCGAGTTCCAGCACCGCGCCGGTTCGTTCCGCAACAGGAATGAACAGGCTCGGCGGAACCGATGTGCCGTCCAGCATTTTGAGGCGCATCAGAGCCTCGACGGCTTCAACCCGGCCAGACGCCACATTCTGGATCGGCTGATAGACGAGTGAAACGAGATCCTGGCCGATCGCGATCTTCAGCAAGGCCGCAATATTCTCGCTCTCGTCGCTGCTCTGGGGATCGTTTGGATCGAACAGCCAGGTACAATTGCGACCGCCTGCTTTTGCCAGATAGAGCGCACGATCGGCCTCGTGGATGATCTTTTCCAGCTTGGCGCCGGTCTGCGGCCTGGTGAAGGCAGCGCCAACGCTCACCGTCACCACCGAGGTGCCGTCCCTGCGCTGCTGGTGGGGAAGCGCGAGGTTCTCCACCGTGCTTCGAATGGCTTCCGCGAGACCTGCAACCTGTTCCCTTTTCTCCATGCGAGCCAGGACGATGAATTCTTCCCCGCCGTAGCGGCCGATTGAGCCATTGTGCTGCTTGATCATCTCGGCAAGGGCATTGGCGACAAGTATCAGGCAGCGGTCGCCTTCCTGATGTCCGTAGTAGTCGTTGAACCTTTTGAAGAAGTCCACGTCGATGAGGATCGCCACAAAAACGCTGCCATGCCTTTGCCAGTCGCTCCAGTAGTCGCGCAGCTTCTCGTCAATCGCCCGCCGGTTCTCCAGACCCGTAAGCGGATCGGTTCTCGACAGACTCAACAGCGCCTGGCCGCGCTCGGTGGCTTCCTTGTGCTGGATTTTGGCTTCGAGGGCGTTCAGGAAGACGTTGTAACGTTCCTCGTTCAGCTTCCAGTTTACGTAGGATGTGAATGTGAAGCATGAGATGTAGAAAGTTCCAAAGACCATTTTGTACGTTAAAGTGGAGGGCACAAAGTAATTTACAATATACAATATTACGAGAATTATACTTGAAGTCACGATAGACAGGCTGAATTTAAACGTGAAAAATAGATTGGCGCTCATCATAAAGATGGTGCCGAAGACCATATAATAAGAGACGCTTTCCTTGTCCGTGCCCAACACCGCTGGGGACAACCAACCGACATAGCCAAAGATGATGGCCGCAGCGCAAGTCACGTCAATCCATTCCGTGGCGACCCCGCGGCGAAGTTGTGCTTCCAGGGTCAACAGCGCCGTCACTCCGACCGCGAAGCGTGCCATGATCGTATAGAGCGCGACATCCGGGATCAGCAGCAGATCCGTTGCCGAAAACAGCAGATAGATGGCAACGGCGATCCAAAGCCCCGGCCTGGCGTCCATTCTTCGCTTCGCCTGGCCTTCCTCTCGGTAGAGGTTGCGGAGTTCGTCGGATCGCGGCTCGTAGCGCCGCTCAAGCGGTTCCGCATGAACCATATCGGCCAATGCGGATGACGCGTATTCGTTCGTCACCCTAAGCCCCATTTGAACGGGGCTTTGTATGCCGAACTCATTTCTAGCTTCTGCCCCCACGCCGGCCGACTCCTCAGGCGCGACAGCGAATTGCGGCGCCTCGCAAGCAATATGCAGTCGCGCATATAGGTTTGCGTTAACTCGTATCGGGAATCCGACCCGCGAGGCGTCCAAAAAACCAGCATGGTTGGCGGCAATTTAACGACACCGCTAAAATGCCGGGGATGTGTCTTGGCAAAGATAAAATTTTAGGCAATATCTAACTATATCTAGTTAAATGTGATTATGGAGTTCTGCGGTGGCAACAATCCTCGATGGCAAAAGTCTGATTACTGCCGAGATGATCGCCGCCAGTCTCCCTCGAAGCAAGCTCGAGCCTCATAGCGAAGCGTTCGAAACCGCTCGCGTCGAGCTTGCGCTCATTCTCCACATCACGCACCAGCAGATCGAGCAGCAGAAGGACCCCGCGGAGATCATTCGCCGTCTGATGGCGCATCTCGAAGCAATGCGTACCAAGGTTCATCCGGACGTTTGGCAAGCATTGATGCCGGTGGTGCGGGACCACCCGGTCCTGGAGTACTTTCTTGAGGATCCGCTGACGCGGTGGTCCCACGACAAGCCCAGAGGTTATTCCGGCGACGCACAGTTGCTCGACTACATCTATTGTGATCCGCACGTGGCGGAGAGCGTGGCAAACGCCTCGGAGGTCGGCAAGGCGCTCTACAGGCATACCAAGGATGTGCCGTCGTGCGTCGCGGCACGCGAACGACGCGATCTTTTGACCCGATATGTCGATGAGATTGCGACCAGGAATGGACCTCAAGCCGAGGTCCTGGCGATTGCGGCCGGCCATTTAAGGGAGGCCAATCGCTCCGCCGCCTTACAGGAGGGCCGTCTCAAGCGCTGGGTTGCGCTCGATCAGGATCCTCAGAGTGTTGGATTGATCACGCGCGACTTTCAGGGCACTGCGGTAGAGGCGATCGACGGCTCGGTGCGAACCATGCTCACGAGGGGCCACAAGCTTGGCAAGTTCGACTTCATCTATGCCTCCGGCCTTTACGACTACCTTGCGCACAACGTCGCCGTGAAGCTCACGAAAACCTGCCTGCAGATGTTGAAGCCGAACGGGACATTCCTCTTCGCGAACTACGCAGAGGGCAACCCTGACGCCGGCTACCGGGAGACGTTCATGAACTGGGTGTTGCTGCTGCGGTCGGAGGCCGATATGTGGAACATCATCAATGCCAGCGTCGACCGAAACACCGTCGAGGCGCAGGTGTTCTTTGGCGAGAACCGCAACGTCCTCTACGGCGTCATCGAAAAGCGCGGATAACGACCGCCTTGGGCTGCAAGCTTGTCGGCGGTTGGCGGCAGCCAGTCCGATTGCGTTTAATCTTCGAACGCCGCCCTTAACGTCTCGAATGGCGCCAGCGCGCCGCGCACCTGGACGACGGCGGCGGCGACGCGATGCGCGTGCAGCACCGCCGCGGTCGGGACATGGCCGGCAAGCCGGGCGGCGAGATAGGCGCCATTGAAGGAGTCGCCGGCGCCGGTGGTGTCGACCGGGGCGGCGACATGCACGGCCGGAACGGGTTGCAGGGTCCCGCTTGCGGCGATCAGCGCCGGCTCCTCGCCGTTCTTGACGACGACTTCGCCGACCAGCTTTCGCAGCCGTTCCGCGGTTTTCTGCGGCGCTGCGTCGCCGAACAGCATCTGCTCGTCGGGAAAGGTCGGCAGCGCGATGTCAGTGACTGCCAGCGCATCGAGGATCGCGGTCTGTGCTTCCTCGCGCTGGCGCCACAGCCGCGGCCGATAATTGGGATCGAAGGCGACAAGCGAGCCGGCGGCGCGCGCCTTGGCCACCGCCGCCAAAAGTGTCTTGCGCGCGGCGTCGTCCAGAATTGCCAAAGTGATTCCGGAAAAGTAAACAAGCACCTGATTTTCAAGGCTTTTCGCCAAAGCGGCCGCGTCGGAGGCAAGCTGCCTCGCGGCTGCGTCGCCGCGCCAGTAGGTGAAGGAGCGTTCGGCGCCAGTCAGCGTGATTGCATAGAGGCCAGGCCGTGCGCCTGGTATAATCGGGCTGGCGCCGATGCCGATGCCGTTTTGCGCGAAGAAATCGATCTGGTCGCGGGAGAACGGGTCGTCGCCGAAGGCCGACACATAGGTTGCCGGCCGGTCGCCGCTCAGCGCATGCAACGCCCACAGCGTATTGAACGTGTCGCCGGCAAAGCCCATGCGCCAGTTCGGCCCGGCCTGGCCTGAAAGCTCGAGCATGCATTCACCGATCGAGGCGACGCCGTTTCCTGCCATGTATCTCTCTCCTGGTGCATGTCGCCCACAGCTTGCGCAGCGGTTTTGGGATAACGACATGCACAAACCAAGATCCGGTGCTGTAGCTTTTTGCGGGCGCCAGCGCCATGCTTGGCGGCAGCGGATTTTTGCGCCGGCGGCGTTTTCTCAGCTGCGCGGCGGGACGCGATCCGCTCAGTGAGACGTTATTTCTGGAAGAGGAACCGGTTTGGCATCGTTATGGCGCTACGTTCTGGCAGGTGTTGGTCTGGCTGCCTTGCTGGCCGGCATTCTCGCCGCCGTCTCTCTGACCGCGCCGCAAGCGCCTCGGCTCGCCGGCTCCGAGATTGCCCGTTCGAAAGAGACGGCGAACGGCCTGTTTGTGGCCAGTTTCGAGCCGGAGCGGGGCGTTGTCAGGCAGGGCGAACTGCAATCCTGGCTGCTGACCCTGAAGACAAATGCGGGAACCCCGGTGGAGGGCGCTGCGATCTCGATATCCGGCGGCATGCCGCAGCACAGGCACGGTCTGCCGACCAGCCCGCATGCGACCGATTATCTGGGCGATGGCCGCTATCGCATCGGCGGGGTGAAATTCACAATGAGCGGATTGTGGCAACTGCATTTCGCCATTTCGGCGGCGGCCGGATCCGACACGGTGGTCTTCAATGTGTTGCTCTGAGCGCTGGAGCAAGATGAACCGCTTTCCGCGACTTTTCGCGCTGCTGGCGATGGCTGTGCTTGCCGGGTGCGGCAAGCCTGAGTTTTCCGATGCCGAAAAGAAGACCATCGCCTCGCTGGCGCTATCAGCCCTGCCGCCGCTGAAAGCCGACACCACCAACCGCTTCGCCGACGTGCCGGCCGCCGCCGCGCTCGGCGCGACGCTGTTTTTCGACGCCGGGATGAGCGGCGACGGCAAGGTTTCCTGCTCGACCTGCCACAAGATCGACCGGCAGTTCCAGGACGATCTGCCGCGAGCGGTCGGTGTCGGCCGCACCAACCGGCGCACCATGCCGCTGGCCGGCGTTGCGCATGACGCATGGTTCTTTTGGGACGGGCGGCGCGACAGTCTCTGGGCGCAGGCGCTGGCGCCGCTGGAAAATCCGCTGGAGCAGGCCGGCAACCGCGCCGCCTACGCGCATTATATCAAGGCGCGATTCGGCGAGCGCTACGAGCGCATCTTCGGGCCGCTGCCCGACCTTTCAAATGTGCCGGCCAATGCCAGTCCGCTCGGCAGCGATGCCGAGAAGGCTGCCTGGAATGCCATGTCCGATGCACAAGCCCAGGACGTCAACCGCGTCTTCGTCAACATCGGCAAGGCGATCGCCGCCTTCGAGCGATCGATCGCGCCGCCGCAGACGCGCTTCGACCGGTTCGCCGCCGCTTTGGATACCGGTATACAGGCGCCGCAAGGCGACGATGCCTTGTCGCCCGAAGAAATCCTCGGGCTAAAACTGTTCATCGGCAAGGCCAATTGCGTGACATGCCATACCGGGCCGCGTTTTACGGACGGCGGTTTTCACAACACCGGCGTGCCGGCGGTGGCGAATCTGCCGCCGGATCGCGGCCGCATGGACGCGGTGCGCCAAGTCGAGGCCGATCCGTTCAACTGTTTCGGCGCGTATCGCGATGGCGACGCCGGCGCCTGCGGCGAGCTGCGCTTCATGGTCAAGGCCGGGCCGGAACTCGTCCGCGCCTACAAGACGCCGCCGCTGCGCGGCGCCGCCACCCGTCCGCCCTACATGCATGCCGGGCAGTTTTCCTCGCTCGAGGAGGTTGTGGCGCATTATTCGAAGGCGCCTGCCAGTGTCGAGGGTGTATCCGAGATCCACCCGCTGCAGCTTTCGGACCGCGAGCGCGCGGCACTGGTGGCGTTCTTGAAGACGCTGGCCGAGTGAGGGACCCAGCTGCTCGGTAGCGATCCTTCGCGCCCCCCTCTGTCCTGCCGGACATCTCCCCCACAAGTGGGGAGATTGGCTGTCCCCTCGGCTTTCGCCAATTTTCAACATTGAAGAAAAAGGGCACTGTCGCCGAAGCCGCCGATCTCCCCCCAAGTGGGGGAGATGTCCGGCAGGACAGAGGGGGGCGCTGTCCCGCCAGCATCGAAAGTTCGTTACCGCAACAGCGCGCCTACCGGTCCTTCACCGTCTCCATTGCCACGAAGGTCGAGGTCTGGGCGACGTGGGGCAGGGCGGAGATGCGCTCGCCGAGCACGCGGCGATAGGCGGCGATGTCGGTGGTGCGGACTTTCAGCAGATAATCGAAGCTCGACGCCATCATGTGGCATTGCTCGATCTCCGGCACCGCCTGCACGGCACGGTTGAAGGCGTCGAGCGCGGCCGAGCGGGTGTCCGACAGTTTCACCTGGACGAAGGCGACATGGCCTTCGCCCATGCGCTCACGGTCGACGATCGCCTGGTAGCCTCGGATGATGCCGTCCTTTTCAAGCCGCTTGACCCGCGCCTGCACCGGCGTCTTCGACAGGCCAACCTTTGCCGCGAGTTCCGACATCGAAAGCCGGCCGTCGCTGCCCAGCGCCGAAAGGATGTTCCTGTCGATCCGGTCCAATTGGTCTTCTGTCATCGAGTTTTTGGTCAAGTTTGGGGAAATCAGGCCGAACGATAGATCAATCGACCTCTCCTGTCGATTTCTTTGGACCGATCGAAACCAAGCTTTGTGCTAGCTTGCGCCATTCGGTCCGGTGACCGCCGGACCGCTCACTGATGCTCGCTCCACAGGACCGTCATGCCAGCGCTCGAAGCCATCCGCCAGCAGATCCTTGCCAATTACTTGCCTGACGAAGACGAGGCCGTGCAGCGGCTGGCCGAGGCGACGAGGCTTTCACCGAAAGAGCGCAAGGCGATCTCGGCCCGCGCCGCCGATCTGGTGCGGGCGGTGCGCGGCTCGTCCGATCCGCGGCTGATGGAGGTTTTTCTGTCCGCCTACGGCCTGTCCACCAAGGAGGGCGTCGCGCTGATGTGCCTGGCCGAAGCGCTGCTGCGGGTGCCGGACACCGAGACGATGGACGACCTCATCGCCGACAAGATCGCGCCGCATGACTGGTCGGCGCATTCGGGCGGCTCGAGCTCGATCTTCGTCAATGCGTCGACCTGGGCGCTGATGCTGACCGGTCGAGTGCTCGACGAAGGCGAGGACGGCATCGAAGGCACGCTGCGCGCCATGGTGCGCCGGCTGGGCGAGCCGGTCATCCGCAGGGCGGTCGCCGCAGCCATGCGCGAAATGGGCGAGCAGTTCGTGCTCGGCCGCACCATTGCCGAGGCCGTCAAGCGCGGCCGGCCGATGACCCAGAAAGGCTATCTCTATTCCTTCGACATGCTGGGCGAAGCGGCCCGCACCGAGGCCGACGCGCTGCGCTATCTCAAGGCCTATGCCGACGCCATCTCGTCGCTCGATGCCGGCGCCAACGGCCCCGACATCCGCCAGAATCACGGCATCTCGGTCAAGCTGTCGGCGCTGCATCCGCGCTACGAGGCGACGCAGAAGGAAAAGATGCTGCCTGTGATGGCCGAGCGGCTTTTGTCGCTGGCGCTGGCGGCGCGCCATTCGCGCATGGGTCTCAACATCGACGCCGAGGAGGCCGACCGCCTCGACCTGTCGCTCGAAATCATCGAGCGGGTGCTGGCCGAGCCGGAGCTCGCCGGCTGGAACGGCTTTGGCGTCGTCGTCCAGGCCTATGGTCCACGCGCCGCCTTCGTCATCGACTGGCTCTATGCGCTGGCGAAGAAGCACGACCGCACCATCATGGTGCGGCTGGTCAAGGGCGCCTATTGGGACACCGAGATCAAGCGGGCGCAGGCGCTCGGCCTCGACGGTTATCCGGTGTTCACCCGCAAGGCCAACACCGATGTGTCCTACCTGGCCTGCGCGAAAAAACTGCTGTCGATGACCGACCGCATCTATCCGCAATTCGCCACCCACAACGCCCACACCGTCGCCGCCGTCCTGTCGATGGCCGGCGATCGCGACTCCTTCGAGTTCCAGCGCCTGCACGGCATGGGCGAGGCGTTGCACGAGACGGTGCGGCGGGCCGAGGGCACGCGCTGCCGCATCTATGCGCCGGTCGGCGCGCATTCCGACCTGCTCGCCTATCTGGTCCGCCGGCTGCTCGAAAACGGCGCCAACTCCTCCTTCGTCCACCAGCTCACCGACGAGGAGGTCGAGCCGGAGGATATTGCCCGCGACCCGCTCGAAACCGTCGAGAAACAGGGTCCGGCCGCCAATCCGGCGATTCCCAGCCCGTCGTCGATCTTCGGTGCTGCCCGCCGCAATTCGAAGGGGTTCGACATCACCGATCCGGTGACGCTCGCCGCGATCGACAAGGCCAGGGCTGAATTCGCCGGGCCGGACCGCTGGCACGCCAGGCCGATCACCCGTGCTGCCGGCTACGGCAATCAGCGTCCGGTGGTCAATCCGGCAAAGCCCGAGGAAGTGGTCGGCACGGTCAGCGAGGCTACCGCCAAACAGGTTGCGACCGCCATGCGCATCGCCATGGAGGCGCAACCGGCCTGGGCGAAGCGTGCCGTCGCCGAGCGCGCCGCCATCCTCAACCGCGCGGCCGACCTCTATGAGGCCAACGCCATCGAATTCTTCGCGCTCGCCACACGCGAGGCCGGCAAATCCCTGGCCGACGGCGTCGCTGAGGTGCGCGAGGCGGTCGATTTCCTGCGCTATTACGCGACCGAGGCGGCCAATGCCGAAACGGGAACCGAGGCGCGCGGCGTGATCGCGTGCATCTCGCCATGGAATTTTCCGCTCGCCATCTTCACCGGCCAGATTGCGGCAGCACTCGTCACCGGCAATTCGGTCATCGCCAAGCCGGCCGAGCAAACGCCGCTGATTGCCTTCCGCGCGGTCGAATTGCTGCGCGAAGCCGGCGTGCCGGAAGACGTCATCCAGCTTCTGCCCGGCGACGGCCCCTCGGTCGGCGGCCCGCTGACCGCCGATCCGCGCATTGCCGGCGTCTGCTTCACCGGCTCGACCGACGTCGCCAAGCTGATCGAAAAGCAGCTGGCCGAGACTGCCGCGCCCGACGCCATGCTGATCGCCGAGACCGGCGGGTTGAATGCGATGATCGTCGATTCCACTGCGCTGCCCGAGCAGGCGGTGCGCGACATCCTGGCCTCGGCCTTCCAGAGCGCCGGCCAGCGCTGCTCGGCGCTGCGCGTGCTCTACGTGCAGAAGGACGTCGAGAAGAAGATGCTGGACATGCTGAAAGGCGCCATGGAAGCGCTCAGCCTCGGCGATCCCTGGCGGATCTCGACCGATGTCGGGCCAGTCATCGACGAGGAGGCACAAAAATCGATCCGCGACTATTGCACTGAGATGGGCCTGCAGGGCCGGCTGATCGCCAAGCTCGAAGCGCCGAAGGATGGCCGCTTCGTGGCGCCGCATGTGTTTCGGGTCAAGGGCATCGAGGACATCGAGCGCGAGGTGTTCGGGCCGGTGCTGCATGTCGCCAGCTTCGACGCCGACGATATCGACGGGGTCATCGCCGCGATCAACCGCAAGGGTTATGGCCTGACCTTCGGCCTGCACACCCGCATCGAAGGCCGCGCCCAGCATTTCGTCGACGGCATCCATGCCGGCAACATCTATGTCAACCGCAACCAGATCGGCGCCGTGGTCGGCTCGCAGCCGTTCGGCGGCGAAGGACTTTCCGGCACCGGGCCGAAGGCCGGCGGGCCGCACTATCTCAGGCGGTTCCGCAAGGGGCCGCAGGCGGGCACGCCTGTTCTTGACGGCCGCAAGGTGACGGCGACCGAACTTGCCGACAATCTGCCGGACCCGACGCTTGGCGGCTGGTCGACGCGGGCGGACCGGGTGGCGGTGCTGAGGAAGCATTTGCGCGGCAAGGGTGCCGCGGCCATCGGTGCTGCCGCAAGCATCGATTTCGGCCAGGTCGATTTGCCCGGGCCGACCGGCGAGGCCAACACGCTGTCGCTGTCGCCGCGCGGCCGCGTGCTCTGCCTCGGACCGGACGCCGACACGCTGCTTGCCCAGACCATCCAGGCGCTCGCCGCCGGCAATGCGGTGCTAGCCGTCGCGCCGGGTGCGCCGGCAGCACTGTCATCACTGACCGGCAAAGGCCTGCCGCTGGCGGCCATTGACGGCCGGCCCGACCCGGTCGAGGCACGCGCGCTGCGTGTCGACGTCGTTGCCTTTTCCGGCACGCCCGAGGCCGCTCGCATCGTGCGCAAGGTCGTCGCCGACCGCGCCGGCCCGATCGTGCCGCTGGTCAGCGAAGTGCTCAACCCGGCCGCCTATGCGCATGAGCGCGCCGTCTGCGTCGACACCACGGCCGCCGGCGGCAACGCCAGCCTGCTGGCCGCGGCGTAAGGGTCGGCCGGGGCTTTCGCATAGCGAGGCGACTCTCCCTTCTCCCCTTGTGGGAGAAGGTGGCCGCGAAGCGGTCGGATGAGGGGTGTTCCAGCTTGGCACCAACAGCGATCCTTCCAACACCCCTCATCCGTCTTGGCGCTGCGCGCCAATCCACCTTCTCCCACAAGGGGAGAAGGGAGAAGGGGCGGCGCCGACTTCGACTATTGGTCGGCTGCGGGCGAGGCCTTGTCACGCGCCCTCGACGACCGAAAAGCCCTCGAACTGCGGATGGCCGAGATAGTGGACTTTGGTGGAGCCAGCGTTGCGGTGCGCGGCGCGGAAGTTCTCGGATTTGGTCCAGGCGACGAAATCCTCATGGCTCGCCCACACGGTGTGCGAAGCGAACAGCGTGTAGCCTTCGGCCTCGTTGACCGGACCGCGCAGCAGATGAAATTCCTTGAAACCCTTCATTTCGGACAGGCTGGAATCACGGTTCTTCCAGACGTCCTCGAAAGCGGCTTCCGAGCCGTTCTGGACCTTGAAGCGATTCATGGCGATGTACATTGGCTGTCCTTCCGGGATTGCGGATTATGATGCTTGGTGGATTGCCTGAAACGATGAGGCGCAGGCTGTTAAAATGGACCGATCCGCGCTTTAAACACCCAACTTGACTTGCCGGTTTCGCTTGGAATGGGAGGGAACGGCGCCTGCTTGCGCACCAGTGTTAAAGCGAATTGGTCAAGCTCCGCAGAACCTGAGCTTTCGGCAAGCTGTATATCGCTGATGCTGCCGTCGGCCATGACAACGAAAACGACCCTGGCATTGTTGCGAGCGCTGGCCTGTATCGCTTTCGAAACACGACGGTTGGCGCGGGCAAGCTTCTTCTGAACTTCACCGCTGTAGCGGGATTCTATCGCATTGCCTGCCGCTGCCTGCTCCTTGCCCTTGCTGGAAGTCACCGCGTCGCGTTCTTCGCCATCCGCGGCGCCGCGGGCATTGTAGGTTTCGCCGGCCCCGCCAAGACCTGGTGTCGCGCTCGGCCTTGGCGTCGGGATCGGCGGCTGCCCGAGATCGGCAGGAGGCGCCCCGGTGCTTTCGCCCGGAGCAGCCGGCTTTGCCGGCGTTTCGATCTTCGGAGCCACGCTCTGCTCGTCCAGCCGCGGAGTGTCGGCCATCATGTCTGGCGCGGCAGTGGATTGTTCGACAATCTGCGGCAAGGGCGCGGGCACGGCCATTTCCCTGATCGGCCGGTCACCGGTGGACCGGTCGGCAGGCGGCTCGGGCTTGACCTCTGGCTTGGCTGGCCGCGGGTCGGGCACCAGGGTAACGTTCAACGCACCCGGGACCTGACGATCCAAGTCGCTGCCGACCACGTTGGGGCCGGTTTGATCGGCGCCTTCCATCTCGATTGCGTCCCCGGCATCAAACGTGCCGGCAGGTGCGATGAGAAAAGCGGCCGCCACCGCCGCATGAAACAGGCAGGAGGCGACGATCGCCGCCGTCCATTTGCGGCTCATGGCTGACGGTCGGGCGGCCGGCGCAAGCGGTCCGGTCGGCGCAATCGCCAGTTCGCCATCGGCGTCGGGGAGGGGACTGATGTTCTGCATGGCTCGCGGCGAGACCTGCCGCAACCGGCGCGGACTTGTCAAATCAACATCATTTGCCCTGGCGGCAACAGGCCGGCCAGCGCGGGCTGCCTTCTCAGACCCCGAAAGCGATGCCGGTCTTGGTCTCGGTCTTCAGGTCACGCATGCAAGCGTCCGGCTGGATGCCGGTGCCGGCGCATTCGGTCGAGCTGTTGATCAGCACGCGGCTGACCTTGGCGCAGTCGGCGCCGGCAAGGTCGAAACGCGTCACCTTCGTCTTGCCCGCCGGCAGGTCCTTGAAGTCGAGCACGGTCAGCCGGTCGACGACGCCGGCCTCGTTGAACAGCGCGATCTCGAACGCCGCTTTCGAGAGATCGGCGCCGAGCGTGTTGTTGACCACGAACGTCAGACGGCAGCCCTTGTCGGAGGGTTGCGCGCCATTGAGCTCAAGCGTCAGAGCAGGGGCCGGCGCAGACTGTTGCGCCCACGCCGGACCCATCGCAAGCGGCATGGCCAGCACCGAGGTCAGCAGGCGAAGCGATGCCGTCAAGCTTGTCATTGTCGTCAGCCTCCAAATCGCATTGTCGCCGCCAGCTTCAGCGTGACGCCGGGCTCGTAGGCCGCGAAGACAGGCTCCGGAGGCTGGCCAGACGTGGTGATATTGAGCGGGTTGGCATATTTGACATCGAACAGGTTGTCGGCACGGAAATCAATCTTGAAATTGTCACTCGCCTGGTAACTGGCAAAGACATTGACCAGCGTATAATCGTCGGCGATCGGATTGCCTTTCGGTTTGCCATTGTACTGCACTTCGCCACCAACGGTGAGCTTGTCCTCCAGGAATCGCAACCCAAGCTGTGCTGTGACCTGTGAAGACGGGATGGTAAGCAGCTCAGCCCGCTCGCCATCGTAGGAAATCGTGTGACCATCGATGATCGAAGCTGAGAGCCCGGCATAGCCCCATCCGGCATCATAGACACCTTCCATCTCGAAGCCGTTGATCTTGGCCTTGGCGAAATTCTGGTATTGGACGCAGATCGGGATGCCGGGGCCGAACGGGCAGCCGCTGGTCGGGTCGAATGCCGATAGCGTTACATCTGCTATGTAGTCTTCGACGTCGTTGTTGAAGTAGGCGGCCTTGAAACGAAACGCGTCGCCGGCTTCGAAGATGTCGTCGTGCTTATAGTTGACGCCGAATTCGACGGTCTTGCCGGTTTCAGGCTTCAGATCGGGATTGGGGAGAAACGGAAAGCTGACGCCTGCCGGATGGTTGCCGCTGATGAGGGTTTCCGACAGCGAAGGAGAGCGATATCCCTCGGCATAGGTGCCGTAGAATTGCAGTCCCGAAAGGCTGGGCGTTTCGAACGGCGAGACGCCGACGGTGATGCGCGGCGACAGCCGGTCGCCGGAGGTTTCGCCGACATCGCTTTCGAGCTTGTAGCTGTCGTAACGCAGGCCGGCGATGATTTCGAGCCAGTCCCAGCTGAGCTTGTCCTGGATATAGGCGCCGGAAACGTTTCTCTTGCCCGAAGGGGTATAGAAACTGGCGCCGCCTGCGGCGCCACCGGTCTCGACGTCGTCGCCAACCCAGTCGCCGCCATAGGTCAGTTCGTGCGCAATGCCGGCGGTCTCGAACCGCGAGGTGTTCCAGATGTCGATGCCCGAAGTGCCGACATCGAAGGTCGACATCGAGCCCGCCGGCAGGACGATGGGAAGACCGGTGACTGGATCAAACCGGTTTTGCGGAACCAGGCTCGTCATTTCCATGTTGGTCTTGTTGTAGGACGCGTTGACGTGGAGATCGAGCCAGCTCTTGTCCTCATCGGTGATGTTGTAGCGCGCCGTGAAGGTATTCGCCTCAAGGTCGACGTCGTTCACCGGAGTGCCGCCGCTGACCTCGTTCCAGCCGTCGCTCGTACCATTCCAGCCCAGCTTCAGTTCGCTGTTTTCGCTGGGGCGGATGGTTGTCTTCAGCAGGCCGCTCAAAACGTCGAAGCCGGTGCCGTCGACCGTATCGCCGCCGCCATCCTTGTAGTCGTCGTAGTCGCGATAGACGATGTTGCCGAGGACATCCCAATTTTCGCTGAAACGGTAGGCGCCGGCAGCGCTGGTCGTCCAGCCTTCGCCATTGCTCTCATAGCGCCCGGTCGCAGACGCCGCCCATGTCTCGCCGTCGCGAAGATAGTCGTCCGCGTCCTTGGTTTCGAACAGGACAACGCCGCCAATGGCGCCCGAGCCGTAGGTGTTGGCGACCGGGCCGCGAATGACGTCGACGGATTTGATGAGTTCCGGGTCGATATAGAAGGTCGATTGCGGACCGTGGTCGGAGCGCTGGAAATTCTGCCGCGCACCGTCGACGATCACCGCGACGCGGCCGAAATCCTGCAAGCCACGGATGTTGATGCTGGAGGAGACGCGCCTCGCGTCGGCCTGGACCGCTACACCCGGCACACCCAACAGCATGTCGTTGGGCGTCGTCGCCATGCGGCGTTGCAATTGCTCCTGATCGACATGGCTGACCGAAGCCAGGGAATCGATCGCCGTCTCGCCGGTGCGGCTGACGACCAGGATCTGGTCGAGCAGCGTTGCGCCTGCCGCAGCCGTCACAGCCTGTTCAGGCGTCTGCGCCTGTTCGGCCTGCTGCTGATCTGTTGCAGTTTGGGCGGCCTGTTGGGCATTGGCCGACTGAGCATGGGCCGACGGGGTGAGCAGCGCGATCGTCGCAGCACCCGCCAGCAATGCTGCCATGCCCTTTGCCATTGATCGATGCCCCGGATCTGGGTTGCTATTCGCCAGACCCAGCCGTCCCCAATTCCCCAACCCCATGCCCCAACTCCAAAGATCCTGGTTCGATGCTGGCCGGCTTGACGCGCCGGCATTTTTCGTCGTGTCCGACTTCTTAAATCTTGACTCATATAGTCCGGTATTGCACTGACTAGTAAACATGAGTATTCAAGTCAAGAAATTAATCGGCATTTCACGCAGCGCCGCGCCAGCCGACCAGGCCCGGCCCAGGAAAGGGATCGAACCAGATGAACACGCACAATCCCAAAGACTTTCGGCCCAGTGACTTTCGGCCCAGTGACTTTCGCGATCGCGTTCGCCGTTCCGACGACAATTCGGCTCGTTTCGATCGGGTCCCGTTGACGGTGAGGACCCTGTCCAGCAACGCGCTGTTCCAGGGCGAGCACGAGATCGGCATCGAGCATCACGGAGCGCTCTACCGGTTAAAAATCACCCGCCAGGGCAAGCTCATCCTCAACAAGTAGGTAATAAAAATATGGACCAGCGCGTAAGGCCCGCGCCGCACGAGATCCGGCGGGCGCGGGCAGACAATCCGAAGACGCGCGAGCGCGATCTCGCCGCTCAGCTTGGCATTTCAGAGGCCGAGCTGGTCGCCGCGCATTGCGGCGACGGCGTCCTCCGCGTCGAGCCGCGCGTCAACGATCTTTTGACCGGCCTCGAGGCCGTCGGCGAGGTGATGGCGCTGACGCGCAATGAAAGCGCCGTGCACGAGAAGATCGGCGTCTACGACAAGGTCGTGACCGGCAACCACAATGCCATGGTGCTCGGCGCGAACATCGACCTGCGCATCTTCCCAAAAATCTGGGCGCACGGCTTTGCCGTCGAAAAGCGCGACGGCGGCGATATCAGGCGCAGCCTGCAGTTCTTCGATGCGGCAGGCGAGGCGGTGCACAAGGTGCATCTGAGGCCGGCGTCGAACCTCTATGCCTATCAGAAGCTGATGGCCGAACTGGAATCGCCGAACCAGGAGTCGAGCGTCGCGATTTCAGAGGAAGGGTCGATTTCAGACGGCGGGCCTGAAAGCGAGGCCGAGGCTTCCGCCGCTTCCGCTGACGTCGACGATCTGCGCGACCGCTGGAGCCGTCTGACCGACGTGCATCAGTTCTTCGGCATGCTGAAGACGCTGAAGCTCGACCGCCGTCAGGCGCTGCGCATGGTTGGCCAGGATTACGCCTGGCTGCTCGACCACGATGCCGTCAGCGCCATGTTCCATCATGCCGCCGAGGGCGAGATGCCGATCATGTGCTTTGTCGGCAATCGCGGCTGCATCCAGATCCATTCGGGCCCCATCAAGTCGATCAAGCCGATGGGGCCGTGGATCAACGTGCTGGACGAGACCTTCCACCTGCATCTGCGGACCGACCGCATCCAAGAGGTCTGGGTCGTGCGCAAGCCGACTAAGGATGGCCATGTCACGTCACTCGAAGCCTATGGCGCCGACGGCAAGATGATCATCCAGTTCTTCGGCAAGCGCCACGAAGGCGAAAGCGAGCGCGAGGACTGGCGGTTTCTGGCAGAAAACCTGCCGCGCATTCCAAGCCCGACCGCAGCCTGAGGACAACGACAATGGCTCCTTTGCTTGAACGGGCGCGTGTTTTTAGAATGGCGCTTGGGGCCACGATGTGCCTTTGCGTGGCCTTTGCGCTGCCGGCCCGCGCTGCCGAAGGCACGGAGGTTTTTGCGGACCCGTCGAAGATAGCGGCCATTGGCGGTTCGATCACCGAGATCGTCTTTGCGCTCGGCGAGCAGGACCGGCTGGTCGCTCGCGATTCGACCAGCCGTTATCCCGAGGCGGCGCTCAAGCTGCCTGACGTCGGTTACATGCGCCAGCTGTCGCCGGAAGGTGTACTGTCGGTCAATCCGTCGGGCATCCTGGCGCTGCACGGCAGCGGGCCGAAGGAAACCGTCGACGTGCTGAAGAAGACGAGCATCCCGTTCATCGAGGTGCCCGAGCGCTACGACCACGAAGGTATTCTCGAAAAGATCCGCATCGTCGGCAAGGCGCTTGGCGCCGAGGCCAAGGCCGATGCGCTGGCAGCCGAGATCGATGCCAAGCTGAAGGCGGCCGAAAAGCAGACGTCCGCGATCAAGGACCGCAAGCGCGTCCTGTTCGTGCTGTCGATGCGGGGCGGCAAGATCCTCGCTTCCGGCAGCAACACCGCCGCCGACGGCATCATCAAACTTTCGGGCGGCGTCAACGCGGTCGACGGCTTCTCCGGTTACAAGCAATTGTCGGACGAGGCTGTCATCACCGCCAGGCCCGACGTGATCCTGATGATGAACAATGCCGGTCCCGGCGTATCGGACGAGGAATTGTTTGCGAACCCGTCCATCCGGTCGACACCGGCGGGTGCGGCGCGCAAGGTGGTCCGCATGGATGGCGGCTATCTGCTCGGCTTCGGGCCGCGCACCGCCGACGTCATCCGCGACCTTGCCGCCTCGCTCTACGGCGGGCAGGCCGCGGACTGAGCGGGCGCCCGATGGTGGATCGATCGATTGCTGGTGCGGGCACTATGGCGACAGCATCCGACGGCGACCGCTCGGGGCGCGCGCGCATCGTCATCCTGGCTTTGTGCCTGGGACTTGCCGTTGCCGTCCTGTTGTCGCTGACATCAGGCGCATCCGATGCCTCGGCCGTCAGCGTCGTCGGCGACTGGCTGTTGGGTGCAGCACCCGGCAATGAGGCGCTGAGCGCGCGCGACCGCCTGATCGTCTACGACATCCGCCTGCCGCGCGTCACGCTCGGGGTGCTGATCGGCGCCGCGCTGGCCGTCTCCGGCGCGGTGATGCAAGGGCTGTTCCGCAACCCGCTGGCAGACCCCGGTCTCGTCGGCGTTTCGGCCGGAGCAAGCTTCGGCGCGGTGTCCGTCATCGTACTTGGCGCCACGGTGCTGGCGCCGATAACTTCGATGCTAGGCCCCCTCGCTCTGCCGCTGGCGGCGTTCTGCGGCGGGCTGGCGACGACATTGCTGCTTTATCAGGTGGCCACCCGGCACGGTCAAACCTCGGTCGCCACCATGCTGCTTGCCGGCATCGCGCTGGCGGCCTTTGCCATGGCGCTGACCGGTATCCTGATCTTCGTGGCCGACGACCGGCAGTTGCGCGACCTGACTTTCTGGCAGCTCGGCTCGCTCGCCGGCGCGACCTGGCAAAAAATCGGCTCCGTTGGGCCTGTGATCGTGCTGGCGTTGACGGCGATGCCGTTCCTGGCGCGCGGCCTCAACGCGCTGGCGCTGGGCGAAGCCACCGCCGGCCATCTCGGCATTCCGGTTCAGCGGCTGAAATACACGGCCATCGTCGGCGTCTCGGCGGCGGTCGGGGCGTCTGTCGCCGTCAGCGGCGGTATCGGCTTTGTCGGCATCGTCGTGCCGCATCTGCTGCGCCTGGCCATCGGCCCGGACAATCGTTATCTGCTGCCGGCCTCGGCCCTGCTTGGCGCTTGCCTGCTGCTGCTGGCCGATGCCGTCGCCCGCACCATCGTGGCGCCGGCGGAGCTGCCGATCGGCATCGTCACCGCGATCGCCGGCGCTCCGTTCTTCCTCTGGATCCTGCTGCGCAAGCGTGGCGTCATCGACCTATGAGAGGCGACCTGTGAGAGGGTTTTCATGATCGAAGCGCGGGATGTCTCGGTAGCGATCGGCGGCAAGGGCATCGTCGCCAATGTCGATTTCGACATGCGGCCCGGTGAGATCGCGGCCATCGTCGGTCCCAACGGTTCGGGCAAGACGACCTTCCTGAGGGCGCTGTCCGGCGATCTTGCCTATTCGGGAGAGGTCACCATCAACGGTCGCGACCTGTCGGTGATGAAGCCGGTCGAGGCAGCCATGCTGCGCGCCGTGCTGCCGCAGGCGACGACGCTGTCGTTTCCGTTCACGGTGCGCGAGATCGTCAGGCTTGGCCTGCTCGGCGGGCGCTCGGGCGCGCTGCCCGGCGAGGACGAGCGCCTGCCCGAACGGGCGCTGGCGCGCGTCGATCTCGACGGCTTTGCCGGCCGTTTCTACCAGGAGCTTTCGGGCGGCGAGCAGCAGCGCGTGCAGTTGGCCCGTGTGCTTTGCCAGGTCTGGGCGCCGGTCCTCGACGGCAAACCGCGCTATCTCTTCCTCGACGAGCCGGTTTCCAGCCTCGACATCAAGCACCAATTGATCATCATGAACATCGCCCGCGATTTCGCCAGGCGGGGCGGCGGCGTTGTCGCGATCTTGCACGACCTCAATTTGACGGCGATGTACGCCGACCGGATCTTCGTCATGCACCGCGGCAGGCTTGCCGCCACCGGCTCACCGCAGGACGTGCTGAGTGACGATCTGATCGAAAAAGTGTTCGATTGCCGGCTGAGGGTCGGCGTGCTGCCGGCTGGAGACATGCCGTTCGTCCTGCCGCAGTCAGCGGCGTAAGTTCCAGCTGGCAAGGTCGGCGCCGCCCCTTCTTCCTTCTCCCCTTGTGGGAGAAGGTGGATTGGCGCGCAGCGCCAAGACGGTTGAGGGGTGTTGGACGGAACGCTGTTGGTGCCAAGCTGGAACACCCCTCATCCGACCTCGCTTCGCGAGGCCACCTTCTCCCACAAGGGGAGAAGGGAGAGTTGCCAGCGCTGTTCGGCTATGGCTCGACCCGGATCAGGCGGCCGGCGCCCTTTGCACCAGCATGTCGATGCCGAGCAGGTGGCGCACGTTCGGGCGCGCCGCCACCATGTCGGCGATCGTATAGCGCTCCAGCACGGCGAAGAAGGCGTTGAGCGCCTCGCGCAGCGCCGAATTCAGGGCGCAACTGTCGACCAGCGGACATTCGGCGGCGTCGTTCTCGAAGCATTCGGCCATGGCGAAGCTCTCTTCGGTCACGCGCACGACGTCGAATAGGGTGATCGATTCGGCCGGGCGGCCGAGCCTGACGCCGCCGTTCCTGCCGCGCACCGTCTCGACCAGACCATGCTCGACCAAAGGCTGCAGGATCTTGAAAAGAAAGAGCTCGGACACCGAGTAGGCGGCAGCGATCTCCGGGATGCGGCTCAGCCGGTCGGTATTCGCGGCGCAATACATCAGAATGCGCATGGCGTAGTTGGTCTGGCGTGTCAGCCGCATTTTATCCTCACGAAGCAGTAGCTCAGGCCTAATATGGCCTATACCTTGGAATAATTCCAGACAAGCACCGTATAATAGTTGAATATTTTCATCATGTTTGTGTGGGCGGTCGTGCAAACCACGACCCTGATATGGCGCGCATTCGGATGAGCGGATTACTAAGTTAAGTCCGCGACATCGACCAGGAGCAGTTCATCCATGTCACAATCAGCACCGGCTTTGGCATCCGCCCGGTTCGATGCCGACGCGGAGGCCAAGCTTTCGGCGCTTCGGCGCACAAAATTCGTCGCCACCGCAGCGCTTGCGTTCTGCGTCCTCATATTTGCGGTGGCCAAGTCGTTCGAGGGCCGCTATCCGTGGCTGGGTTTCGTCGCCGCTTTCGCCGAGGCGGCGACGATCGGCGGGCTGGCCGACTGGTATGCGGTGGTGGCGTTGTTCAGACGGCCGCTCGGCCTGCCGATCCCGCACACCGCGATCATCCCGGAGAACCAGAACCGCATCGCCGACAATCTCGGCCGCTTCATCGAGGTCAATTTCCTGGCGCCCGAACCGGTGCGGGAAAAGCTTGCCGAGGTCGATTTTTCCGCACTCGTCGCCGACTGGCTGGCCGACCCCAACCGCGCCGCCGATCTGTCGCATTTCGTCGGCCGGCTGGTGCCGCAGACACTGACGGCGATCGAGCAATCCGGCCTGCGCGGCTTCGTCAGCAGCCGCATGCTGGAGCAGATCGAAAAGGTGCCGCTGGCGCCGCTCGCCGCCGAGTTGCTGTCGGCGCTAACCGATGATCGCCGCCACCAAAGACTGTTCGACGAATTCACCAAGGTCGTCGGCCGCTTCCTGAGCGACGAGGCGGCGCTGGCGACGATGCGCGAGAAGATCCGCGAGGAATTGCCGTCGCTGTTCAACCTGTTTCGCGCCGACGCGTATCTGCTGAAGAAGATCGTCGCCTCAGCCGGTTCGTTGCTCGACGAGGTGCGGGCCGATCCCGACCACCCGATGCGCGCCGAATTCGACCGTTTTGTCCTGAGCTTCGTCGAGCGGCTGAGGACATCCAAGCAATACGCCAAGCGCGCCGAGAAACTGAAGCGCGATTTCCTCGCCCGGCCGGAGCTGAAGGCGCTGGCCGGCGACATGTGGGAAAGCCTCAGTGTGTTCATCGAGCAGGACGCCAAGGCGCCGAATTCGATGATCCGCGCCCATCTCGCTAACATGTTCGTCGAGGTCGGCCGCCATCTTGCCGGCGACGCCCAGATCAGGGCCGACATGAACCAGGGGTTTATCGTTGCGCTGTCGTCCTTCGTCGAAAGCCAGAAGAGCGGGGTCTCGAAATTCATCGCCGATCAGGTCAAGCGCTGGGACCTTGCCCAGCTCACCAGGCTGATCGAGATGAACATCGGCCGGGACCTGCAATATATTCGCTTCAACGGCATGGTCATCGGCGGCCTGGCCGGCGTCGTGCTCCATGCGGTGGAACGGCTGTTCCTCGTCGACTGAGCCGCGATGTATTGCGCCTGCGAATGGACCGCGAAGCTCCAGTGCCCTATTGTTCTCTTCAGCTGCTGCATTCGTAGCAACAGGGGAGACGCCACCATGGCAAAGCGACCGGAATCCGACACCTTCATCGACATGTTCGGCAGGTTCGGCCGCGACCTGAAGCTGCCGAACGTCGATGTCGAGGCGATCCTCAGCCATCATCGCAAGAACCTCGAAGCACTGGAAAAGTCGGCCAGGGCAAGTGCTGCCGGAGCGTCGTCGCTGCTCTCCAGACAACGCGAGATGCTGCAGGACACGCTGCACGAGATCGCCGACATGGCGCAGGACTACAGGGCGCCGGGCGATCCTCGGGAGCTGATGGCCAAGCAAACGGCGTTCGCCAGGAAATCCTTCGAAACCGCATTGAAGAATGCCGGCGAGGTGGCCGAGCTGGCCAGGAAATCCGGCACCGAATCGGTCGAGATCCTGCGCGACCGCATCAAGGAGGCGATGGAGGAAATCCGCAGCGGCTACGACAAGAAATAGGCTGTTCCCCAAGCAGCTGGACTTTTCTCCCGTCATCCCCGCCGAGGCGCACAAAGTTCCTCTTGCCCGATAATCCTGTTGCCAGTGCTGGACGCCGGCACTGGACCCGCCACTGGCGCGATCCTGCCGAGGATATCGCAGCGGAACACACTGAGCGAATTGACAGAGGCGGCCGGTTCGTGGTCCGGAGGCAGGGCAAGCGATCGGGAAAGCAGGAATGACGCAAATACGGCTGAGGCCGCCGCCGACCTACGAACAGCTCAGGACGATGACAGGGCAGGAGCTTGGCGTGTCGGACTGGACGACGGTCGACCAGAGCCGCATCGACCAGTTCGCCGAATGCACCGGCGACCGCCAATGGATCCATGTCGATCCAGAGCGGGCGAAGCGGCAGAGCCCGTTCCGCGCCACGATCGCGCATGGCTATCTGACGCTGTCGATCATCGGCGCGCTGGCGCTCGACATGGGCATCGTGCCCGAAAATACGCAAGCCGTCTTCAACTATGGTTTCGACAAGGTGCGGTTCCTGGCGCCGGTCAGGGCCGGCGCGCGCATCAGGCTGCGCATCACGCTGCTGTCCATGGAGGACAAAGGCCCCGGCCAGTATCTGATGAAGGCCGCCAACATCGTCGAGATCGAAGGTGAGAAGAAGCCGGCGCTGACCGCCGAAACGCTGGTCATGCTCTATGAGCGGCGGCGGAGGCGGGCAGGGCCGTGAGGGGCGAAGCGCCAAGGCCTGGCATTTCCGTGACAGCGAAAATCAACGCGACATCGCCTCTTCAAGCGTCCTGAAAATTCTCTCGTCTGCCGACTGCGCGACGTTGAAGCGCAGGAAACGGCTGGCTGTTTGGGACAGGCTGAACGCATTGCCGGGCGCCAGCACGACATTGGCCGACAAGGCGCGGCGGGCTATTTCCGCTGCATCCACGCCTTCCGGCAGTCTGCACCACAAGAACATGCCGGTCGGCTGGTCGATCCACGGCATGACGCCGATCGCCTTCAGGCGGCTGCTTGTCTCAGCCATCGCGCGGGAAAGCCGCGTGCGCAGCAAATCGACGTGCTTGCGATAGCTGCCGTCCTTCAGCAGCGTCAGCACCAGTTCGCCGGCAAGCCGTCCGCTGCCGAAAGACGTGGCGATCTTGAGATCGGTCAGTCCCTCCATCCAGTCGCGCGGAGCCGCGATGAAGCCGCAGCGCACCGACGCCGAAAGTGTCTTGGAGAAGCTGCCGATATGGACGACCCGACCAAGACCGTCGAACGCCGCCAGCCTGGGCGCGGGGGTGTGTTCGAAGTCGGTAAAGATATCGTCTTCGATGATCGTCAGATCCGATTGGTCGGCGAGCTTGAGCAAGCGGTGGGCGACGACCGGCGACAGAATTGCACCCGTTGGATTGTGAAGCGCGGAATTGGTGATGTAGAGGCGCGGCCGGTGCTCGATCAGCGCCTGCGCAAACAGCTCGATATCCGGTCCCGACGGCGTGTAGGCAACGCCGACCACCTTGGCCCGGTGAGCGCGCAGCAGAGCATGGAAGTTGAAATAGCAGGGGTCGTCCACCAGCACCGTGTCGCCCGGCTCTAGCAGGAACCGGCACAGGAGGTCGATGGCCTGCGTGCCCGATTCCGTCAGCATGATCTGGTCGGGAGAGGCCTCGATGCCGTGCTCTGCCATGCGCCGTGCGAGCAGATGCCGCAGCGGCGGCAGCCCGAGCGGAGTGCCGTAATCGGTCAGGGTGACATCATCGCCGCGGGCCATTGTGCGCAGCGCCCGGCGCAACCCAGCCTCCGGCATCCACGCGGCCGGCAGCCAGCCGCAGCCGGGTTTGAGCACGCCGTCGCCGGCTTCCAGCGACTGGCGCGAAACCCAGAGCGGATCGACGGCACGGTCAAGCCTGGGGCCGATCTCGGCCAGCGACAAGGGAGCCAGCGGTCCGGCGGCATAAAAACCCGAGCCGGGACGCGAGCGGATGATGCCTTCTGCGGCGAGACGCTCATAGGCTTCGACCACTGTGGATTTCGAAACCTGCAGGGTTTTCGCGAAAGCCCGGATCGAAGGCAATCGGGTTCCCGGTGTCAGGCTGCGCGCGGCGATCCTGTGCCTGATCGTCGCCATGACGCTTTCGACAAGCGTCCCGCTGCCCTCGTTTGCCGTCGTCTGCTCGTCCATCCGTACTGCTCAATATACCATGACAGTTTTGTCGAACTGTACCTCATTGTCTCTGGCGGCGCCATAGATCCTGCCCGACAGAGGGCGACAACATCAGGAGCATGCGATGGACAAGACGGCGGGCGGCTGGATCAACGGATTCGTGGGCGTGCTGATTTTCAGCGGATCGCTTCCGGCAACGCGGGTTGCGGTGATGGATTTCGATCCGGCCTTCCTGACCGTCGCCCGCGCTGCCACGGCAGGCATCCTCGGCCTCGCGCTTCTGCTCGTCTTTCGCCAGAAGCGTCCGGAACGGCAGGATCTGTTGTCGCTGGCCATCGTGGCGCTCGGCGTCGTGGTCGGCTTTCCGCTGCTGACCGCGCTGGCGCTCACGCACATCACCTCGGCCCATTCCATCATCTTCATCGGCCTGTTGCCGCTGGCGACCGCGATCTTCGGCGTCATTCGCGGCGGCGATCGCCCCAAACCGGCTTTCTGGCTGTTTTCATGCCTTGGCAGCGCCCTTGTTGCCGGTTTTGCAGTGACCCAAGGTGTCTCGGCCTCGCCGCTTGGCGACATGCTGATGCTGGCGGCAATCATCGTGTGCGGACTGGGCTATGCGGAAGGCGCCACGCTGTCGCGCAAACTTGGCGGCTGGCAGGTGATCTCATGGGCGCTGGTGTTGTCGCTGCCGGTCATGCTGGCGCTGACGCTCATCACCATGCCACCGTCGCTCGAAAACGTCGGCAGGGCCGCCTGGATCGGCCTGGCCTATGTCTCGCTGTTCAGCATGCTGATCGGTTTTGTGTTCTGGTATCGCGGGCTGGCGCAAGGCGGCATCGCCGCGGTCGGGCAGTTGCAGCTTCTGCAGCCTTTCTTCGGCCTCGGGCTGGCGGCAATGCTGCTGCACGAGCAAGTCAGCCCCGCCATGATCGCCGTCACCGCCGCCGTCGTGCTCTGCGTGGTCGGTGCGAAGAAATATTCGCGGTAGGCGCCAGCCCTTCTTCCTTCTCCCCTTGTGGGAGAAGGTGGCCGAGCGAAGCTCGGTCGGATGAGGGGTGCTGGCCGGATCACTCCATTGAAGACGTAAATGCCTAAAATCCTTCGATATTTCACGCCGCGTTTCTTCCAACACCCCTCATCCGTCTCGGCGCTGTGCGGCTCTCCCCCTTCTCCCACAAGGGGAGAAGGGGGAGAGCCGCACGGCTAGAACTTCGTCACCACGCCGATGCCGATGCCTTCGAAGCCGCCCATCGCCATCAAGGCCGCGGGCGCCTCATCGAGGCTGATCCGCTTGCCGACCAGCAGTTCAGGCTTCAGCTTGCCGGTGCGGATCATCTCCATCATCGCCTGGTAGCGGTAGGCCTGCATGCCGTGGCTGCCGCGGATTTCGAGCTCGAAGGCGATCACCTTGTCCATCGGAATTTGCGGCCTGGCGTGATCTCCGAGCATCAGCCCGACCTGGACATGGCGGCCGCGCCGGCGCAGGTTGGCGATCGAGTTGAACGAGGTCGTCGGATGGCCGAGCGCGTCCATCGACATGTGCGCGCCGCCATTGGTGATCTGCTTGACCGCCTTGACCACGTTCGGCGTCCTGGCGGCATTGATCGTCGCCACCGCGCCGATTTTTTTGGCGAAGTCCAGCTTCTCGTCGGTCAGGTCGATGGCGATCACGTTGGCGCCCATGGCGCTGGCGATCATGATCGCCGACAGGCCGACGCCGCCACAGCCATGCACGGCCACCCATTCGCCTGGTGTCACCCGGCCCTGGTCGACAATGGCGCGGAACGAGGTGACGAAGCGGCAGCCGAGACTGGCGGCGGTGGCGAATTCCATCTCGTCCGGCAAGCGGACCAGATTGGTGTCGGCATGGTCGATGGCGACATATTCGGCGAACGAGCCCCAGCCGGTGAAGCCGGGCTGGGTCTGGTGCTCGCAGACCTGATGGTTGCCGGAGCTGCATTCGAAGCAGCGGCCGCAGCCGACGGCGAACGGCACGGTGACGCGCTCGCCGGTCTTCCAGCGGGTCACCTGGCTGCCGGCGGCCACCACGACGCCGGCAAGCTCGTGGCCCGGCACATGCGGCAGGCGGATGCCGTCGTCGTGGCCCATCCAGCCATGCCAGTCGCTGCGGCAGAGCCCGGTCGCCTCGACCTTGATGACAACGCCGCCCGGTGCTGGCTCCGGATCGGCAACAGTCTGGATCGTCGGCACCTCGCCGAATTTTTCGAAGACAACGGCTTTCATCGGCAATTCCTCATTAGGATGTGTTGATATTCAGGTGATGCCGGCCTGCGAACGGCGGTTTCCTGCGCTTCCGGTGCTCACGTACCCAAAAGTACGCTCCGCTCCGGTTCTCGGAAACCACCATTCTCGGCTCGCCCTGACCCGAATCTCAAACACCCTAATCCAACTTGCTCTACTCGGCATCGATCTGGTTCTCGGGTGCGGCCCTTTGGTAGGCCGGCAGCGCCATGCAGGCGGCGTGGATGCGGGCGATCGTCGGGTAGGGCGTCAGGTCGACGCCGAAACGCGCATTGCTGGTGACCTGGGCGGCCAGGCAGATGTCGGCCAACCCCGGCGTTTCGCCATGGCAGAATGTCCCGGTTTCGGCCGAGGAAGTCAGAATCTTTTCAAGCGGCTGGAAACCTTCGTTCACCCAGTGCCGGAACCAGTTGGCGACGTCCTCGTCGCCGGCGCCGAACAGCGTGCGCAGCGACGTCAGCACGCGCAGGTTGTTCACCGGATGGATGTCGCAGGCGATCATCTGCGCCAGCATCCTGACGCGGGCCCGGCCAAGCGCGTCCTGCGGCAAAAGCGGCGGTTCGGGCCTGGTCTCGTCGAGAAATTCGATGATCGCCAGCGACTGCGTCAGCAGCGTGCCGTCGCCCAGGATCAGCGCCGGCACTAGCCCCTGTGGATTGACCGAGAGATAGGCGGGCTCGAGATGCTCGCCGTGGCGCAGATGATGCGGCACATATTGGTAGGTCAGGCCCTTCATCTCCAGCGCGATCCGCACCCGGTAGGAGGTGGAGGAGCGGTAGTAGTTATGCAGGATGAGGTCGCTCATCCCTGCACATTCGGCCGATTTGGACGACCGGGCAAGGCGTGGTGGTCCTGAAATTGCCATCTCCGCCCTTCAGCCAGGGATGGCGATGTACTATTTGCCAATAATCTGGCCATGGTCACTGGGCTATTCTATCCTGCCCTGAACTGAAACGAACGCCATGACCGCAGTCAACGATCGCGCCCGGTTTCTGATCATCGACGACCACCCGCTGTTTCGCGAGGCGCTGCACAGCGCTGTGCAGATGGCCTATCCGGACGTCGACACTGTCGAGGCGCGTTCGATCACCGAGGCGTTCGAGCTTCTGGCGGACGCCAAGCCATTCGATCTCGCGCTGCTCGACCTCAGCATGCCTGATGTGCACGGCTTCGACGGGCTGCTGCAGCTTCGGACCCGCTATCCGCGCCTGCCGGTGGTCATCGTTTCGGGGCATGAGGAGCCAAAAATCATTTCCGAGGCGCTGTCCTATGGTGCTGCCGGCTTCATCCCGAAATCGGCGCGCAAGAGCGATCTGGCCGCCGCCATCCGCTCGGTGATGGAAGGCGCGATCTACGTGCCCGAAACCTATGAGGGCCAGCCGCCGGACGCCGACAGCACCGACCGCGCCGAGATGGTGCAGCGGCTTGCCAAACTGACGCCGCAGCAATTGCGGGTGCTGCAGATGCTGCGCCAGGGCCTGCTCAACAAGCAGATCGCCTACGAGCTGCAGGTCGGCGAAACCACTGTCAAGGCGCATGTCTCCGAGATCCTGCGCAAGCTCAATGTCTACAGCCGGACGCAAGCCGTCATCGAGGTTTCGAAGCTCGACAGCGCCGAGCTGTTTCGCGGCCAGGCGGGGTTTTAGGCGCACCCGTTAGGGTGAATAAACCGTCACCGAGAACTTACCTTTTCCGAAATCACGGTGACAGTGCACCATTTTCTTGTGGCTCGCGGTCTTCTGCCAACGTCTTTGGGATCAAGCCAAGAGATGCGCCAGCAGGGCGCGCAGCTGCGCCGGTTTCAGCGGCTTGCGCATCAGCTCGATGCCGGCGGCGCGGGCGGCTTTGGCGACGGTCTCCGAACCGTCGGCGGTGACGATCAGCGCCGGCACGGCGCGGGCGAGATAATCGCGGACCTCGGCGATGGTCGTGGTGCCGAGGTCGCCGCCGTCGAGATGCTGGTCGGCGATGACGATGTCCGGCACCCAGTCCGTATCGCCGAGCATCTCGAGCGCAGCATCGGTCGAGGTGGCGGGGCGCACCAGGCATTGCCAGCGCTCGAGCAGGGATGTCATCGCCTGCAGCACCTCGACGTCGTTCTCGACCAGCAGCACCTTTGTGCCGAACAGACCGTAGCCGCGCGGCCGCTCCATGTCGGCGCTGCTGGCAATGGCATCGACACTGGCGCCGATCCCGACCGGAACGTCGATGTGGAAGATCGTTCCGTGTCCGACTTTCGACGAGAACGTCACGGGATGGCCGAGTGCGGCGGCGATGCGGCGCACGATGGCCAGGCCCAGTCCCAGCCCACCGCCGGCTAGCCCGGCATCGGTCGGGAAAGTGCCGCGGTGGAACTCCTCGAACACCGCCTCGCGCTGGTCGTCGGGGATGCCGCAGCCGGTATCGGCGACATCGATGCGGATCGTGTCGCCGCGATGCCTGGTGCCGACCAGCACGCCGCCGGAGCGGGTGTAGCGCAGCGCGTTGGAAAGGATGTTCTGCAGGATGCGGCGCAGCAAGGTGCGGTCCGAACGCACGACGGCGTTGACCGGCCGGAATTTTAGCGTCAGGCCCTTCAATTCGGCGACCGGCAGGAAATCCGAGCGCAGCGACGAAAACAGCACCTCCAGGCTGACGTCGCCGATATCGGGCTGCACGACGCCGGCATCGAGCTTGGAGATGTCGAGCAGGGTGCGGAGCAGATCCTCCATCGTCTCCAGCGACCGCTCGACCTGCCGGACCAGTTTTTTGCCTTCGTCGCTGGTCTGCACTTCGGCCAGCGCCGAGACGGAGAGATGCGCGGCGTTCAGCGGTTGCAACACGTCGTGGCTGGCGGCTGCCAGGAACCTGGTCTTGGACAGGTTCGCCAGTTCGGCGTTTTCCTTGGCCGCGCTCAAATCGATGTTGGATTGTTCCAATCTGCGCAGTGTCGAGTGCAGTTCCTCGGTGCGCGTACGCACTCGATTCTCGAGCGAAATCGCGGTCTGGAACAGCGAGAACGCGTTGCCTTGCTGGTCCATCGAGCGCTCGACGCGGCTGACAAGGGCTGCGTTGATCTTCTTCAGCTTCTCCAGGTCGTTGATGTCCCTGAGCGGCATGAAACCTCCTACTCCGCCGCCTGCCGCTCTCCGAAGGCGATGCCGGTGAACGTCTGGTTCAGATGCATCGACCGGTACTGCTCGCCATAGGTGCCGAAGCCGATGACGTTGTTGACCTTGTAAAGTTCCGACATCTCCCGAAAGACCTGGCGGTTGCGCGCATCGAGCCTGCGCAGCACGCAGTCAAAGGCGAGGATCATGTCGATGCCGCCAAGCCTTTCCTCGACATCCCTGAAGGCGGCACGCGTCGATTCAACCATGTTCTTGGGTCGGGCGATGGACAGGACGACGCCATCGTCGATGGCGCAGAAGAACGACAGCGAGCCGTCCGCGTGCATCTTCTGGATCGAGCGGCAGTAAAACTCGCCGCCGACTTTCACCACCACCGGGTGCGAAGCGAAACTCAGCGGCGTCAGCATCTGCGGGATGACGCCGACCGAGGCGGCATATTCCTCGGCGGCATTGGTGGCGTTGAATTCGCGCACGGTGCGGTGATCGGGATCGGACGCGGTCACCACCAGCTTCTCGTCGGTGGGGACGAAATTGTCGGTCTTGAACACGTGGAAAGGAATTTCCGTGGTGATCAGCACGATGATGGCGCAGTCGCAGGCAACCTTGCCGTTCGAGATCAGCCGCGTCGTCTCGAACTTCAAATCATCGCCTGCCGACCCGCCGATCAATGGAATATCGTCGAGTCCCCAATGGATGGCGGAGGTGACCGCTTCCTCGGCATAGGACAGCCCGTCGATGAGGCAGAGCGCGAAAGTGGTGTCGGCTCCCTCGTGCCCGACGCGGCCGCGTAACGAACGCCTCAGCGACTCGACTTCGCCGGTGATCCCGTCCATGCCCGATGACGACAGATTTTCGACCATGGTGCTGGCTGCCGAAAAAGATGCGGAGGGAAGCAGCATGGCCATGACCTGGCCGTCCTCCAGGCCTTTGGGCGTAATCTCGCCGGCCGTCGAGCAGCCGGCATAGCGGAGCGCCGGCGCGTGGTTGTTCAGCGCTTCCGAAAGGGCGACGGCCCCAAGCAGGCTTTGCGAGAAAAACAGCAGGGCAAATCCAGCGTCGATGGCCGCGGCTTCCACTGCCACCGCCCGCGCGAACGCATCCGCGTCGGGTTCGTCGGTGGTGAGAACCGATAGGCCGCATGCATAGCGCGTCCGTGAACTGGCCAGCGGCTTCCTCCTCTATTTCCTCCGACGCTCTTTTTGTGCGCGGCTGTTTTTTTGTGCTCCTGTCGCGCCGGCGTCGAAGCCATTGTTGTCTTCAAGTGCTACTTTGGCAATGAGCCAACTTGACGGAATTGAATTTTCTGCTGTTTTTGACAGCATCGGCGCTCAGAAACGTCAGATCCAAAACCACAGCGGAAGGGAGTTATCCACGGACGCCCAGGTCAGGAAGCTATTCGAACGCTACGAGCGGCTTTTCCGGAAATCCCTCGCCGGTGATGCCGACATGGACGAAGTCACGTCGGTCTATGCTTCCGCCTTCATTGCGGCGTCGCCTGCCGGCGTCATGATCGGGAAGAACGACGACCAGCTCAAGCAGGCTATGGAACAAGGCTATGCTCGCTATCGAGCGATCGGCACCAAGGAGATGCGAATACGCGATGTTCGCATTTCGCCGATAGACGAGCATCATTGCGTTGCCCACGTCGCCTGGACGTCGATCTTTGCGCGCAAAGGCCAAACCGACGTCACGATCGATTTCGACGTCCACTATCTCGTGCAGAAGCTTGGTGGGGAGCCCAAAATATTCGGCTGGGTGTCAGGCGATGAGCAGGAGGTTCTCAGAAAACACGGCATCGGCTGAAATCGGCCTGGCCAGCCCCATTGCCGCTCATGGCCGGAAGGCGGCATCGCATGGCGATCGAGGCTTCGCTTCGTTGCGCCGTTTGCCTGTCTTTGCGTGACCGAAAGTACAATAGGCGGATTTTCGGCCGAACTGCATTCTCGCAATCTCGGCATTCCGCGGCACTATTTCCCGTGCTCTAAGCGGTATAAGAATAGCGGACAGATGGAGGGCTCGGGCACCACCGACGCCAAAAACGACCAAGGTAGCACCCAGGGAGGTTTCATGTCGGAGATATCATTGACGGTGAACGGAAAGCGGGTCAGCGGCGCTGCCGAAGACCGTACGCTTCTGGTTCATTTCTTGAGGGAGAATCTCGGCCTGACCGGGACGCATGTCGGCTGCGACACCTCGCAATGCGGCGCCTGTGTGATCCATGTCGACGGCAAGGCGGTAAAATCCTGCACGATGCTTGCGGTGCAAGCCTCCGGGTCCAGCGTTGTGACCATCGAAGGTCTGGGGGACGGCGCCGACCTGCATCCGATGCAGGCGGCGTTCAAGGAGCATCACGGCCTGCAATGCGGTTTCTGCACGCCGGGCATGATCATGGCGGCGACCGACATGGTCAACCGCCATCCCCAAGGCCTCGACGAGGCCACGGTGCGGGCCGAGCTCGAAGGCAATATCTGCCGCTGCACCGGCTACCACAACATCGTGAAGGCGATCCTCGCCGCATCGGAGACGATGTCTTCGAAGGGCAAGGCCAGGCAAGCGGCATGAGGGCAGTAAGGGAGTAGGGCAGTAAGGCAGTAGGGGAAGTCGGCTTAAATCCCTACTGCCCTACTCCCTTACTCCCCTATTCCCCTACTTTTTCGGGAGGAATTTCTGCGATGGGCATTGAAGGTGTTGGCGCTCGTGTAGCGCGCAAGGAAGACAAGCGGTTCATTACCGGCGCCGGGCGCTATGTCGACGACATGGTGGTTCCCGGCATGAAGCATGCGGCCTTCGTGCGCAGCCCGCACGCGCATGCTGAGATCAAGAAGATCGATGTCAAAAAAGCGCAGGCCATGCCGGGCGTCGTCGGCGTGCTGACCGGCAAGGAGCTCAAGGCCGACGGCATCGGCAATCTCATCTGCGGCTGGATGATCCATTCCAAGGACGGCTCGCCGATGAAGATGGGGGCGTGGTCGCCGCTGGCCTTCGACAGGGTCCGCTATGTCGGCGACGCGGTGGTCGTCGTGGTTGCCGAGACCAAGGGCCAGGCGCGCGACGCGGCCGAAGCGGTCGACATCGCCTATGAGGAACTGAAGGCAGTCGTCGACGCTCCGAAGGCGCTCGAAAGGAGTGCGCCACAGATCCATCCGGAAGCCGACGGCAATCTGATTTTCGACTGGGAGCTCGGCGACAGCGCGGCGACCAACGCGGCAATCAAGGCGGCTGCCCACATCACCCGCATGAAGATCGTCAACAACCGGCTGGTGCCCAACGCCATGGAGCCGCGCGCAGCGCTTGGTCACTACGACAAGGCCGAGGACCACTATACCTGCTGGACGACCTCCCAGAACCCGCATCTCGCGCGCCTGGTGATGAGCGCCTTCTACAATGTCGCGCCGGAAAACAAGCTGCGCGTCATCGCGCCGGATGTCGGCGGCGGGTTCGGTTCGAAGATCTACATCTATCCGGAAGAAATCATCTGCCTGTGGGCCTCGAAGAAGACCGGCGTGCCGGTCAAATGGGTGGCCGACCGCACTGAGAGCTTTCTCACCGACGCCCATGGCCGCGACCATGTCTCGACGGTCGAAATGGCCTTCGACAAGGACAACAGGATCACCGGGCTGAAGGTCGACACCATCGCCAATCTCGGCGCCTACATGTCGCTGTTTTCGTCCTGCGTGCCGACCTATCTCTACGCGACGCTGTTGTCGGGCCAGTACGACATTCCGGCGATCCACGCCAATGTGCGCGCCGTCTACACCAACACCGCGCCGGTCGACGCCTATCGCGGGGCAGGGCGGCCGGAGGCCACTTATCTGCTCGAACGCACCATGGAGACCGCCGCACGCGAGCTGGGCGTGTCGCCGGCGGAACTTCGCCGAAAGAACTTCATCACCTCGTTCCCGCACCAGACACCGGTCATCATGAACTATGATGCCGGCGATTATGCCGCTTCGCTGGACGCGGCGATGGCCGCTGCCGATTATGCCGGTTTTGCCCAGCGCAAGGCCGACGCCGCCAACAGAGGCAAGCTGCGCGGCATCGGCATGAGTTGCTATATCGAGGCCTGCGGACTGGCGCCGTCGGCGGCAGTCGGCAGTCTTGGAGCGGGTGTCGGCCTTTGGGAAAGTGCCGAGGTGCGCGTCAACGCCGCCGGAACCATCGAGGTGCTGACCGGCTCGCACAGCCACGGCCAGGGCCATGAGACGACTTTCGCACAACTGGTCAACCAGCGCTTCGGCGTGCCGATCGACAGCGTCTCCATCGTCCATGGCGATACCGACAAGGTGCAGATGGGCATGGGCACCTACGGCTCGCGCTCGGGGGCCGTCGGCATGTCGGCCGTTGTCAAGGCGCTCGACAAGGTCGAGGCCAAGGCCAAGAAGATCGCCGCCCATCTGCTCGAGGCCGACGAGGGCGACATCGTCATCGAAAACGGCGCCTTGAAGGTCGCCGGCACCGACAAACAAGTGCCGTGGTTCCAGATGGCGCTTGCTGCCTACACCGCCCACAACCTGCCTGGCGGCATGGAGCCGGGGCTGAAGGAGACCTCATTCTACGATCCGTCGAACTTCACCTTCCCGGCCGGCTGCTATGTCTGCGAGGTCGAGATCGATCCCGAGACCGGCGTGACCGAGGTCGTCCAGTTCGTCGCGGCCGACGATTTCGGCAACATCATCAACCCGATGATCGTCGAAGGCCAGGTGCATGGCGGCGTCGCCCAGGGAATCGGCCAGGCCTTGCTGGAGGGCACCCGCTACGACGCCAGCGGTCAGCTTTTGACGGCGAGCTACATGGACTACGCCATGCCGCGCGCCGACGACCTGCCGTCGTTCAAGGTCTCGACCTCGAACACGCCGTGCCCGGGCAATCCGCTCGGAATCAAGGGCTGCGGCGAGGCCGGCGCCATCGGCTCACCGCCGGCCGTGATCAACGCCATCACCGACGCCATCGGCATCACCGATATCGCCATGCCGGCATCGCCGTCCACGGTCTGGGCAGCGATCCGGGCGACGAAACATTGATAAGCAAATAGCGAATAGGGAGTAGCGAATAGGGAACAAAGTGCGTGCGAAGGGATAGGCCCTATTCGCTACTCACTACTCCCTATTCGCTCCTTTCCCCCGAAGGGAGAAAGACAAATGTACCCAGTCAACTATCACCGCGCCGCCTCGGTCGCCGATGCCGCCAAGCTGCTCAAGAGCGGCGATGCAAAGCTCTTGTCGGGCGGCATGACGCTGATCCCCGCGATGAAGACGCGGCTTGCCGCGCCTTCCGACCTCGTCGACCTGTCGCGGGTCAAGGAACTGCAAGGCGTCAAGGTGTCGGGCAAGACCGTCACCATCGGCGCTGCCACCACGCATCACGATGTCGCCAGCGACGAGAAGCTGAAGAATGCGTGTCCGGCGCTCGCCCATATGGCGTCCCGGATCGGCGATCCGGCGGTACGCTACAAGGGCACAATCGGCGGCTCGATCGCCAACAACGACCCCGCCGCCGATTATCCGGCGGCACTTCTGGCCCTCGACGCCACCATCGTCACCAACAAGCGCGAGATCGCCGCCGACGCATTCTTCACAGGGCTGTTCGAGACGGCGCTGGAGGACGGCGAGATCGTCACCGCGGTGACCTTCACCGCGCCGGCCAAGGCGGCCTATGAAAAGTTCCGCAATCCGGCATCGCGCTATGCGATCGTCGGTGTGTTCGTGGCCAACGGCGCGGACGGAGTCCGCGTTGCCGTCACCGGGGCCGGCGACAGCGGCGTCTTTCGTTCGAAGGAAATCGAGGCGGCACTTGCCACGAATTTCGACGCCGCCGCCCTCAACGGAGTGAAAGTGCCGGCGAATGATTTGATGAGCGACATCCACGCCTCGGCCGATTATCGCGCCAATCTGATCGTGGTGATGGCCAAGCGCGCAGTGGCCGCCGCCAACGCCTGAACCGGCCTCTTCTTCCTTCTCCCCTCTTGTGGGAGAAGGTGTCGCCGAAGGCGACGGATGAGGGGTGTTTCAGGGAATTCCGACGCTTCATTTCTTCCAACACCCCTCATCCGTCTCGGCGCTGCGCGCCGATCCACCTTCTCCCACAAGGGGAGAAGGAAGAGACGCACGAGCCGAGCGGTTCGCCCTGCAACAAACCGCAACTGGCAGGGCAGCGCCGTCGCCTCAGCCGGCTACTTGCCTGGTATAGTAGCGCACCGCCTTCTTGCCGCCGTGGATCACCGCGTCGCCGACCTCGACGAAGCCGAGCGCTGCGTGAAAGGCATCCGAAGCCGGGTTGGGCGGTTCGGCATTCACCTCGCAGGTGACGATGGTCTGGCCGGCACGCGAGACATGGTCGAACAGATCCTCATAGAGCCGCCGGGCATGGCCGCGGCCACGCGCTTCTCCCGCAACGACGACGCGGTCGACATAACGAAGCGCGGATAGCGCTCGCGGAACCACAGGAAGTTCGGGCTGTCGTAGCGGGCGTCCTGGTCGAAGGTCATGATGAAGGCTTCAAGCGCGCCGATGCGGCGCGCATAGAACGCTTCGCCGAGCAGGAAGGACAGGCGTTCCGGCTCAAGCCACGACAACTCGGCCGCGTGCGCGTTGTTGAGGGCGAGGATGGCGGGCTCGTCCTGCGGCGAAACCCGGTCGATCGGCAGGCGTGCCCGTTTGTTTTCTTCCTTCGCGATCATGCTTTCGCCGCCGCAATCGTCGCCGCCACCAGCGCCGCGTCGGTCACCGTGTTGCGGTACTCGCGGTCGAGGTCGGTGCCGCCCATGCCAAGCCGCGGATTGCGGTAGCGCATGGCACTCGGCACGTCCTTGAGTGCGGCGAAATGCATTTCGGTCAGTCCGGTTCTTTCCCGCACCTCGGCGATGTTGTTTGGGTCGAGCCCGCCGCAGCCGAGGATGATGATGCGCTTCCCCGCCTGTCGGACGAGGTCCGCCAGCAGGGCCACGCCCTCCAAAGCGGTGTCGCGCTGGCCGCTGGTCAGCACGCGGCCGACCTTGCTGTGGATCAGCGCTTCCAGCGCATCAGTCGGATCGCGTGTCATGTCGAAGGCACGGTGGCAGGTGACGTTCAAATGCCCTGCCGCCTGCACCAATTCGCTCATCCGCTTTTCGTCGATGGTACCGTCGGCATTCAGGCAGCCGACGACGACACCGGCCACGCCAAGCTCGCGCAGCGCGCTGATATCGGCGAGCATCGAACGATACTCGGCCTCGCTGTAGAGAAAATCGCCGCCGCGCGGCCGCACAATGACGTGGAATGGGATCGTCGCCAGTTCGACGGCTGCGCGCACCATGCCAAAACTCGGTGTGACGCCGCCCTCGACGAGGCTGGCGCAAAGCTCGACCCGGTCGGCGCCGGCGGCTTGCGCGGCGAGCAGGCCATCTATGCCTTCGACGCAGATTTCGATCAGCGGCAGGCGAGGGCGTTCGGTGTCGATCACAGGGCGATCCGTTGCTGATTCAAGATTTGCAGCCCTAGCATCGGGCTCCGTGCCGCGAAAGCCGGAATTATTGGCTCAACGCGACGGGTTGTTGCGGTGCATTGCGGCCAATCAACGCCTTCAAGCGCCTCAACGCCGCCACCCGGCAGATGGTCGGCGCCTGGGGGTGAGCCGGAGCGGCTCGCCGATCTGTGCCGTGGCTGGTTTCGCGGCGGCGCATCAGATCCGCAAATTGTGCGCGTTGGCGCGGACGAAATCGATGAACGCCCGCAGCTTTGGCGGGACGAGGCGGCGGCTGGGATAATAGAGGTGGAGCGGTTCGTAGGTGGGACAGAAAGGCTCCAGCACCTTGACCAGCGCGCCCGAGGCGAGAAGCGGCGCAGCGAGGCCTTCGACGGCAAAGGCCAGGCCAAGCCCTTGCGCGGCGGCGGTGATGCAGAGCGGCAGTGTGTTCACGACCAGACGTGCGTCGGGTGTGAACTCGACCTGGCGTCCATCGACAACAAACTCCCAGGGCGAGATGGCGCGGGTGCGGGTGAAGGCGAAGGCGATGCAGCGGTGGGCAGCGAGGTCGGCGGGTCGTTTTGGCGTGCCGTTACGCGCCAGGTAGTCGGGGCTGCCCAACACCACCGTCTGCAACGGCCCGCCCAGACGCGCGCCGATCATATCCTTCTCGAGAAGCTCGCCGATCCGCAGGCCGGCATCGAAGCCCTGCGCGGCGATATCGACGAAATTGTCGTCGAAGATCAGGCTAAGCCGCACCTCCGGGTAGGCCTCCATGAACGGCCCCATCAGCGGCTCGATCAGCAGCGGCGCGGCGATCCACGGCAGGCTCAGGCGCAGCGTGCCGGCGGGGCGATCGCGGGTCTCGCGCAGTGCCGCGCCGGCCGCCCGGATCTCCTCAGCCGCTGGGCGCACGTGGTCGAAATAGTGGGCGCCGGCTTCGGTCAGGCCAACGCTGCGGGTCGTGCGGTTGAGGAGCCGCACCCCGAGACGCTCCTCGAGGCCCTTGACCGCCTCGCTGAGCGAGGCCGGGGCGACGCCGAGTTCGGCGGCGGCGCGGGTGAAGCTTTTTGCCTCCGCGACCTTCACGAAGGCGACGATGCCGCTGAACTGGTCGAGTCGCATTGTGAGGATATTCCAAATAGCCTTGTCGAACTCTACGGGTTTTTCCGGCGAACCAAAAGCGTCATGTTGGCCCGACGAACGGGCTTCGCTGTCGCGATGGCCCGAAAGGCAAGGAGACAGGACCGATGACCAGGCTCGCTTCGCTCGCCGCCGGCACTCTCCTGGCGGTGTCCGCCGCCCCTGCCAACGGCGGCCCGCAGGAAGACCGCAACATCCAGTTGATCAAGGACTATTACGCAGCCTATGCGACCGGGAACCCGGAGGCCGTTCGGCCCTTCCTGGCGGCCGACATCGTGTGGCGCATTCCCGGCCACCATCCGCTGGCCGGCGACAAGCGCGGGCCGGAGGAAGTGGTCGCCTTCTTCCGTGGCCTGGCCGACGGCAAATTCAGGGCTGAGCCGATCTTCTTCCAGGCGCAGGGCGATCTCGTCGTCGACATCCATCGCGGCTGGTCCAACGTCGGCTCAGGTCCCGAGATCGACCAGCTCTACGCCCTGATGTTTCGCATCAGGGACGGCAAGATCACCGAGGCGCAGAATTTCTTGACAGACATGTACCAATCGGACGCCTTCTACTGGGCGCACCACAAGCTGAAGCCACTGCCCGGCCGACTGGCGGATGACCGCTGAGACGGCGGCCTTTATCCGTCGCTCCGCGCTTTTCGTTCCCGGCCAAAGGAGATTTGCGATGTTGAAAATTCTGACGCTGGCCACGGCAACCGCCGTCGCCCTCGGCTCAACCGCCTTCGCCGCACCGCGCGTCGAGCGCGTTGCTTTCGCCTCGCACGGTGAGCAGATCGTCGGCGATCTCTATCTGCCCGAGGATCTGGACCCGGCGAGACCTCGGCCCGCGCTGGTGGTGACCGGTGCCTGGATGACGGTGAAGGAACAGATGCCGGCCCGCTACGCCCGCGAGCTGGCCGACCACGGTTTCGTCGCCTTGACCTTCGATTTTCGCGGCTGGGGCGAGAGCGGCGGCGCCCGCCGCCAGTATGAGGACCCCAGCGCCAAGGTCGCCGACATCGAGGCGGCGGTCGCCTATCTCGCGGCCCGGCCCGAGATCAGCAAGGACCGCATCGGTGGACTCGGCATTTGCGCCAGCTCCGGCTACATGGTCACTGCCGCCGCCAAAAATGCCGCGATCAAGTCGGTCGCTTTGGTCGCGCCCTGGCTGCACGATGCCGAGGTGGTCGAGCAGACCTATGGCGGCAAGGACGGCATTGCCAGGCTTGAAGCCGCGGGCGATGCGGCCGAGGCCGCCTATCGCCGCACCGGCAAACAGGCATTCCTGCCCGCCGCCAGCCTGACCGACAAGCGGGCGATTATGTTCAAGATGCCTTACTATACAGAGGCTGGTCGCGGCATGATCCCGGCCTGGCGCAACGAGGCCGATCCGGCCTTCTGGCGCGGCTGGCTGACATTCGATGCGATCCAGGCTGCCCGGCGCCTGCATCAGCCCTTGCTGATGGTGCACAGCGAGGCGGCTGCCATCCCGCAGGGAGCGCGCAAATTCTATGCGCGGGTGACCGGGCCGAAGCAGCAGCTGTGGCTCGACAACGTCACCCAGTTCGACTTCTACGACCGCGCTGCGCCGGTAAAGTCGGCGAGCGACGCCGTTGCCGCGCATTTCCACGCCACACTGGGCAGTGCAGGGGAGGCAGGACAATGAGCCCCGTCACCCGCCGGTTTGTTTTGGCCTCGGCAGTTTTTGCCGCGACGCTTGCCGCTCTGCCGGCCTTGAGCACCATGCAGTCCACGGCTGCGCTGACGAGCGAAGACAAGACCGCCATCGCCGAGGCGGTAGCGGGGATCGGCCTCTATGCCGATTTGCGCGAATGGGATCGGGTAAAATCCTATTTCGCGGATCGCGTCACGACAGACTATACCAGCCTTTTCGGTGGCGAGGTCGCGACCAGCGACCGCGACGCGTTGATTGCCCAGTGGCAAGGCCTGCTGCCGGGCTTCGACGCCACCCAGCACCTCATCACCAACATCGTTGTCGAAGGCGCGGGTAACGATGCGGTCGCGCGCAGCCATGTTCGCGCTAGCCACTGGATCGACACGCGGTTCTGGACGGTCGGCGCCAGCTATCTGCACCGGCTGGTGCGGACGCCCGAAGGCTGGCGCGTCAGCGCCATCTCGATCCATCGCTTGTACGGGGAGGGCGACCGCGCCGTGCTGGCCGCCGCTGCGGACCGGGTGGAGGCGGCGGCGAAATGACAACGCAAGCTTGCGTCGGGAATCGGCGCCGACATTGGTGGTCCGGCCACTGCCCGATCATTCCATGTCGATGTGAACTCGTTTTGGTTCGGGAGCTTTGCCTCTCCTGAACATGCCTGGCGTCATGCCATGCATGGTCCGGAACGCACGGGAAAGATGGCTCTGGTCGGCGAAACCTGCGGCAATGGCGGCATCTGCGAGGCCGAGCCCCTGTTCGATCAAGGAGCTGGCGCGACGCAGTCTCCGGTCGCGGATATAGGCTGCAGGCGTCAGGCCAATCGCCTTCTTGAAATCCCGGATGACCTGGAACCGGGTGACGCGCGCGGCGTCGGCAAGCCGCTGCAGGTCGAACTGCGAGCCAAGGTCGCTTTCGACAAGCTCTTCGTAGAGCGAGAACCTCCGTCGCGATCCCGGGCTTTCGATCTCCTCTACCCGCCCGCTGCAATCGCCATGCCGAACGATGAGACGCCTCAATGCGACGAGCAGCGACGTCTCGGCTTGCGTCGCGTCCTGCGAGATTGAGCCCTGGTGTGCTGCCAGCAACGCTGCGGCGAGATCGCTGTCTTCGATATCAGGACGTGAGAAGACCGGAGCGTCAGCCCTGCCCAACTCGTGGGCGAGCCCCGCCATCAGCGGCACCGGGGGATAAAACGTCCGGTAGGTCCAGCCTTCCTCCGCACCCTGTTCCCCGTCATGCCACTCCTCGGGATTGACGACGGCAATGGTGCCTGCCGGAGCGACAATTTTGTGGCGTCCGATGCGGATGCGTTCGCAGCCGGCGGTGATCAGCGCGATCACATAGGTTGGGTGCGTGTGCAGTTCGTAGCGATGCTGCGTGAAGCGCGCCTTGAACAGGCCAAGCTCAGGGAAGCAGGGATGGCGCCAGTATTTCCTGGTCTCTGTCGCGTCCACGGCTTTTGTCCCTGCAGCGGTCAATCTGGTTCAAGACGCGTGTTGTGCGACCTTCTAATCGTGATCCAAACCGCCCTTTGCGGCTTGGAAGGAGAGCATCATGCTGCATAATGACCCGATCGCCGCTCTGACTCCAGAGGTCATAGCCTGGCGGCACCACATCCATGCCAATCCGGAGCTCGGATTCAAGGAATACGAAACGGCGCGTTTCGTTGCCGAGAAACTGCGCGCCTTCGGCTTCGACGAGGTGCATGAGGGGATCGGCGGCAGCGGGGTCGTCGGTGTCCTGCGCAGCGGCATGGGCACGCGCGCCATCGGTCTACGCGCCGAGCTGGACGCGCTTCCGGTCGTCGAGAGGACCGGTTTGCCCTATGCGTCCAGGAACGAGGGCGTGATGCACGCCTGCGGCCATGACGGCCACACCGCCATGCTGCTCGGCGCGGCCAGCCTGCTCAGCCAATCCCGCGCCTTCGACGGCACCGTCTACTTCGTCTTCCAGCCAGCCGAAGAAAACGAAGGCGGCAGCCTGCGCATGATCGAAGACGGCCTGTTCGAGCGTTTCCCGGTCGAGGCGATCTATGCCGTCCACAACTGGCCGGGCTTGGAGCAGGGGACGATCGCCGCTCGCGCTGGAGCACAGATGGCGGCGGTCGACAATTTCAAGCTGACCTTCGAGGGTTTTGGCGCGCATGCCGCCATGCCGCAGCTTGGCGACGACCCGATCCTGGCCGCGGGCGCCTTTGTCCAGGCCGTTCAGCGTATCGTCAGCCGCTCGGTCGATCCGCAAACCGCGCTGGTCGTCAGCCTCACCCAGATCCACGGCGGCAATGTCGGCAACATCGTGCCGGGCAGGGTCTGGCTGCAAGGCACCTGCCGGTTTTTCGAGCCCTGTCATTCCGATCATTGCGAGAAGCTGATCGGCGAGATCGCCCACGGCATTGCCGTTGCCCATGCGCTCAAGGCCACGCTCGACTACAAGAAGGGCTATCCGCCGCTCATCAACACGGCTGACGCCACGGCCCGCGCCATCGCGGCAGCCGCCGCCACCGTCGGCAGCGAGAACGTCTCGACCGAGTTCAGCCCGAGCCTCGGCTGCGAGGATTTCGCCTTCATGATCCGCGAGGCTGGCGGCTGCTACGCGTGGATCGGCGTCGGCGATGTCGGGCCCGGCGAGGGCCTGCACGGCGACCGCTACGTCTTCAATGACGAGATCGTGCCGACCGTGCTGCGCTACTACGTCAATCTGGTCGAGCAGACGCTTCCCGCCTCGTGAACCGTCAGAGGGAAAACTGACGGCTCAGCGGGAAATCGATCTGAATGCGATTCGTGGACGATAAGCCGGGAAGGGGTCAGGCGCGAACCAACCCGACGCATCTCAGCCGGCTGTTGCCACGAGTTGCGTTACGCGGACGGGATTTTCCAGCACTGCCTGTGCGGTATCGGCCTGATTTTCATCGACCTGCGCCATCACGAAAATGACGCCTTGTTCAACGTTCGGCTCACTCGGCTGTCTGGCAACATCGGCAGATGCCTGGAGAAGCCCACCAGCAAAGCCGCCGCAGGCCCCACCGACAAGAGTTAGGCCAGCCACCGCTCCGACAGGATCAATGCCGGTGGCCTCAAAAGCACCCAGGCCGATTAACAGACCAGCGGCCGCGCCAAGCGCGGCACCGCCCGGACCGCGCAGGACAGCCCTGATTTCGTCGTCGTAAGGTCCGATGACGCTGATCTGTTCTTGAGAAACTCCTGCCGCCTGAAGCGCCGCAACGGCACGCGCTGCCTGGTCGCGGGAATCGAAAAGTCTGCTGATTGTTCGCATTTTGACACTGCCCATCGCATAGTCGCCCGCCGCTCGTTTCGAAGCGGCGGGCGTCTCCTCCCATCGCGTTCAGGTCACTGAATGATCTTGACGATCTTGCGTGTGCCGGGATCAACAAGAACGGTGCGATTGTCAACGACGACGTAGCGATACTCGACGTCGGGAACTTCATGAAGCTCGACCGTCTCGGGTACCGTTGAACCAATATTGAGCTCCACGCCAGGGAGTTCCACGGATGCGAGCGGCTGCTTTTTCACATATTCCCTGATCACGGTCTCCTGTTCAGGTGCGATGATCACGTCCTGCGCGACAACAGCGCCAACGCTGGCCAGCAGAAACGCGGCTGCGGTGGAAAGATGCATTCTCATAAGAGCCTCCTTTATGTCTGTGACTTGTAAGCCCATTTGCGCTGGACGGCATCCGCGCCTTGCTTACCCAAACTTGAGGCAGCCGCAAACGTTCCTTAGCTGGGCTTCGGTCCGATTCGGCAGGGCCTTTGCGTAGGACCTCAGTCTGACGCGTCGCGCCCAAAGGGCGATGCCGCGGGTTTCGGGGCGCACCGACTGCACGCTTCAACTGCTATGAACCATGGGCGCTATGAAACCATAGGCGCTATAAACCGTAGGCGACAGCGCAACGCAAGACGGCCCGCCGCGTCCAAGCGGCAGGCGTCTCCTCCCCAGGCCATTTCAGTCAATCGATGATTTTAACGATCCTGCGTGTGCCTGGATCGACAAGAACGGTCCGATTGTCGACGACGACGTAGCGATATTGGACGTCGGGAACTTCATGAAGCTCGACCGTCTCGGGCAGCGCCGAGCCGATATTGAGCTCCACGCCAAGCAGGTTCACCGAGGCAAGCGGCTGCTTTTTCACATACTCCCTGATGACGGTCTCCTGTTCGGGCTGGATGATCACGTCCTGGGCAGCCACGGCGCCGACACTTGCCAGCAGCAGAAATCCTGCGGCTGCAGTGGAAAGATGCATTCTCATAAGTTTTTCCTTCCTGATGAGCTGTCTGCGCTGGGACGCATCTTCGTCGCGCCAAGCTCACCTTCAACAACGAGACAGCTGCAAACGTTCCGCGGCTGGGCTTCGGTCCGACCAGAGACGCCGTGCCGTTGGACCTAAGTCTGAATTGTCGTGCGCAAAGGGCGACGATGGAGTGTGGCCCGGAACCACGACTGCCTGCACTCGTTGCTCGCCGTGCGTCACGGGAGGAATCGATGGAGAATAGTGTTCACCAAGCCCGCTGGCTACTTGCACCGGTCTTCGCTGTCTCCATTGCCTTCCTGGCAATTGGAATAGTCGTCAGCTGACGAACGACCGACTTGACGATGTGACCGATGGACGAACATATCTGCGCAGCTAAGTCCCTTCCTGCGCCGATAAGGGACCACCCGCCATTCCTCGATTTGGCGGGTGGTCCCTCGTTTGCGTCCAATGTTCAAACGAGCTTTAGTGGGAAAACGGAAATGGACGACAACAACAAAGATTGATCGTTTCTCGACCGCGACCGCCTGTCGGTGGACCAGTATTACGAGGTGGAGCATTTCGCGCGAGAAAATGGCGTTTCGCCCAGCCAGGTCAGCAGGCTGATCAAAAAGAACGGCAACGATCGGACGACCCTTACGCAAGCGGTGAGAGAATTGCGCGACCGGAAGTGAAAGTACGCAGCACCTTCCGCCGCTGCCAGGGGCGACAGGTGCCGGCAGCACGTGGTTGAGGCGTCATATTTGCTGCCTCGCTCAACCATGGCAGTGGTGTTTGCGCAAAAAACCGCAAGGTTGCGGTTTTCGTCCAGCCCGCAAGCCCTAGGTTCCCTTGTTATTGATCGGTGCAGATCAAAGATGGCGTCACTTAGCGTCGTTCGACGACAGATTGGCTGGTTCTCTCGAATCGTGCCGCTGGCGCGACGCGCCGCCGACCGGGCCGGTGGAGATATGGCGCCATACAGACCGACAAGATTGCTCGATCGGTGGAATGCACTGTCGCTGGCCACTCAGTTTCTGCTCGCCGGCGGGCTGTTCTCGCTGTCGGCGATGATCGTGGTGGGAATGTCCGTGACAAGCCAGATTGAAGCCGCGGTCACCCGGAACTCGGCCGCCTCTAGCGCTCTTTACGTCGACAGCGTCATCGCGCCGCTGCTTCCCGACATGCGCAGGAGCGAGATGCTGGACGAGAGCGTTGCGCACGCGCTGGATGAAACGCTGGGACAAGGCGCGCTCGGCAAAAGGCTCGAATCGTTCAAGCTATGGCGCCGCGATGGCACCATCCTCTATTCAACCAATAAAAATCTGGTCGGGAAGCGCTTTCCACTCAGCGACAATCTCCGGGCCGCATTCGCAGGCGACATGGTTGCTGAATTGGACAGGCACTACGATAACCAGGCTGAGAGGGACAGCGGCCTGCATCTTCTTGAAATCTATAATCCGATGCTTCAGCCATGGTCGGGCGAAGTCGTGGCTGTTTTGGAATTCGACGAGATCGCCACCGATTTTGAAAAGGATCTCCGGCAGGCACTCGTTCGGACCTGGTTCGATGTCGCAGCCGTCACCGCGGTTTTTTTCCTCGGTCTTTCGGTGATCGTTTTTCGTGGCAGCCGCACGATTCGTTCGCAGAGCCGCTCCTTGAAGCAGCGCATTGCCGAACTTTCCGTCCTGGTTGCTCAAAACAGAATGTTGAGGCTGCGGGTGCAGCGTGCTTCGCAGCGCGCCACAGCACTTAACGAGCGTTACCTCAGGCGGATCGGCGCTGACCTGCACGACGGGCCGGCGCAACTGGTTGCCCTCGCTGCGCTAGGGATTGACAGCCCCGTGCTAGCCGATCCTGCCACGCCGGCTGCGGCGCGCGCGCGGGAATTGCAGGTGGTCAAAGCGAATCTGGACGATGCGATGCGAGAAATCAGGAATGTCAGCAAGGGTCTTATGCTGCCGCATGTCGAGAATGCCGAGTTGACGGAAATCCTCGAGCTTGCCGTGCGAGCGCACGAAGAGCGGACCGGCGTCAGAGTGATGCTGTCCATGACCGGGAACCACACACCCTTGTCGCCAGCGGCCAAGATCTGCATCTTTCGCTTCATTCAGGAGGCGCTGAACAACGGCTTCCACCATGCCGGGGGTGCCGGTCAATCAGTCGCGAAACAATTCGACGGGGAGCGCGTTTCTATCGAGGTTTCCGACACCGGCCCAGGTTTCGACCCGAAGATCATCCACCCTGAACGGCTGGGGCTCATCGGGCTGCGTGAGCGGGTAGAAAGCCTCGGCGGCCAATTTGATGTAACATCTTCACAGGATGGCACGGTGGTGAAAATGGTTCTCAACACAGTCGAAATAGGACAGGCGTGATGGCAGCGGCCATAAAGCTCGCCATTGTCGACGACCATCCGCTGTTCAGGGAAGGCGTTGTGCGCACCCTCGAGCAGATCGGCGGGTTCGAGATCGTTGCCCAAGGCAGCAGTAGAGATGAGGCCTTGCGGATATCGGAAGACCAGCAGCTCGATATTCTGCTGATGGACATCTCGGTGCCTGGAGGGGGCCTCAGCGCGGTCGAACCGGCTCTGGAGCGGCACCCGGATCTGAAAATCGTGATGCTGACCGTTTCGGAGGAAAACCAGCACGTCATGACCGCCTTGCAGAGCGGGGCAAGAGGCTACGTCCTGAAGGGTGTCGGGTCGAGAACCCTGGCCGCCATACTACGCACGGTGGCGATGGGCGAACGGTATGTTTGCCCGCAATTGTCGGCGCGCGTGTTGGTCGACCTGTCGAGCCAATCAACCGCGATCGAGAAACCCGACGTGCTGGCCGAACTCACCAGTCGCGAAAGAGAGATCCTGACGCTCGTTGCCGCGGGATTGAGCAACAAGCGGATCGGTCTTCAGCTGAACCTGCACGAGAAAACCATAAAGCATCACATGACGCGGATTCTGGCCAAGCTCAATGTGAGCAACCGGACCGAAGCCGCGATGACATTGCGCGACGCGACCGAGCATCAGCATCCGCCTGTCGGCCATCCTGCATGAAGCAAGACAGCCTTGCGGCCAGTGGAACGCGCCATCACTCGATCATCCGGAGCAGTCTTGGCCGATCGGAGTTCTTTGCCTGCCGCCGAATGATGGTGCGGCCCATGGCATCGCGCATCTCATAATGGCCGCCGTCGATGCGCTCGCTCAGCCCGTTGGAATGCACCACACCCACGCTTGCCCCGCGCACCTCGACCCGGTCTCCAGTGGTCGCGTTGATATATGTTTTGGGCTTGTTGCCAGGATTTAGCGCGGTAGCCGGATTTGTCGGCGGCGTGACGTTCAATGCTTTTGCTTCGTCCTCGTCCGCGCTGCCGTTCGGGTCCGTATCCTGTGGGTCTGCGGCATTTCCTGGGTCTGCGGCATTTCCAGGATCTGTGGCATTTCCAGGATCTGTGGCATTTCCAGGGTCTGCGGCATTTCCAGGGTCTGCGGCGTTGCCAGGCGCATTTCCAGAGTTGCCGGGGCTTTCAGTGTCTCCAGAGGTGCCGGAGTCAGAGTTCCCAGCGTTCCCAGAGTTCCCTTGTGCCCAGGCGGCCTGCGGGCTTAGCGTCAGGGACAGGCCGTCCTGTGCCACACGGTAGGGGCTCACGACGAGAACCAAGGCCGATGCGCTCAGGCAGATGGCGACGCGAAGCCCTCGAAGAGATTTGAGACTGCGCTGCGATTGAGGCCGGGCAGGCCGCGCACTGGCGAGAACTCTTGTCTCACAATGCTTCGGGCGCTGCGGCCGTATTGCTTCTGTGATCAATGAATTTGCCAATAGCACGCTAGAATATCCTTTGACCGTCACGCTCTACGCTGCATTTCCACCTATTTCGAATTCGCCCAAGTCAATCCTTCGCCCAAGTCAATCCTTTGCCCCGGCAATCCCTCGCCCTAGTCAATCCTCTGTACTCTGCACCAATTTATCACGCTTTCGCCATCATCGGGCTGTGTCAAGACCCACCAGTCTCAAGGGGAGAAACCGGTGGGTCTCGCTGGCGCAGGAAGGGACTCATGACTGCGCGAGTGCGTTGCCTTCATCGGTCGACCCCATCAGCCGATGAAAAGCCCAACGGCTGCGACCCCGAACACCAAGCCAAATACCGGAAAAAGCAGCCAACGTGCCTGGTGAATGCTGGGGTCCATTGCAGCCTCCTGTCACGGGGTCGGCATCGCAACGACGCCTGCAGGAGCTCGTTCCTAAAAATTCCCCCATTTCAGGCTTTTGCTATAGCGGTCCCGGACCAAAGCACTGCCTGGGCCAGCCCATGGTCGGCAAGCGGCCAGACCGAAGTCCTATCTTGGGCTCTTTGAGCAGGAAGGATCCTCGACACGCAGAAAGTCCGTCAGCTTGAACAGACGTGATAGCCGTCGCCTTCGGTGACAGGAACTGGTCAATGCAGGTGAGGGGTCCGCCGTGGGCAACGGACCCCTCCTTCAGCCCGAACAAGGGCGTTAGGCCAGAATAAGCACGATCTTGAGTGTACCCGGGTCGACGATGACGATACGGCCATCGGCCAACACGAAATACTCGTACTCTTCGTAAGCTGGGACGATTTCGATGATTCGCGGTGGCAGACGACGCAGTGTAACCTTCTGCCGCGGAACCTCGACACCCACCGAGATGTCAAAGTCGACGTCGGCAACCGGTTCGACCTTTTCCTGCTTGAGGATTTGGGTGATTTCCGTTTTCTGTTCAACGGTCACATTGCTGATCGCGCCGGTCTCCGTCTTATCCTGTGGCTGAGTAGTGCCCTGAGTCTGCTGCTCGGTGGCAGTACCGGCCTCGCCCTGAGTCTGCTGCTCGGTGGCAGTACCGGCCTCGCCCTGAGTCTGTTGCTCGGTGGTGGCGCCGGCCTCGCCCTGGGTCTGCTGCTCGGTCTGGGTCTTGGCCTTGTCCTGCGCCTGTTGCTCGGTTGTGGCGCCAGCCTCGCCTTGAGTCTGCTGCTCGGTGGTTACGCCGGCTTTACCCTGGGCTTGCTCGTCGGTCTGCATCTTCGCCTTGCCTTGAGCCTGCTCCTCGGTGGTGGCGCCGGCCTTACCCTGTTCGCCCATTGCACCTTCCGGGCAACCGGCCGAGCCGGCCGGGCAGTCGGTGCCGGACTGGCTTTGGGCCGGCTGCTGTTCCTGAGCGAATGCTGCGCCACAGCCAACGCCTATAGCCAGCATACTGGTGATCAGAACTTTTTTCACGAGACGTCTCCTTCGAAAAGTCTGTCCCTTCATGGGGAAAACCACCTCTGGAATGTTTTGTTCCAAGCGAATTGACGGGGCGCGGAAGCCGCGTCCAGGCGCGCCGGACTGAGCCATCGAGCGCGCGCCGGCCGGCCTGTTTTCGTCAGGAAAGGGGAGTTCATGGTGGAGGAAATCGAATGCTTGGCCGATGCTTTCGAGTTCCTGCAGAAATGGCCGAACAATCGCAGAGGGCCAATCTTTGACACGGCGTTCCGCGCCTGCCAGCGCGCCTATGATGGCCAGGTTCCCATTTCCGTTGCACGCGAGGCTTTCGCCGGCTTCGCGAGATCGGCCAAAATTCTCGAGGACGCCTCTGCAGCTATGACGGCACAGAAAACCGGTCGCGGTGGCGTGACGGCGTAACCGATGTAGCTGCCTAAAGCGCGTCGCGTTGGAATGGACCCATCCGACGCATGCGGCGCGCTCAGGGTTTTTGAAGTTATGCACGCCGTATTGCAAAACCGCTGCCGATTTGGAGCGGCGTGCTCGCCGATCGGAACTGCGTACTTAGAAATCGCACTTCTGGGCTTATGCAACGAACGCCAGCTAATCCGGCTTTGGCACAGAGGTTATCGTCGCCAGATAGAAGCCCGAGCAAATCGAAGTCGGACCATCTCTTTCACTAAGCAATTCCGGTCGGGCTTTTTGGCCGTCCAATTCGGGAACAATTAGCGTGGAAAGAATTTTGCTCAGCATCGCGTCCTCTGCCTTGGCCCTTCTGTCGGTATCTGTCGCTGCCTTTGCGCAGGCAGATGCTGCGCTGGGGCAAAGAGCGTTTCAACGCTGCTCAGGATGTCATTCAACCGCCGACCAGAGAAAAGCCGGCCCCGGCCTCGGCGGTATTGTCGGACGGCCGGCCGGATCTATGGAGGGGTACCGTTATTCGAAAGCCCTGAAGTCGTCCGGATTGGTATGGGACGAGGCAACGCTGGACCGGTTTCTAGCGGCGCCCCGCGAGGTTGTTCCGAAAACGACGATGACGATGGCCGTGTCCAAGCCTGAGGACCGACAGAATATTGTCGCATACCTGAAGTCCTTGTCGCAGTAGACTCGAATTTGCATCCTGGAATGCGGGCGTCGTTTTCGAACCCGCCCGCCATCGGAAAGTGGCGAGCCACCTTCCGCCATGCGCCGGCCTCCAACCCTGAGCACACGTGCAGTCTCTGCGACCTGCGGCAACGGACCCGCTTTGTTCCGACGTCCACCTCAACATTGCCAGGTGCTTTTCGAAGGTGAGCGGTGTTCGACGCCGCGCATGCCCTGACGCCTTGCCGCTCCGTGGGAGCGCAGCTGTCAGGGACAATGCGCTTCGGCGCGAGGGCCCCTACTTCAGGAGCCGGATCAACGGATCAACAATCGCCTGGCGGCCTTAGCAATGCGCCGAGTGTAGCTGGCACTTGTAGGAGGAAACCGGTCACGAAGGAGGAGGTGCCATCCTACCGGCGAGCCAGACGTTTCCAACCTGAAATTCGAGTCGCGGCCATCCGCTCGACTCTCCAACGCTGCATTTGAAACCGCCTTCGCCCACCATAGCAACGCCACCCTTTCCGAACACCCGATCCTGAGGTGCTTTTACGCATTGGACGACGACACTCGTATTCGCCTTCAACAGTCCGGGACGGCGTCACGAGCCAAATCGATATCGAGCGGCAGCTGGGCGTCAGCGCTGTCGCGATGAATTCCTGGAACTGTTTCTGGAGCGCAGCGTCCAGTGCGGCAGCATCGTCTTTACAATCAAGCAATTGCATCACGATCGCGGGGTGTGCCTGCTTCGTTCCAGACTTTGAACCGTAATGTCTTCGCCTACATGACTTCCGTCCGTACGTGGTCGAAGGCTGCTGGCACTGAATTGGACGACGACTGCGTCCGTCAGAGAGGCGTCCGAGGACGTTGCGCAGGAATCCAATTCCCCATCGGGCTGATGCTAGGCCTGCTTCTACTCCCTTTGCTTGGTGCATGGCTTATAGGCACCGCCTTTCTGCTGTCCAACAACGTCATCTATCTGTCATATTGTGAACTTCCCGAAAACTTAGCCGACGATAGACTCCCTGCCCGAACACCCCAAAGCGTGGCCAATGCTGGGCGACAGGGAAGGGGGAGGCATGGAGGCGTCAATGCGAGAAGGGAGGTCACTTCTTGCCCTGAAATGCGCGTTGCTGCTCGCAGTGATCCTCCTCACCAATCATGGCTTTATCGACCGCATCCGGTTGCTCATTGACGATCAGCGCCAGCTGACCTTGATGATCTTCAGCATCATCTGGGTCATCTCTGTGTTGGCAGTGTTGGCCGCTGCCTTTCATCCCAACTGGATCATTCGGCTCTTGTGGGCTGTCCCCCTCGCGATATCAAGCGCCGCAGCCTATGGCTATTACCTTGTCCAAGGGTCCGAGTTCTTCATCTTCGACGTTCTCAATTTCTGGACGGTCCGCCACGAGGCTCGCAGGGCGTCCGAATTTTATTCCAATGCGATTTGGTGGTCGGTCGCTGTCGCGATATTGGGTGTTGTCGCAATCGCCATGCCCCCCTCCCTTCCGCCACTGGCGACACGCAAGACCAGATACTGGTCACCACTAGTGCCCATGTTGCCGATCGTCCTCATTGCGGGCGTGGTTATTTATCGAGAGGGCAAAGGTTCAGAAGCGTTGCCGAAGCAGTTCTCGCCGCTGTCCCTGGTGGCGATCGCAGCCTACAAGGTGAACAGTGGAGCGTTCCCGGAGCGGGAAATCGTATCCATGACGCCGGAACGAAAACAGGCGCGGGCTATCGTGCTGCTGGTCGACGAAAGCATTCGGTCCGACTTCGTAAGCCTTGAGCCCCGTAACCCCGTCACTCCGCAACTGGCCGAACTCAGAAGCCGATTGATTGATTTTGGCCCCGCGGTGTCCGGCTCAAATTGCTCTCTTCAATCGAACGCATTGCTTCGCTTCATGGCCTATCCTCGAGATCTAATTCAATCAGTCAGGGCGAGCCCGACAGTTTGGCAGTATGCAAGGAGGGCAGGTTATCGCACCGTGTTCATAGACGCCCAGGCAGGTTTCGTCACCGTCTATGGCAAACTGCAAAACTACATGACGCCCGCCGAAGCGATTTCGATCGACCGATTCTACAAGTTGGACAATGCAATTCGAACGCATGATCTCGACGATGAACTCGTTAATATCGTGCTCAAGGAAATGAGCGTCGGCGATCCTGTTTTTATATACGCGAACAAGAATGGCGCGCATTTCCCCTACAGTGACGGGTCGCCTGCGGAGTTTGCATCCGACGCCGGCACCTCAGGGACGCTTCAATCCTATGCAAACGCGGTGCGCTGGTCGACAGACCGCACTTTGTCCCGTTTGATCGATGGGGCCGACTGGAGGGACGCAACGATGATTTACACGTCGGACCATGGACAAAATTTCAGCGTCGGCCGTCTCACGCACTGCAGTTCATATACGAATGTAGACCCGAACGAAGCCATAGTTCCAATGTTAGTTTCAACCGGGGATGAGGAGCTTCGGGCCCGCTTTGAGAAAGTCGCCACGCAATATCCGAACATGGCCACTCATTTTGCGATAGCGCCAACGCTGTTGGAGTTGATGGGGTACCGACCATCCGAAATATCGGCTCGATACGAAAGCTCCCTCCTTCACAGCCTGACATCGCAGCTTCAGTTCGTAACAGACGATATCCTCGGATTGTTCTCCAATCGTCCCGCTTGGCACTCCGTCGATCCAACGATTCAAAAGGGTCGCCAGCGGCTTGACCTCCTGGTTACGCTGACGAAGTCGCGTCCGAATATTTGCGAGGGCGGCATTGGCTGCGTCGCAGAACCGGAACCAATCTCGAGCGAATAGCAGGGATGGCAGAGAAAAAGGAAGATCGACAATGGCGAATGAACGCAAGTCGGCTGACGCGGCATTGAACGACAGCAAGAACACGCTATTGGATGGCCGCAAAACACATTCTCGACTTGTCCAGCAGATACCCAATGCCATAACAGCGCTGGCGCTTTGCTCGGGCTTGGCTTCCGTTCGCTTCTCGATCGAAAACGAGTTCGAATTCGCACTGTTGGCGATCGTCGTGGCAGCAGTGCTCGACGGTCTTGATGGCCGTCTGGCGAGGCGGTTGCATGCGTCGTCACAGTTCGGAGCCGAATTTGACAGTCTTGCGGATTTTCTTAGCTTCGGCGTAGCGCCGATCGTCCTGCTTTTCTTTTGGGGCGAGGCATTGATGACCGGCCCGTTCAGCCTGTGCCTAATGGCATTCGCTCTTGCTTCGGCCGCGCGCCTGGCGCGCTTCAATGCGCAGTCAAATTCGGCAGCAGCGGCATGGCAGAAAGCGTATTTCACTGGGATGCCGACACCGGCCGCTGCCCTAACGGTTTTGTTGCCCATATCGCTGGCTCCGCCGACACCTGCAACTGTTCAGATTGCGGGGCTGCACGCAGCTCTGATCGCTTTCTTGATGGTTTCGACGATCCCGACTTTTTCCGGGAAGAAGTGGGCTTGCCAAGTCCCCAAGGGGATGATGATTGCGTTGTTCTTAGCAGTCGCAGGGCTAGTTGCGGCCGTCGTGCTCTACCCCAGCGAGTTTCTGGTTGTTCTGACTGTCCTTTATCTCGCCTCCATTCCGATCAGCTGGATCAGTTTCCGTCATGATGAGAAAATTCACGACGAAATCGATGTCGAAACCGCTCGGGTAGTGGAATGACATCTGGAAGCCTTGATGGCTGTCCAGGTCCCGGCTCGGGCAGGCAGCAACTACCTCGCGGCAACTGCCGCCTCCCACCTATGGCGACCTTCCAAACGTCTGCAACGATTAGGGCCGCGCCGCTCTTCCCCGATCTGTGAGGACGGTCTCGGGCGGGTACCAAGCGTCCGATTCAATCCACTCTAGCCGGGTTTATGCACAGCGCTGAACGTTTGGCGGCCTGAGGTGTTGATCTTTCGAAGCGGAAGTAACAGTCCTTTTCAGGGCCGTTCGCCGCAACTGGCGCATCTACTGCTATTCGATCCCAGTGAACGGCAAAGCCGGCGCTGACCGCGCAAACGCGGACGTGCCTCGCCTGTGTGACGCATTCAGAAACCACGTTTCTAAGGCATGCAAATTGCGCAGTCTAATCCAGCATCGCCCGGCGAGCTAGCTTTAGCGCTAGCCACCAAATTGCCAATGTCTCAGTCGGCCGGGAAGCTCCAGGCCGCTTGGGAAGCCTATTCGGGTGGAGCAACCCAGGAGAACCTACCGGCCATGATCTCATTGAATATCAACGGGCGAGAGCACGAGGTTGACGTTGACCCGGAAACTGCGATCCTTTGGGTCCTGCGTGACACGCTTGGAATGAGCGGCACCAAATTCGGCTGTGGCGCAGCGCTCTGTGGCGCCTGTACGGTGCATCTGGACGGCGAGGCAATCCGCTCGTGCAGCACACCGGTTTCCGCCGTTGAAAGCGGCAAGATCACCACGATTGAAAAGACAACCGACGGCACCGACCGTGTCGGCGCGGCTGTCCACGCTGCATGGGTCAGGCACGACGTGGCACAATGCGGCTACTGTCAGAGCGGCCAGATCATGAGCGCGACGGCCTTGCTCGCGTCGCTGTCGCCCGGAGCGCAGCCGACCGCCGAAGAGATCGACTCCGCCATGGCCGGAAACATCTGCCGCTGTGGAACCTATGCCCGTATCCGCGCCGCTATAGCCGACGCCGCCAGCACCCTCGTCTGAAGGAGACGCATATGTTCCCCAACATGGATCACAAAGAGCTGCCGCGTGCGCTGCAACACATCATGGAACGGGGCCGTTCAACGACGGTCCAGGCGATGCCACGCCGCAGCTTTCTCAAGCTGACGGGGACCCTCGGCCTGGCTGTCGGCATTTTCCCTGATTTGGCAGTCGCGCAGTCGTCCGAGGCCGATGAGGCGGCAGTCAGTCTGAAGCCGACCGAGCAGCCCTCTGCATTTGTCCACATCGCGCCCAATGGAGAGGTTACGGTCACAATCAACCGGCTGGAGTTCGGTCAAGGCGTCCAAACGGCATTGCCCATGATCCTTGCCAAAGAACTCGATGCGGACTGGAACTTGGTGCGCAGCCAACTCGGCACCAATGACATCGCCTATGTCGATCCGCTCTTCGGCATGCACCTTACCGGCGGTTCGAACACAATCAAGAACAGCTTTACGCAGTATCGCGAACTGGGTGCTCGTGTTCGCGCCATGCTGCTGGCGGCCGCGGCGACCCGCTGGAACGTGGAGGCGTCCACTCTGCGAACTGAGGCCGGCGCGGTTCTGGCCTCCGATGGCCGCAAGCTTGGTTATGGAGAGCTTGCCGAGGCGGCCATGGCCTTGCCAGTGCCGCAGAAGATTGCGCTGAAGGATCCCAAGGATTTCCGCATCATCGGCCAGCCCACCCGGCGTTTGGACGCTCAAGCCAAGAGCAGCGGCCAACAGAGTTTTGGCATCGACTTCAAGCTGCCGGGACAGTTGACGGCCGGGGTGGCTCGTCCTCCGGTCTTCGGAGCCAAGATAGCCACCCTGGACGACAGCGCAGCCCGCGCCGTCAAGGGCGTGAAGGCCGTCCTGCGCGTGCCGCTGGATCGCGGTGCCGAGGGCGTGGCCGTCGTGGCCGACGGATATTGGCAGGCGTCTCAGGGCCGCGATGCCCTTAAGGTGGAGTGGGACACATCTGCCGTCGAAAAGGTCGATAGCGAACGGCAACTCGCGCACTATCGCGAGATGGCCGCTCGCCCCGGCCCGCGCCAGTTCGATTCCGACATGGTGCCATTGGAAACGGCGCCGCTGAAGCTGGAAGCTGAGTTCGTGTTCCCGTATCTCGCCCACGCGGCGATGGAACCGCTGAACTGCACGGTACGGCTTGCCGATGATCGTGCCGAGATCTGGATGGGAAGCCAAAGTGCCGGACCCGATGCCGCCGCTGCCGCATCCGCGCTCGGCCTCAAGCCGGAACAGGTCGTGCTTAACGTGCAGATGTCGGGCGGCGGCTTCGGTCGGCGCTTTTCCAGCACCTCCGACACCGTGGTCGAGGCCTGCGAAATAGCCAAGGCCGCCAGGTCGGCGGGGCTGAATGCACCGATCCGAACGCTTTGGAGCCGCGAGGACGATATGAGGGGCGGCTACTACCGTCCACTGCACCTGCACCGCGCCCGCATCGGCTTTGACAATCAAGGCAAGGTGCTGGCCTGGGATCACAGCATCGTCGGCCAGTCGATACTTACCGGAACCGTGTTCGAGCAGTTCATGGTGAAGAACGGCATCGACGCCGCCACGACGGAGGGCATGCGGGCTCCCTATCCGCTTCCAATGCGGCTGACCGTGCATCATCCCAAGGACAACGTGCCGGTTCTGTGGTGGCGCAGCGTCGGCTCCACCCATACGGCTTATGTGATGGAGACCCTGCTCGACGATATAGCGCGTGCAACCGACCAAGACCCTGTAGCCTACCGCATGCAGCTCTTCGGCGATCAGCACATCCGCCATCGTGACGCATTGCAACTGGCCGTTGACAAGAGCGGGTACGGCAAGACGCAATTGTCCGAGGGGCGGGCCTGGGGTGTGGCGGTGCACGAGTCCTTCAGCTCAGTGGTCGCTTACGTGGTGGAAGCCTCTGTTGCCGATGGACAGCCTAAACTGCATCGGGTCACGGCCGGGGTTCACTGCAATCTGGCCGTCAACCCTCTGACCGTGGAGGCGCAGGTACAGGGCGCGGCGATCATGGGCTTGTCGATGTGCTTGGCAGGCTCTGCAATAACGCTCAAGGACGGCGTCGTCGAGCAGAGCAACTTCAGTGACTATAGGGTTGCGCGCATCACGGACGTGCCGGAATTCGACATCCACATCGTGCCTAGCGCCGAACCGCCCACGGGCATGGGCGAGCCCGGCTTGCCACCATTGGCGCCGGCATTTGCCAACGCCATAGCACGGCTCACGGGAAAACCGCTGCGTCAATTGCCGTTCAATCTGACGTAGCCGTTTTTACGCCAGACCGCTTCTGCTCGCTGCTTGTTGTTCCGGCAGCGAGCAAGGCAGATAACGCCTTGTCGGCGCTCGGCCGCCATCGGTGCGTTCGGAATCCGCGCAGTACCAGGCAGTCCCGAATGCTGGCTTGTGCCGTCGGGGCTGCGCGGAGCATAAAATATGTCGAGACAGGCATGCTGATTATCCGCCATGATCCTCATGGATATAGAAATGAGGTTTATAGGTGAGAAGAGGCGACTTCAGCGAATGGGCTGTGTTTATCGCGGTTGCCGAGGAGGGGAGTTTTACACGCGCGGCCGCGAAGCTCGGCCTCTCCCAATCCGCGCTCAGCTATGCGGTGCGCATGCTCGAATAACGGATCGGTGTGCGGTTGATCTCGCGAACGACGCGCAGCCTGTCGCTGACCGAGGCAGGCGAAAGGCTGCTTGTCAGCCTGCGGCCGGCATTCGACCATATCGACAGTGAAATTGCTGCGCTCACCGCGCTTCGCGACAAGCCTGCAGGCACGATCCGCATCACCACGTTCCGGCATGCCGCCCAAACTGTCTTGTGGCCCGTATTGTCGAAACTGCTGCAGAATTATCCCGACATCACGGTTGAGGTCCATGTCGATGAAGGTCTCGCCGACATTGTCGCAGAGCGCTTCGAGGCCGGTATCCGCATGGGCGAACAGGTGCAAAAGGACATGGTGGCGGTCCGCATCAGCCCAGACGTCAGGATGGCAGTCGTGGGATCCCCGTCGTACTTTGCCAATCGTCCCGCCCCGCAGACACCCCGCGACTTGAGCGAACACCGATGCGCAAGCTATCGCCAGAACACCGGGGGCGGCCTTTATGCCTGGGAGTTCGAACAGGACGGTGTCGAACTCGAGGTCCGGGTCAATGGACCGGTTATTTTCAACGACAACGAGATGCTCTTGCATGCCGCGGTCGATGGCTTGTGTTTGGTGTACACGTTCGAAAACCAGATATCCCAGCATGTTGCGGACGGCCGCCTGGTCCGGGTGCTGGAAGACTGGTGCCCGCCATATTCGGGCTACCACCTCTATTATCCAAGCCGGCGGCAGCATACTGCCGCCTTCACGCTTCTGGTCGACGCTCTCCGATACAGGGGATAAGGGGGCGGCCGACCATTTATCAATGTGATTTCTAACTTCGTGCCGATTATGCCGTCTAATCGGCCTGCGCGACACTGGCCTTCGAGCTCAGCACCAACCTGGCCACCGCCAAAGGCTAAAGTATTCGACCGCGACTTAGATCCTCGCAACCTCGCATAGCGTTACTGGGCGTTCAGAGGGCTCCTGCGCGCCGTAGCGTAGAATGAGCGTTGGCTCCCCGGGCTGAACGAAACTGCGAACTATGTGTTGCCGATCCCCCTCAAAATTACGCCAGAGCCCTCGGCGAGGATGCGGAAGCGTGATCGCGACCGCGCCGAGCGGATCCGGCTTGCCGGAGGCCCGAAGCCGACGTTGAGGGAACGCGCCGTTTCGCTGGCTCGTGAGAAGGGCGAAGTCCGAACAAAAGACCTGACCGACATCGGGGTTCCCCGCCACTACCTCACCCGCATGTGCGAGGAAGGTTTACTCATGAAGGCCGGCTATGGGCGCTACCGTGCGGCAGTTCCCAAAGCAGCGTGATGGGACGATACGAACTGCCCTTAAGGGCGCAAGATGATGACGAGAGCCGGAGTAGGATTGGTAGGCTGGCGTAGAAAAAGGCGGGGTTTGTGCTTCGGGTGCCCGCGCACTTGTCGACGGAGAGTCGAAAGTTCATCGTCTTTCTGCAGAGCCAGCTCGGCCGCTCCGCGGAGGAGGCGGACGCGGCGCTGGAGCACTACGCCAATTCCTTCGTCGGCATATTCACTACCTTTGACCTTCCTAAGGCCGACATCGAAAGGCTGCTGTGCGAGATCAATGGCGAGGCGGATGAGCGGAACGATGAAGCCGCCTGAGCCCGGCACGGGCGCTTTCCCGCCACGGTCCGGCCTGCGGCCGGTGCGTCGTTGAAAGAGAGCGGTTCAACGTTTGATTCATTGAGCCGCTCTAAGTATTTGTTTTTGCGCAATTCCGGGCGGAACGCCGCAGACGCTTTTCCTGGAGTTGTTCTACGGTGACGATACTTGGCCCAGTATCATCTCCGCGGCGCGCTGTCCGATCATCATGCTGGGCGCATTGGTGTTGCCGCCGATCAGCGTCGGCATGACGGACGCATCGGCGACCCGCAAACCCGCGATGCCGCGCAGCTTCAGCGTTGCCGGATCGACGACGGCCATTGCGTCCGTGCCCATCTTGCAGGTCCCCACCGGATGATAGACGGTCAGAGCTTCGGCGCGCAGATAGGCGAGGATCTCGTCATCGCTGCGGACATCCTTGCCCGGCAGCATCTCCGTGCCCCTAATCTCGTCGAACCCAGGTGCGGCAAAGATTTGACGCGCAATCTTGATGCCTTCGACCAGCACCTTGGCGTCTTCCTCGTCGGAAAAGAACCGATGATCGATGAGTACATCCCGGGCCGAAGCGTGGCCTGACAGTTTGAGTTCGCCAACGCTTTTGGGCCTGAGCACGCAGGTGTGAACTGCGTACCCATGGCCGTACTCCACCAGTCTGCCGCGATGGCTGCGATAGCCGGGCACGAAGTGGAACTGCACGTCGGGAATGCCATTGGCGTACTTCGTCCTGGCAAAGCCGCCGGCCTCGACATAGTTCGTGGTGAGCATGCCCCTGCGGCCGGCAAAATACTGAAAGGGAGCCGCCAGCATCCGGGGCAGGTTGGGCAGCGACAGGCCGAGCGTCTTGGTGCTCGAGGAGCGAACCGTGATCATGCCGTCGATATGATCTTGCAGGTTCTTGCCCACGCCCGGCAAATCGGCAACCGGTCTTATGCCGATCGCCTGAAGCTCGGCCGCGGGACCGATCCCGGAGGCCAGCAAGATCTTCGGGGAGTTGATTGCGCCGGCCGACAGCACGATCTCGCGGCGGGCAGACAGCGTCTTCTCCTGGCCCTTGTGCCGCACCCGCACCCCTGTTGCGCGCCCCTCGGCTATATCGAGGTCGATCACCTCGCATTCGCTAAAGATCGTGAGATTTTTGCGATCGAACACCGGGCGTACGAACGCGGTAAAACTGCTGAAGCGCTGGCCGCGATCTTGCGTGACATTGTAGATGCCGAGGCCGAACTGGCTTTCGGCGTTGAAGTCGTCGTTGGACGGAAGGCCCGCATTGTTGCCAGCCTTGACGAACATCTCCGAAAGCACGTTCGGATCGCGCGGGTTGTCGACCAGCAACTCGCCGCTGGTGCCGTGGTAGCGCGGATCCTGGCCAAGCAGATTGCGCTCGAGCTTCTTGAAGACGGGAAGCACGTCGCTGAACGCCCAGCCTGTGCAGCCGAGCCGCGACCACTCGTCATAGTCTTGCGCGGCGCCCCTGATGTAGACCATCGAGTTGATTGAGCTCGAACCGCCCAGCGCCTTGCCGCGATTGACCGGAATCCTGCGGCCGTTGAGGTGGGGCTGAGACACGCCGACATAGCAGTAGTCATAGTTCGGATTGCCGTAGAGCGAGAGGATGCCGGCCGGCACCTTGACGCGCAGGTTGCTGTCGCTGCCGCCGGCCTCGACCAGGCACACGCTCGTGGATGGATTGGCGCTCAGGCGATTGGCCAGAACGCAACCGGCCGAGCCGGCGCCAATGACAATGTAATCAAAGTTTTCGGTCTGCATGCCCAGCCCCATTGAGACAAATGCCGGGGCCGTGGCCCCGACCGAGCGGCTCACTGAAGAAGCTGCGTCCAGACCTTGGTGACGAGTTCCTGTGCCGCCGGCGAGCACGCTTCGCTCATTTTGACCGGAACGGTCGGGAACAGTTCCGGGGCGTTTCCCTTGTTGTAGAGCGCCTTGCTCTCGTCGATCTTCACCGGCGAGGAATGACCGTAGTAGTTGTACTCGGCCGTCGCATTGTCGATCTCAGCCATAAAGTCGATGAACTTCTTGGCATTGTCGATATTGGGTGCGCCCTTCGGCACGACATAAGAATCCAGCCACCCGACCAAGCCTTCCTTAGGCATCGCATATTCAACTTTGGCCTTGTCGTTGCGGCGCACGCGCATGGAATTGCCGTCCCACCAGAAATGAGCGCCTACTTCGCCGCCACCGATCCGGTTCTCAATGTTGTCGCTGGAGTAGGTAGCGACGTAAGGCTTTTGCGCTTGTAGGAGATCGAGAACGCGCTTCATTTCCTGAGGATCTTCGCTGCAGTATTTGATGCCGAGATAATTCTGCGCAGCCGAAATGACTTCGTCAGGTTGCGCAAGGCTGGCGATTTTACCTTGCAGTTCGACCGGCGGCTCAAAATAGGTCTTCCAACTATCGACCGGACCCTTGTAGACGGCGCGGTTGACCGTGTAGCCGGCGTTGCCGAAGGCAAGCGGGATCGAATAGTTGCCGGTCGGATCCCACCATGGCTTCTGCCATTCCGGCAGGATTTGCTGATAGGCAGCCATGCTGCTGGCACCGATGTCCTCGAGCAGCCCGCTGTCGATCATGATCTTCACGAAATGCTGCGAGGGCGTCACGATATCGTAGCCGGAGGAGCCGGCCTGCAGCTTGGTCAGCAGGTCCTCGTTGGAGGAGAAGGCGTCGACCGTGACCTTGATGCCGGTTTCCTTCTCGAATTTTGCGACCATCTCGGGCGAGATGGAATCGGCCCATGCGTAGATGGCCAGATTGCCCTCGGCCAAAGCCGGCACGCTGAAGGCAAGGCTCACGGCACCGGCCATGGCAAATGCTGCAATACGGATTCTCATCGACATCTCATTCCCCTGTTTGTTGTTCTCCCGGCAGCGACGATAACAAAGCACCCGGTTCGATAAATTCGAATTGCCCGACGCCTTGATTAGGAAAAACTTTGCCGCGTCTACCGCCGCCGCTGGAGCAGAAAGGCCACGGTCGCCAGGACTACCGAAACAACCATGATCAAGGTCGAGATCGCGTTGAGCTGAGGCGACACGCCCTGCTTGATCAGGGAGAAAATGTAGACCGGCAATGTGGTGGCGCCGCCGGAATTCAACAGGTTGCTAGTGATGAAGTCGTCCATCGAGATGACAAAGGCGAGCATGGCGCCGGCGAACACGCCCGGCAGGATGAGCGGCAGCGTGACGCGCCGAAAGGCGACCCAACCGGTTGCATAAAGATCGCGGGCCGCTTCCTCCAGGTGCAGGTCCATGCCCTGCAGGCGCGCTCGTATCGGCAAGAAGGCGAACGGAATGCAAAAGGTTGTGTGCGCGATCATCAATTTCATTATTCCGTTGACGAGCCCGATCTCCGAGAAAAGGATCAGGACCGCAACAGCAACGACGACCTCGGGTAAAAGAAGTGGAAGGTTCACCACCGCTTCGGAGATGCGACGGAATCTGACGTTGCGGCCCCGCACCAGGACCAATGCTGCCATCAATGCGACAAGTGTCGAGGCGACCGTGGCGACCGTGGCGACGAGCAAGGAGGTCTTCACTGCCGTCAGGAGGTTCGCGTTGGACAGCGCGGTCGTGTACCAGTGCAAGGAGAACCCGCCCCAATTGGAGACGATCCGGTTCGCGTTGAAGGAATAGAACACCACGACGGCGATGGGCAGGTAGAGATACGCGAAGAAGATCGCGCTGAAGAAACCGAGGCCCGGATAGCGTCTGACATCATTGTCCGCGCTCATGACGCACGCTCCAGCCCTTCGATCCGCATGGACCGCAGACCCTGGAAGACCAGGAAGATCATGACCGCGGCCATCAACACGATGGCGATGGCGGCGCCGAGCGGCCAGTTGCGGGCTCCGCCGAACTGCAACTGGATGAGATTGCCCATCATCATCGTCTTGCCGCCGCCGAGCAGGGTCGGCTCCAGGACCGCGCCAAGGCTGGGAACGAACACTAGGATCGCTCCGGCGATCATGCCCGGCCGGATGAGCGGCAGGATAACGCGGCGCAATGTGGTGAGGCGGTTGCCATAAAGATCATGCGACGCCTCGATGAGCGCAGGGTCGAGCTTCTCGATGGAGGCGAAGATTGGCAGGATCATAAGCGGAATGTAGCTGTAGACGAGACCGACCAGCATGGCGGTATTGCCAAACAGCAGGGACCCCATGTTGTCGACGAGGCCCACACCCCGAAGGGTCTTTTCGATCACCCCGTCCTTGCCAAGGATGATGATCCAGGAATAGACGCGCACGATCATCGAAACCCAGAATGGCAGCGTCACCAGATAGATCAGCAGGACTTTGATCGTCGGTCGCTGGAGCGCGATGAAATAGGCAACCGGGAAGCTCAAAAGCAGGCAGATCGAGGTCGTCACCGCCGACAGCACCAGCGTCCTTGCAACGACAATGAGATATTGCGGATTGAACTCCAGCTCGCCGGTCCAGCCTTCGTTGAACAACAGCTGCTTGTAGGGCGCGGTGGTGAACACATATTCGAATCCGCCGTATGGCCCGCGCGTCGAGAACGACACGACGATGATGATCCCGATCGGGATGATCAGCGTCAGCACCATGATGAGATGGGCCGGCAGCAAGCCCAGGACATTCCAGTTCGGATTTCTGGTGGATGGCTTCATGCACCGAGGATCCGAACGGATTCGGCGGCAAAGCCGACTTTCACCGACTGTCCGATCGCGAACATCAGGCCGCGGCTGACATTGTTGCGCTTGGAAATGCGCAGCCTAGTGCCGCCCGTTTCAACGAGATAGTAGGTGTAGCCACCGAGATAGTTGGTGCCCATGATCGTGCCATCGACAGCGATCAGGTTGTCCTGGGCGGGCAGGCTGATTTTCTCCGGACGTATCGACATGAAGGCCTTCTGGCCGGCGACTGCCTTCTTGTGAGAGGCCGTCAAGGTCATGCCGAGCTGCGTTGTCACGGTCGCCTGCTCGCCGTCGACGGCAATCACCTCGGCGTCGAGGAAATTGGTCTCGCCGATGAAGTCGGCGACGAAGCGGTTTGACGGCTCCTCGTAGATCGCGGCAGGCGTGCCAAGCTGCTGGATTTCGCCATCGCCGAGAACGCAGATGCGATCCGACATGTCGAGTGCTTCTTCCTGATCATGAGTGACAAACACGAAGGTGATGCCGGTCTTGCGCTGCAGGATGCGCAGTTCGTCGCGCATGGCCTGGCGCAACTTCAGGTCGAGCGCCGAGAGCGGCTCGTCGAGCAAAAGCACTTCCGGTTCGGGCGCCAATGCGCGGGCGAGCGCGACGCGCTGGCGCTGGCCGCCCGACAATTGCTGCGGCTTGCGTCTGGCAAATGCCTCCATATGAACGAGGCGAAGCATATCGGCGACGCGTGCATCACGGCGGACTTTTTGCCAGCCCAGGTTTTCGAGCCCAAAGCCGATGTTCTGTTCAACACTCATGTGCGGAAACAGGGCATAGCTCTGGAAGACGGTGTTGACCCGCCGCTTGTGCGGGGGCATTCCCTGTATGTTCGATCCGTGCAGGAAAATCTGCCCCGCCGTTGGCTGCTCGAAGCCCGCCATCATGCGCAACAAGGTGGTCTTGCCGCAGCCGCTGGGACCGAGCAGCGTGAAGAACTCGTTGTCATAGATGTCGAAGGAAACAGGTTTTAACGCCTGATAAGTACCGAACAGCTTGGAGACGCCCTTGATCTCGACGGCCTTTCGAGGTGCGCGGTGGCCGGCTTCATCATTCATGGTCTGGGCGCTCCGGTCAGGACTTTTGCGAGCTCGGCGATGAGGAATTCAACGCCGCGTGCCAAGAGCGGGCGCGGCGTTGATTGGGTGGTTACATCTTCTCCCATTTGCCGTTGCGGACGACGAACATGTCGATATCGATGGCCATGTTGGTCTGTCCGGTCGCATCGAAGGAGACTTCTCCCAGAATGCCATCGTGGTGGATGTCGCGAATGGCTTTGCTCAGCGCCTCCTTATCGTCGACGCCCTTTTCCTTGATGACCTCGAGCAGGATCTGCGTGGCCTCGTAGGCATATTTGGCGTAGGAGCCGGCGGGATCGGAATAGGCCTTGGTTTCATAGGCCTTGTTGAACTCTTCGAGCTTCGGGTTCGACTGGACGGCTGGGGTTCCGGCAATGGTGCCTTCGGCGGCCGCCCCCGCGATCTCAATGAACTTCGGATCGTAGATGCCCGAAATTCCGTACATGGGCAGACTGCCCATTCCAAGGTCGGCCATCTGGCTGCGCACCAGCGCTGCTTCCGTAACGACGCCACCGAAGTAGACCGCGTCGGGGGACGCCGCCTTCACCTTGGTCAGCATGGCGCGGAAATCGGTCGTGCCGACGGCTGCGGCATCCGAAGAAACGATCTCGCCGCCGGCAGCCTTGAAGAAATCTCCGAACCACTTGATGTTGGCCGCGCCGTAGTCGGTCGTGTCCGAGATGATCGCGATCTTCTTGACCTTGCCTTGCTTGGCAATCGCTTCGGCCAGCGGCTTGTTCTCGTTGACCAAGGTTGGTGTCACGCGCGTCACGTTCGGCAAATTCTGCTCGGTGATCTTCGGACTGACCGCGCCCCAGACGATGAACGGCATCTGCGAGCGGTTGAAGATCGGGATTGTCGCCAGTGCGACCGAGCTGTTCCAATGTCCGGTTGCCGCAGTTACCGAGGGATCGTTGACCAGCTTCTGCGCCGCCGAAACGCCGACGGCCGGATCGGAAGCGTCATCAAGAACGATGCCTTCCACTTGGTACGGGTAGCCGTTGGCATTGGCCTGTTCGATGGCAAGAAGGAAGCCGTTGCGAGCACCGAGGCCCTGCTGGGCGTTGCCGCCGGAGAGCGGTCCGATGAAGCCGAGCTTGATTTGGTCGGCCTGAGCCTGGGCGGCGCCCAGTGCGATCACCAACAGAGACCCGGCCAGAATTGACGATACGCGGATAAGCGCGGTGCGCCTGTTTTGCATGGTTCCACCTCAATAGAATTATCTGCCGCCGTCGTAGCGACCCGGCCGATCGTGATCGTCGGCTGATCATCAGTGTATTGGCGCGTATTCAGTGATGAAATTCGGAAATTGTGACTCGTGAGTTCGGAGATTCGTTCTGTCCGCTCAGCGCGGCGGTTGATACCTGTCGGCTTCAATCGAGAGACGGACCCGCATGGCGGAACTGCTTGTCCAGCAACTGGTGAACTGGATAACCCTTGGCTGCATCTATGCATTGCTGGCTATCGGGTTCAGCCTGATCTTCGGTGTTCTGAACGTCATTCATTTCTCGCATGGCGATGTCGCGATGACGGCGCCGTTCATCACGCTGGGGCTCGCCCAGGCATTGGCGACCGCACTAGGCGCCTCGGTCCCCGCCTGGCTGGTCCTTGCGGTTCCGGTAGCCGTGCTCGCCGTCGGACTGATCGGCGTCTTGCTCGACAAGGTTGTCATCAGGCGTTTCCGCGACGCGCCCGCGATGATGGCGCTGGTGGCGACGGTGGCGCTCGGCATCGTCATTCGCGAACTGATCCGCCATCTCTATCCGCAGGGATCGAACCCGCATGCCTTCCCGCGCCTGGTGTCGGGCATGGCTTTCGAAATCTCCGGTGTCGCCGTCAGCTGGTTCGCGCTGCTTGTGGTTGTACTGACCGTCGCGCTGGTGGCCATGCTGTTTGTCTTCCTGCACATGACCCCGCTCGGCCTGCGTATCCGGGCGGCCTCGGAGGACCGGATCGTGGCACGGATGATGGGCATCCGCGATGCACGCGTCTTCCGTGCGACGTTCTTCATCGCCTCAGTGATCGGCGCTATCGCCGGGCTCTTGTTCGCAAGCTATGCCGGCGTGACACGGTTTGACTTCGGCGTCATGGCCGGCCTGCTCGGCTTTTCCGCCGCGGTGATCGGCGGGCTCGGCTCGATGCCGGGCGCCATCCTGGGCGGGCTGATCATCGCCGGCATCGAGGTGCTTGCCCAGACCTTCGTGACTGACGGCGCCTCCTACAGGCTGGTCTTCGTCTTCCTGCTGGTCATTGCCGTGCTCATCTTCCGTCCCGCCGGCCTGCTTGGGCGCACCGTCATGGAGAAAGTCTAGCATGCAGGCTCGGACTTCACTTGCTGCGCCGGGCAAAGCGGCGGCCGCGGCCTTCACCATCGCTTCGCAGCTGTGCGGGGCAACGTTCCTGTACCTCATTCTCAGGGTTGATGGCGGCTGGCAGGTGGTCGGCCTGCTGGCTTTGCTCGGCCTGGGCTTTTACCTGCTGGAAAGGCTGCCGTGGATCGCGGACTACGCGCTGGCCAGCTTTGCCCGGGTTCCCCTCGTGACGATGATCACCGCTGCGGTCGTCGTTCTGGCTTTTCCGTTCTTCGTCGGCTCGAATACGTATATGCTGCATCTGCTGATCGTCGCTGAGCTTTACGCCGTGCTTGCGCTGGCGCTCAATTTCCAGCTCGGCAGCGCCAACATCCCGAACTTCGCCACCGGCGCATCCTACGGCATCGGAGCCTATGTATCGGCTCTGCTGGCGATCAATTTCGGGGTCAGCTTCTGGCTGACGCTACCGGTCGCGGCGCTCGCGGCAACACTGTTCGGTTTCATCATTGGCATTCCGTCGATGCGCACGCGTGACACTTACCTTGCGCTTGTCACCATCGCCTTCGGTGTCGTCGTCCATCAATTGCTGAACAACTTCAGCTGGACCGGGGGACCCAACGGATTGGTCGGCATTCCTGCGCCCAGCCTGTTCGGCCATTCCTTTGCCGACCCGCTGGTGATCTTCGGCTGGAAGCTGCCGAGCCAGGCGAACTTCTATTATCTGTCGGCGGCGCTGGTCGTCGTCGCCATCGTCACCGCGCATCGCTTGCACGGCTCGCGCATCGGGCTGGCCTGGAACGCACTGCGTGCCGACGAGATCGCTGCCAGGGCGCAAGGCATCAATGTGGCGTGGTTCAAGGTTCTGGCGTTCGCGGTCGACGCCTTTCTCGCCGCCTTCGCCGGCACGATCTACGCCTTCTACGTCTCCTACATTTCTCCCGACAATTTCACCTTCCTTGTCTCCGTCACCATCATGACCATGGTCATCGTCGGCGGCATGGACAATGTTTTTGGTGTCATCGTTGGTGCGTTCCTGCTGACCATCCTGCCCGAGAAACTACGCGCCTTCGCCGACTACCGTCTGCTGTTCTTCGGGGTCGTCATCATCGGCTTCCTGATGATCCGGCCGCAGGGCTTGTTCCCGCAACGCATGCGGCGATACGGAGGCGACCTGTGAGCGCACTTCTCAAAGTTGAGAATGTGACTATGCGCTTCGGCGGCCTGGTTGCGCTCAACGATGTCAGCCTTTCGATCGACAAGGGTGCTGTGCTCGCCGTCATCGGTCCGAACGGCGCCGGCAAGTCGACGCTGTTCAACGTCGTGACCGGCGTCTACCTGCCGACCTCCGGGCGGGTGACCTTCGACGGCGCAGAGATCACCGGCCGCCCCTCCTACGACGTCGTCGACCGCGGCATCGCCCGCACATTTCAATCGTCGCGGCTGTTTTCGGATCTCAGCGTCCTCGACAACGTCATCATCGGCATGCACACCCGCACAAAGACCGGCGTGCTGCGTGCGCTGTTCCGGCCGCGCTCCTCGCGCCGCGAAATGGCCGCTTGCGTGGAACGGGCGGAGAGGCTGCTCAAGCTCGGCTCCGGTGACCTGTTTGAACAACGCTATCGGCCGGCGGGCACGCTGGCACAGGCCGATAGGCGGCGGCTGGAAATCGCCCGCGCACTGGCCTCGCAGCCCAAGCTTTTGCTGCTCGACGAGCCGTCGGTCGGCATGGACGATGTGGAAACCGACGCATTGGTGGCCGACATCGAGCGGCTGCGGGCGGACAACCCCGAACTGTCGGTGGTCCTGATCGAGCACGACATGCGGGTGGTCGAGGCTTTCCCGCACCACGTCACCTGCATCGACTATGGCAGCAAAATCGCCGAGGGCGACTTCGCGGCGGTGCGCGCCGATCCGCGCGTCCAGGAGGCCTATCTCGGGAAGGCGGTCGCCCATGCTTGAGTTGAAGAGTGTCGATACCAGCTACGGGCCGGTGCCGATGCTGCGCGGCGTAGCGATGAGCGTGCGTCCGGGCGAACTGGTCTGCCTGCTCGGGCCAAATGGTGCCGGCAAGACGACAACCTTCATGACGGTCTGCGGCGTGGTGCGAGCCCTGCGCGGAAAAGTCGTGGTGATGGGCAGGGACATGGCGACGCTTGGCACGGAAAACCTGGCGTCGCTCGGTGTCGGCCTCGTTCCGGAAGGGCGCCGGCTGTTTCCCAGCCTGACGGTGATCGAGAACCTGCGCCTGGGCTACGACGCGGTGTCCGGCCGGGGGCCCGACTTCGCGGCGCAGCTGGACAAGATGTGCACCCTGTTTCCGCGCATCCGGGAGCGCTTGCGCCAAGTGGCCGGCACTCTGTCGGGCGGCGAACAGGCGATGGTCGCGCTGGCGCGCGCGCTGATCGGCGAACCCAAGCTGGTGATAATGGACGAACCGTCGCTCGGCCTCTCGCCCAAGCTCATCGGTGAATATTTCGAGATCACCCGCGAGATCCATCGCCGCGGCACGACAATCCTGTTGATCGAACAGAACGCGGAAATGGGGCTGGGCGTCGCCGATCGCGGCTATGTCCTTGTTAAGGGCAAGGTCGCCCAGGAAGGGCCGGCAGAGGAGTTGCTCTCGTCCAAGGCGACCAGAAGCCTTTATCTCTGAGCCATCCGGTATTTGTCGCAACGGCGATGGTCCCGACGCTACATCCCGCGTTCTCGGCGATGGCCTCCAGCATTTAGGGACAAGCTAACCAGTGCCACATGAAATCGTAATTTTCGCTGCCCCGTCCCTCCAGTAAATCAACGACCAGACCTCCGTCGCATCCGCAGAAACTCTCGGGGAGAGCCAGAAAGGGCCGCTGAAATGTCAGTCGAAAAAGTAGACACGCTCATTGTCGGTGGCGGCCAGGCGGGGTTGGCCATGAGCGAGCATCTGAGCAAGTGCGGAGTGCCTCATCTTGTTCTCGAGCGGAACCGCATCGCTGAACGCTGGCGCTCCGAAAGATGGGACTCGCTGGTTGCCAACGGTCCCGCCTGGCATGATCGGTTTCCGGGCATGGAGTTTCCGGATACCGATCCCGATGCCTTTGTCGCCAAGGAGAAGGTTGCGGATTATTTTGTCGCCTACGCGCAGATGATCGCTGCCCCTGTCCGCTGCGGCGTGGAGGTCAGGAAAGTGCAAAGGCTTGTCGGTCGCGCCGGTTTCCAGGTCGAAACCTCGGACGGCGAGATTGAGGCCAGGAGCCTGGTCGCCGCGACCGGAGCTTTCCAGCGTCCCGTCATCCCGGCCGTCGTTCCCGAGGATGCAGGACCGGTTCAGATTCATTCCAGCGCCTATCGCAATCCCGGCCAGCTGCCCGAGGGTGCGGTGCTGGTGGTCGGCTCGGGATCCTCGGGGGTGCAGATCGCCGACGAACTCCAGCGTGCGGGACGTCGCGTCTACCTCTCGGTCGGGCCGCACGATCGGCCGCCTCGGGCCTATCGCGAGCGTGACTTCTGCTGGTGGCTGGGGGTTCTCGGCAAGTGGGACTCCCAGACCCCGGCGCCTGGCACGGAACATGTCACCATCGCCGTGAGCGGTGCGCGTGGCGGCGAGACGATCGATTTCCGGCGTCTTGCCGCGCAAGGGATGACGCTGGTAGGCCGGACGGAATCATACAAGGACGGCACCATGATATTCGCGCCCGATCTGGCCAGGAATATCGCGCGCGGCGATGCGAACTACATGTCGGTGCTGGACGAAGCCGACGCTTATATTGCCCGCAACGGCCTCAACCTTCCCGAAGAGCCCAGTGCCCGCAAGATCGGGCCGGATCCGCAATGCGTGACCGACCCCATTTTCGATCTGGACCTAACCGAAGCTGGAATAAGCTCGATTATCTGGGCAACGGGATTCACCGTCGATTACAGCTGGCTCAAGGTCGATGTGTTCGACGAAAAGGGCAAGCCGAGGCATCAGCGCGGTGTGTCGACCGAGTCCGGGATCTATTTCCTCGGGTTGCCTTGGCAATCGCGCAGGGGATCCAGCTTCATCTGGGGCGTCTGGCACGACGCCCAGCATCTGGCAGACCATATTTCCACGCAGCGCAAGTACCTTGCGTATCATACCGCCGCAAACCGCGAGACCAAGGTGGCGTAGCCAACGTCATTCTGCGGAAGCCGGGCCTTCCTCTAGCGAGGCGGGCCAGCGACTGGAATGCGCCACGGATCGCCCGAGCGGCCTCTCCAATGATTAGGAGCGGCCTTAGCAAGGATGAGAAAGACTGTTCTTTCAAAGCCTGTCCGCGCCGTGAATATTTGACGGACATATGCGGGCCGTGGTCCCGGCGTCCTTTCGTGAAGGCAGCCGTCGAGCCAAGCGTCGCGCAAAGGATGTGATGAGCTCGAGACGATCTGACGGAGACCAAGATGGCGCATAAAAGAATTCGAAAGTTCAATACGAAAGATACCTATCCTGAGCAGAAACTCGACAACGATCTGTGTCAGGCGGTCGTTACGCGGGGCGGCAGAACTGTCTATCTGCGTGGCCAGTGTCCGCAGGACCTCGACACGGCCAAGAACATCGATAGCCATGATCCAGCCGAGCAGACGCACAAGGTTATGCAGAACATCCGCCAGCTGATCGAGGAATGCGGCGGCACCATGGAGCACCTGGTCAAGGTGGTGGTTTACATCACCGACGTACGCCATCGCGAGGTGGTCTACCGCACCATGGGCGAGTACATCAAGGGCGTGCATCCCGTCTCAACCGGCCTTGTCGTGCAGGCTCTGGCGCGGCCGGACTGGCTGGTCGAGATCGACGGCACCGCCGTTGTTCCGGACTGACGGTCATGACCTTTTCCATTGTCGCGCGGTGCAACCGCACCGGCATGTTCGGGGTCGCGGTGTCATCGTCGTCCCCGGCTGTGGCGGCGCGCTGCGCCTATGCGCAGGCAGGCGTTGGCGCCATTGCCAGCCAGAACGTCACCGATCCGACGCTTGGGCTGCGAGGCCTCGAATTGCTGGCACGCGGCGCTTCGGCCGCCGAGGCGGTTGCCATACTGAAGCGCACCGGCGCCTATTCCGAATACAGGCAGGTGCTGGCTGTCGATGCCGCCGGAACGACCGCGATTCACTCAGGCCCCAAGGCGCTTGGCATCTGGGCGGAAGCACGCGCGGAAAATGTCGCTTGCGGCGGCAATATGCTGGCCCATGACGGGGTGCCGCAAGCCATGGTCGAGGCATATCTGGCGTCGGAAGGGCATCTGGGCGACCGCCTCATCGCCACCATGCACGCCGCGCTGAAAGCGGGTGGCGAGGCAGGTCCGGTCCATTCCGCCGGAATGAAGCTGATGCGCGAGGTTGCCTGGCCGGTCGCCGACCTGCGCTGCGACTGGACCGACGACTGCCCGATCGAGCAACTGGCGACGCTGTGGGAAATCTACAAGCCACAGCTCGATGCGTATGTGACGCGCGCGATAAATCCATCCGATGCACCGAGCTACGGCGTACCGGGCGATGAATAGTCCAGACAGAGCCACGGGTCACCTGCGATGAGCGAGTTCAGCCACAAGGACTGGATCGGCAAAGCGTCCGCCATCCGTTTTCGCGACAAGGCGTTCATCGACGGCAAGACGGTTGCGGCGCGTTCGGGCCGAACCTTCGCCTGCGTCAATCCTGCAACCGGCGAAACGCTGGCTGAAGTGGCGTCCTGTGGCGGAGAAGACATCGAGCTGGCCGTTGCCGCGGCCCGGCGCAGCTTCAACGCTGGCGTCTGGTCACGAACCAGCCCGGCGCACCGCAAGGAGGTGTTGCTGCGGCTGGCGCAGCTGCTGCGCGAAAACCTGCATGAACTGGCCCTGCTCGAAGCGCTCGACATGGGCAAACTCGTCAGCGATGCGGCCACGGTCGATGTTCCCGGCTCGGCCGCGATCTTCCAATGGTATGGCGAGGCCATCGACAAGATCTACGGCGAAGTGGCACCGACCGGCGAAGGCGATCTGGTGCTGGTGCGGCGGGAGCCACTCGGCGTCATCGGCGCGGTGGTGCCGTGGAATTTCCCTCTCGACATGGCCACCTGGAAGTGCGCGCCGGCGCTGGCGGCGGGCAATTCGGTGGTGCTGAAACCAGCCGAGCAGTCGCCTTTGTCGGCCCTGCGGCTGGCGGAACTGGCGATGGAAGCGGGCCTGCCGGCCGGCGTGCTCAATGTGGTGCCCGGCCTTGGCGAAACCGCCGGCCAGGCGCTGGGCCGCCATATGGATGTGGATTGCCTTGCCTTCACCGGTTCGACTGCGGTGGGCAAAATGTTCCTGCAGTATTCCGGTCAGTCGAACATGAAGCAGGTCTGGCTGGAAACCGGCGGCAAGAGCCCCAACCTTGTCTTTGCCGATTGCAGCGATCTCGATGCAGCGGCCGATATGGCGGCCTTCGGCATCTTCTTCAACCAGGGCGAAGTGTGTTCCGCCAATTCACGCTTGCTTGTACAACGCGGCATCAAGGATGCTCTCGTGGAGAAACTGGTACGGCGTGCGGCGGCCACCCAACCCGGCGATCCACTCGATCCGGCTTCGAAAATGGGCGCGATGGTCAATACCCGCCACGCGGCCAATGTCATGCGATTTGTCGAGGCCGGCAAGAAAACCGCGCGCTTGGTTGCCGGCGGCGATCTGGTCACGGTCAACGGGCGCGGCAGCTTTGTACAGCCCACCATCTTCGACGATGTCTCGCACACAGATCCGATTGCCCGAGAGGAAATATTCGGCCCAGTGCTTTCGGTCATCGCCTTCGATGACGAGGCAGAGGCGATCCGTATGGCCAATGACAGCCCATACGGGCTGGCCGCATCGTTGTGGACCGACAGCCTGTCGCGTGCGCACCGCATCGCCGGCCGACTCCACGCCGGGACGGTTTCCGTAAACACGGTCGACGCGCTGAGCCCGATGACGCCGTTCGGCGGCTTCAAGCAATCCGGCTTCGGCCGCGACCTGTCGCTGCATGCGCTCGACAAGTACACCGCACTTAAAACGACGTGGATCAAATACTGAGGGGCGGCAAGGCTTGATCGAAGCGCTCAAACCGGCAACATAGCCGCTCATGCCACTACGCTTCACGCTCAGACAGTTGGAATACTTCGTCGCCGTGGGCGAAGCCGGCTCCATTGCCAAGGCGGCCGAACAGGTCAACGTGTCACCGCCGTCGATTTCGGCCTCCATCGCTCAACTGGAGACCGAGTTCGGCGTCCAGCTTTTTGTCCGCAAACATTCGCACGGCCTTTCGCTGACGGCTGGCGGCCGCGTTTTCCTGAAGGAAGCCGCCCGGCTGCTCAACGATGCCGATGCCTTGCATGACGTCGCAGGCGACTTTGCCGAAAAGGTACGCGGCCCGCTGGCAGTGGGATGCCTGCTGACTTTCGCGCAGATTGTTCTGCCAGCTCTGCGCATGAGGTTCGAGCGCGCTTATCCTGATGTGCGCGTGCGCCAGTTCGAGCGCAATCAAGGGCAATTGCTCGAGATGCTGCAGCGGGGTGAAATCGACCTTGCCCTGACATACGATCTCGAACTGTCGCAGGACATGACCTTCGAGCCGCTGATGCTGGTGCCGGCCTATGTCATGCTGCCGGCGGGGCACCGCTTTGCGGGTAAGGCGTCGATCACGACGGAAGAACTGGCCAACGAGCCGATGGTGTTGCTTGACCTGCCGTTCAGCCGCGAATACTTCCTGTCGGCCTTCCATCAGCGGGGAATCCGACCCAACATCGCCGAGCGCACTGGCGACATCGCGGTCATGCGTTCAATGGTGGCGAACGGCTACGGCTACGGCATCGCCAATATGCGGCCGCTCAACACGCTGGCGCCGGATGGCAAGCCGCTTGTCTTTGTGCCGCTGGACGGCGACCTGCGGCCTCTGACCATGGGCGTCGCCTTGCCCAACTCCGAACATCGCACGCAAACAACCCAGGCGTTCATCGACCACTGTCGGCATTTCGTGGTCGAGCAAGGCGTGTTCGGCGCCGAGCGGGCCGTCGGCCAGGCAGCGGTTCCGCAGAAGTAACGCCCGGTTCCGCGACTCCGTTGAACCCGGAGCCGTCCGTTACGCCAGTTGAAGCTGCTGTTCGGCCAGCCGCTGCAGCAACTTTTCCAGCATGTCGTCGCAGCGGCGCATCTGCTCGACGCTGACGAATTCGTTCGGCTTGTGCCCCTGCGCCATCGACCCCGGTCCGCAGACGATTGTCGGCGTGCCGAGATCGCGGCTGAACAGGCCGCCTTCCGTGCCGAAGGCAACCTTGATGGTGTTGTTGGCGCCGGTCAGCGATTTGACGAAAGCGACGGCCTGCGAACTGACCGGCGTGTCCAGGCCGGGATAGGTGTTGGTGATGTCGATGTCGATCGCCGCCTCGGGCGCGATGGTCGAGGCTTCGGTGGCAATGCGCTCGGCCTCCGCGCGCAGGCGCTCGAGGATCTCGTGGGGGTCGTCGGCCGCAACATTGCGGATCTCGAAATCGACCTGGCAGAGGTTCGGCACGATGTTCAGCGCCACGCCGGCGTTGATCTTGCCGACATGGACGGTCGTGTAGGCAATGTCGTAGTCGCCGTCGCGGGCGCCATCGCGCACCAGCCGGTCCTGCTCGCGGCGCAAGGCGGCGACGAAGTCGCAGCCGAGATGGATGGCATTGAGCGCCAGCGGGGCCAGCGCCGAATGGCCCTCCCGTCCTTTGCAGAGGGCGCGTGCGGCCAGCTTACCCTTGTGGCCCGTCGCCACCTGCATATCGGTCGGCTCGCCGACGATGCACAGCAAGGGCCGTTGCGGGGCCGCCTGCAGCATGTCGATCAGGCTGCGCACACCGATGCAGCCGATCTCCTCGTCGTAGGAGAGTGCCAGGTGCAGCGGCGTGCGCAGCGTCATTCTCAAGGCCTTGAGGCAGGCCGAGAGCGCGCAGGCGACGAAGCCCTTCATGTCGGCTGCGCCGCGCCCATAAAGCTTGCCGTCGCGTTTCGTCATCTCGAAGGGCGGCAGCGTCCAGGCCTGCCCCTCGATGGGAACGACGTCGGTGTGACCGGACAGCATGATGCCGGAAGCGCCGGCCGGTCCGATGGTGGCAAAGAGGTTTGCCTTGTGGCCGTCCTCGCTGTGGATGATCTGGCAAGCAATGCCGTGCGTGTCCAGCAGCTCTGCCACATAGCCGATGAGGGCGAGGTTCGAGTCGCGGCTTACCGTCGGGAATGCGATCAGCTTTTCAAGGATCTGGATGCTGTCCATGCGTCCTGTGTCTCATTGGCCGTGCGCGCTCTCTAGCATCACGCGGCGTCACTCTTGAAGTTGCATTTGGCTCAGCCGGGATTCAGCGGACGCTAACCCAAGCGGCGTTGGCGGATTAGGCGCGTCCTAACCGGCACAGAAGAAATCTGTTGTTTCCCGGCGCTTACCGCAACTTATGAATGGTCTCACGGCATCAACCCACTGGGCCGGCCGGCTTGCGCTACGGATCGAACCATGATCGGGCATGCTGCAAGGCTGAGCTGGCAGGAAGGCACGTTCCATGCGCGATCCACGCTACGACATACTGTTCGAGCCCGTGAAGATCGGTCCGGTGACCGCCAAGAACCGCTTTTATCAGGTGCCGCATTGCAACGGCGGCGGATATCGCGACCCTTCGGCCGCGGCCGAGATGCGGCGTATCAAGTCGGAAGGCGGCTGGGGCGTCATCTTCACCGAACAGACCGAGATGCACCACACTTCGGAGATCACGCCCTTCATCGAACTCAGGCTCTGGGATGATGCCGATATCCCGGCATTGGCCAAAATGGCTGAGGCCATGCACCAGCATGGCGCGCTGGCCGGCATCCAGCTCGCCTATTCAGGCATCAACGGCCCCAACCTCTACACCAAGGAAGTACCGCGCGGGCCGTCGGCGTTGCCAATCCGGACCTTCACCAACGATCCAGTTCAGGCGCGCGCCATGGACAAGCAGGATATCCGCGACCTGCGCCGCTGGCATCGCAATGCCTTCAAACGGGCGAGGCTCGCGGGCTTCGATCTGGTGTGTCTCTACGGCGCGCATGGCTTCGGCATCATCCAGCACTTCCTTTCCAGGGCCACCAACCAGCGCACTGACGAATATGGCGGTTCGCTGGAAAACCGCTCCCGCCTGATGCGCGAGCTGATCGAGGAGGGACGCGACGCGATCGGCGAAACATGCGGGCTGACGTTGCGCCTATCCCTCGATGAGATCATCGGCGAACTCGGCTTCGGCAACGCCGAAGTGCGCGAGATGATCGAGATGCACGCTGACCTGCCTGATTTGTGGGATCTCGCCCACGGCGCTTGGGAAGACTGCTCGGGGCCGTCCCGCTTCAAGGACGAGAGCGCGCAGGAAAGCCTGGTGCGCGGCATCAAGGAGCTAAGCTCCAAACCGGTCGTGGGCGTCGGTCGTTTCACCTCGCCCGACGTCATGGTCAGAATGATCAAGTCCGGCACGCTCGATTTCATTGGATGCGCGCGCCCGTCTATCGCTGATCCTTTCCTGCCAAGGAAGATTGAGGAAGGCCGCATCGAGGACATCCGGGAGTGCATCGGCTGCAACATCTGCATCACCGGCGACGTGACCATGTCCATTTCGCGCTGCACGCAGAACCCGACCTTCATGGAAGAGTGGCGGAAGGACTGGCATCCCGAGCGCATGCAGGCAAAGGGCGACAGCGAGAGCGTCCTTATCGTCGGAGCAGGACCAGCTGGGCTGGAAGCGGCCCGCGCGCTCGGCGTCCGGGGCTATCAGGTGGCGATCGCCGAGGCCGGCACCGAACTTGGCGGCCGGGTCGCGCGCGAATGCCTTCTGCCAGGCCTGTCGGCCTGGGGCCGCGTGCGGGACTACCGCCAGTACCAGCTGAGCCAGATGTCCAATGCCGATATCTATTTCGAGAGCCGGCTTTCGGCGGACGACATCCTGGCGTTCGGCTTCCAGAACATCGCCATCGCGACCGGCTCCACTTGGCGGCGTGACGGGGTAGCTCGCTCGCATGTCGTGCCCATGCCGATCGACCCGGCAATGGCGGTCTACACGCCTGACGACCTGATGGGCGGAAGTGTTCCCGCCAGAGATGTCGTGCTGTTCGATGACGACCACTATTACATGGGCGGCGTCCTGGCCGAACTGATGGTGCGGCAAGGGGCGAAAGTGACACTGGTGACGCCGTCGGCCTACGTTTCGGATTGGACCCGCAACACGCTTGAACAGGGGGCCATCCATCGCCGCCTTGCCGAACTCGGAGTACAGATCGTGCTCAACAAGACGGTCACGCGAATCGAGGCCGGCGGCGTGGCGACGGCCTGTGTCTACACCGGCACGCGGCAGGACATCGCCGCCGATGCCGTTGTGCTGGTAACTTCCCGCAACCAGGACGATGCCGTCTGGTCCGAACTGAAAAGTCGTGAGGCCGAGTGGGCCGACAACGGCATCCGCTCGATCAAGGTGATCGGCGACGCCGAGGCGCCGGGTCCGATTGCATGGGCGACCTATGCCGGCCACCGCTTTGCCCGCGAGCTGGATGAAGCCGATATTGGCGATGCACTGCCCTTCCGCCGCGAGGTCACGGCGTTGGCCGCGGAATAGGTCTAAGGAGCGAAATGAAATAGAGTGAGCCATTCCTGCTATCCATTGCCCAGCATTCGCTCGTTGACTGGGGAATACCAGAAGACATCGGAGCGACTACGCTCGGCGGCAACGTTCGCGTCTGTGGACGCTTTGATCTTGGTACCCCGGACAGTCCCGTGTTCGGCGATGTCTATGCTGCGACGCGTGGTGCGTACCGCGTCGTCTATCCCTTTCACGAGCATGCGACGCCGTTCACGGCGCAATCGCGCCGGGTGCAGGTCTTTTCACGATGTCGCCGCCGAATCTACGATGAGGGCTTTGCCGGCCTAGGCGAGGGCAGGGCGCTGCGTTAGCTTACCACTGACTTCGATCGGCATCTCTGCTGTTTGCGAGCCATTTCCAGCAGAAACGAATCGGATCGATGCGTAGGGAAAAATCGCACGTCGGCGCGCAATATCGCGCCCTGGCGTAGAAAGGCTGTGGCTCCCCGGGCCGGATTCGAACCAGCGACCAACCGGTTAACAGCCGGTTGCTCTACCACTGAGCTACCGGGGAACAGAGGCTCTCATGTGAGTGGCGCAGCCTATAGCAAACCCGTTTCGGCTTTGCAAAGAAGCATTTCGTATTTTTCGGCGCTTTTTCGCGCCACGATTTCTGGCAATCATGTGCGGGCGTCCTCATATGAGCCGTCTGGCGGGGTGCGCGGAACCGAAAAGGCGGTTGCGGCTTTCGTCAGCTGATGCTTTTACTTTGCCCGAACGGACCACAAACCAGACATGAGCGCAGCAAGCCACAACCACCCACCGGCACGGAAAATATCGGTCTTCGGCCGTGAGTTCACCATGCCGCGCTCGCGCGGCCTCAGGATTGCAATCGGCGTCGTGCTGATCTTCGGCGGCATTCTCGGCTTTCTGCCGATCCTGGGCTTCTGGATGGTGCCGATCGGATTGCTGGTGCTCTCCTACGAGTTTGCCGTCGTGCGTCGCCACCGGCGCCGGCTCGTCGTGTGGTGGGAACGGCGGCGGCGGCCGAACTGACGGCTGTACTGACTTCGCAAGCCGGCAAGCCCTGCGAAGGCGTCTTTCCGGCTCGACTCAGCTGGCTAAATGCCCGGGCTGGCTGAGAGCCTGTTTGGAAATTCTGCTCCGACGGCCAGATGATGGCGGTTCTGCGCTTATCTACGGCGCCGCGCGTCCAATTGGAAGCGCAGCGCTCTAACCTCCGTTGCGTTCCGTTTCTCGGAGCATGCGTGTCGTTGGCTCGACGCGTGGCATCGTGGCCGAGGGGAAACCGTCGGGAATGCACCATGGCCGCTTGACGGCATTTTCGCCGCAACCTATTGGAACCGGGTGGAACGCCGGGAGCAATGAGGCCTCGTGGCGGAGTGGTTACGCAGAGGACTGCAAATCCTTGCACCCCGGTTCGATTCCGGGCGAGGCCTCCAGTTGCCCAAGCTCCCGCGCACCAGCGCCAGGGGGCTTGAGTTCCAGTCGACATGAGCCGCGGTCTTGGCGCGGCAAGCGGATCGATCTTGGCGGATTGATCTTGGGCAGATTGGTCTTGGGCGGATTGGTTGGAACATGAGCGCTGATTTTGCCGAACGTCGAGTAAAAATGGTTGACGGCCAGGTCCGCACCACCGACGTAACCAGCGCGCCGCTGCTCGAGGCGATGCTTGTCGTGCCGCGCGAGGCCTTTGTCGCCCCCGATCAGCGCGATCTGGCCTATATCGACGAGGACATCCGCATTGCCAATACCGCGGACGGCCCGCGCTATCTCATGGAGCCTTCGCCGCTGGCCAAGTTGATGCAACTGGCCGAGATCGGCCCTGGCGATTCGGCGCTCGATGTCGGCTGCGGCACCGGCTATGCGGCGGCGATCCTGTCGCGGCTGGCAAAGTCCATCGTTGCGCTGGAAAGCGATCCGGCATTGGCCGAGACCGCGATGTCGACGCTTTCGGCGCTGGGCTGCGACAATGTCAGCGTGATCAACGGACCGCTGCCGGAAGGCCATGCCGCGGGAGCACCCTACGACGTCATTTTCATCGGCGGCAGCGTCGCGAAAGTGCCGGAACCGTTGCTCGACCAGCTTGCGGAAGGCGGTCGGCTCGTCGCCGTCGAAGGGCAGGGGAATTCGGGCGTGGCCCGATTGTTCCTGAAAAAAGGGGGGGTCGTAACCGGAAGAGGCGCCTTTAATGCGGCAATTAAGCCACTACCGGGATTCGAACGTATCCGTGCGTTCGAGTTCTGAATGATTTTGGCTTGCAGCAAAGCCTTTGTCATGTTCGCTTGCGCTTGAACAATTGTTGCTGATCCGCACAACCGGGGTGTTCTTTTTGGGGGCTGACAGCAGGGAACCTGAAACACACCGCGCCGGCTGCTCGAATGGGAGAAGCCGGCGCGGTGTGGTTCCCATGCAAAACGAATGAGGGAATAACGTGCCGTCTTTACGCAAGAGTCTTTTTGCCGTCCTCTTTTCGGCGACCGCGCTTTCTCCGCTAGGCGCCTCGGCGGAAACCATTCTCGGGGCACTTTCAAAAGCCTATCAGAACAATTCCCAGCTCAATTCGGCCCGCGCCGGCGTCCGCGTCACCGATGAGGGCGTTGCCATCGCCAAGTCCGGCTGGCGCCCGACCATCACCGGTTCCGCGAACATCGACTTCTCCAGAAGCCATTTCGATGCCCGTAGCGGGCCGAACCGAAGCATCTCGTTAACCACCGGCAACTTCGGCGTCCAGATCGACCAGACCCTGTTCGACGGCTTCCAGACCAGGAACAACGTCGCCGCCGCCGAAGCGCAGGTCCGCGCCTCGTTCGAGAGCTTGCGCAACACCGAAGAGAATATTCTGTTCAATGCGGCAAGCGCCTATATGGACGTGATTCGCGACCGCCAAGTGGCGGTGCTGACGGAGCAAAACCTGCAGTTCCTGACCGAGCAGGCACGCGCCGCGCGTTCGCGCTTTGAGGTCGGCGAAGGCACCCGCACCGACGTGGCACAGGCCGATGCCGAGCGCTCCTCCGCCGTGGCGGAACTGGCCGCCGCCCGCGCGCAGGCGCTGGCAAGCGCTGCGACTTATCGCCAGATCGTCGGCGACGAGCCCGGCAGGCTCAGGGCCGCTTCGCCGCTGGCGAAACTGTTGCCGTCGAACCTCGATGCGGCGATCACGATTGCATCCGTTGAGCACCCGGCCATCCTCGCCACCCAGCATCTGGTCGACGCGGCGGCGTTTACGGTGAAATCGGCAGAAGGCGCGCTGCTGCCGCAGCTTTCGGCTTCCGCCGGCGTTTCCAGCGCCTACCGCAGGACGGCACCGGGCTCTGCCGATACGGGCCAGGATGGCACAACCAATTCCGCCAGCATCGGTGCCACCTTGACCATACCGATCTATTCGGGCGGGCGGACGTCGGCGATAGTGCGTCAGAACAAGGAATCGCTCAGCCAGGCCCGGATCGAGGTCGATGTCAGCCGCGACACCGTGCGGCAGGCCGTGACCTCGGCGTGGACGCAATATACCGCCGCTCAGCAAACCGTGGTGGCCAACAGGCAGGTGATCGCCGCCGCGCAGCTTGCCCTGAGCGGCGTCATCGAGGAGCGCAACGTCGGCCAGCGCACCACGCTCGACGTTCTCAACGCGCAGGCCACGCTCATCACCGCCAAGATCAACCAGGCCGCCGCCGAACGCGATTTGGTGGTGGCGAGCTATGCCATCCTGTCGGCTATCGGTCGTCTTTCGGTCGAGCGTCTCGCCCTCCAGGTCGTGAAATACAAGCCCGAAGAACATTACAATGCGGTCAAGGACAAGTGGTTCGGCCTGCGCACGCCAGACGGCCGCTGATCCCCTCACCAGTTTCAACTTCCGTCCAGTTTCAAGCTATTTAGAGCCCGCGCGTCCAAAAGGTCGCGCGGGCTCTAATCTGTTGAAATCCAACATGCCCTCAGATTGGGGATTCTCGTAAGTCGATCCGTGGGTTACGCTGTTGCCATGATTCGAATCCGGCTTTGGCCGGACAGGAAATCTGAACGAGTCACAAGGGCGGCGGATGTGACGATGGCGACGGCAAGCAGCGTACAGCGCGAACCTTCCATGGAGGAGATACTGGCTTCCATCAGGAGGATCATCGAGGACAACGACACCGGCCGCAAGCAGCCGGACGATACGGACGACCTGCTGCAGGATCTGACGTCGGTAGCCGTGCCGGCACCGGCGGTAGGCGTGGCCCCGCCGGAGGCAGGCAGGGCGCCGCCTGAGGGAGGCGGGGCGCCGCCTGAGGTGAGTGCGTTTCGCGCCGAGTTGCGTCCGGGATTCGACGCCAGGAGGCCGGCCACGCTGACCGAGGTGCAGGCGCAACCGTCGGCCGTCGAGCCTGTCATCGCGCGCGTGGAGCCGCCGGTGCGTTCCGAATCGCCCGTGACGCTTGCTGGTGACAGGGTCGCGGCCGAAGCGGCCCCGGCCGCCAAGCCGGAGCCGAATGCGCCTGCGACGGCAAGGGTTGCGGAGACGACCGACAGTATCGTTGCCGGGTGGCGGCGTGATATCGCCGCAATTAGCGAAGCGAAGACCGCGGCCAAGCCGGACAGGGCCCGAGATAGGGCAGAGCTGCGACAGACGCCGGATGCCGAACCGAAGGCCGAAGTTTTCGAGCACGCAGCCGAACCTGCTTTCGAGCCGGCCCCGCCGCGGAGCGGGTTGGCGCGCCCGGCGACGAGCGAGGCACCGTCCGTTCGTCCGGCGATCCTTTCCGAACATACGGGCCGGCAAGTTGCCGCCGCCTTCGGCGAGCTTTCCGATGCGTTCGCCAGCCGCAGCAAGAAAACCTTCGACGAGATGGCCGAGGAGATGCTGAGGCCCATGCTGCAAGACTGGCTGGACAACAATCTGCCGACGCTGGTCGAGCGGCTGGTACGCGAAGAAATCGAACGCGTAGCGCGCGGCGCGCAGTAACCGGCAAATCGCCGAAGTCGGCGCCGCCCCTCATCTGCCTGCCGGCATCTTCTCCCCGTATAGGGACGGGGAGAAGGGGCTGGCCGCAACCTGGGCACCCTTTTCTGCAACACTTGAGATTGGCGAAATCGTTCGCGAAGGCCTTTTTCTCCCCGTCCCTACACGGGGAGAAATGCCCGGTCCACCCTCCGCAGCTGCTGCGGAGGACGGGCAGGGCAATGAGGGGCAGCGCAAGCCTCTAAGCGATTGCCCTGCGACGCTCACTTCTGCAAGTTGCCCCGATCTGCCCAGGCGCTATTTGCTGGCATGGCCGTCTACCGCTCGCTTGCGGTTGACTTGGCCAAAACCTTCCGATTTACACCGGACCAGCAAAAACCCGACAGCCCGGACGCCTTCCCATGCTCGAAAAAACCTACGACGCAAAAATCGTCGAGCCGAAGATCGCCAAAGTCTGGGAGGAGGCCGACGCGTTTCGTGCCGGCGCAGGCGCCGAGGAGGGCGCGGAAGCCTTCACCATCGTCATCCCGCCGCCGAACGTCACCGGTTCGCTGCATATGGGCCATGCGCTCAACAACACGCTGCAGGACATTCTGGTGCGCTTCGAGCGCATGCGCGGCAAGAACGTGCTGTGGCAGCCCGGCATGGACCACGCCGGCATCGCCACGCAGATGGTGGTCGAGCGCCAGCTTATGGAGAAGCAGATCCACCGCCGCGACCTGACGCGCGATGAGTTCATCGAGAAGGTCTGGGAGTGGAAGGCGGAATCCGGCGGCGCGATCTTCAACCAGCTGAAGCGGCTGGGGGCCTCGGCCGACTGGAGCCGGGAGCGTTTCACCATGGACGAGGGTCTGTCCAGGGCGGTGCTCGAAGTGTTTGTCACCCTCTACAAGGAAGGCCTGATCTACAAGGACAAGCGCCTTGTGAACTGGGACCCGAAGCTGTTGACTGCGATTTCCGACCTCGAGGTCGAACAGCAGGAGGTCAACGGCAATCTCTGGCATTTCCGCTATCCCGTCGAGGGCGCGGTTTTCGATCCGGACAATCCAAAAACCTTCATCACCGTGGCGACGACGCGCCCCGAGACGATGCTGGGCGATACGGCGGTGGCGGTGCATCCCGACGACGAGCGTTTTCGGCATCTGCTCGGCAAGAACCTCGTCCTGCCGATCGTCGGCCGCAAGATCCCGGTGGTGGCGGACCAATATTCCGATCCGGAGAAAGGCAGCGGCGCGGTCAAGATCACGCCGGCGCACGACTTCAACGACTTCGAGGTCGGCAGGCGCCACAAGCTGCCGGCGATCAATATCCTCACCGTCGAGGCGGCGGTCGCCCTCACCGACAATGACGAGTTTCTCGCCGGGCTGGAGGTAACGCCCGAGCGTCAGGCCGTCTGGGATGAGCTCAACGGCCTCGATCGGTTCGTCGCGCGCAAGAAGATCGTCGAACTGATGGAGGCGGGCGGCTTCCTCGAAAAGGTCGAGCCGCATCGCCATGCCGTGCCGCATGGCGATCGCGGCGGCGTGCCGATCGAACCGTTCCTGACCGAACAATGGTACGCGAACGCGGCGGAACTCGCCAAGCCGGCGATCGCCTCGGTGCGCGAAGGCCGCACCAGGTTCGTGCCGAAAAACTGGGAGAAGACTTATTTCGACTGGATGGAGAACATTCAGCCCTGGTGCATTTCGCGCCAACTCTGGTGGGGACACCAGATCCCGGCCTGGTACGGGCCGGACGGCCGCATCTTCGTCGAGAAGACCGAGGAGGAGGCGCTCGCCGCCGCAATCGAATATTATCTGGCGCTGGAAGGGCCGTGGAAGGCCTGGGTCGAGGACAAACTCGAGAATTTCAAGCCGGGCGAGATCCTGACCCGCGACGAGGATGTGCTCGACACATGGTTCTCGTCGGCGCTGTGGCCGTTCTCGACGCTCGGCTGGCCGGACCAGACGCCGGAGCTGAAGACCTATTACCAGACCGACGCGCTGGTAACCGGCTTCGACATCATCTTCTTCTGGGTCGCTCGCATGATGATGATGGGCCTGCATTTCATGGGGGAGGAGCCGTTTCACACCGTCTATGTCCATGCGCTGGTGCGCGACAAGAACGGGCAGAAGATGTCGAAGTCGAAAGGCAACGTCATCGACCCGCTCGATCTCATCGACGAATATGGCGCCGACGCACTGCGCTTCACGCTGACGGTGATGGCCGCGCAAGGGCGTGACGTGAAGCTCGATCCGGCTCGTATCGCCGGCTACCGCAATTTTGGCACCAAGCTGTGGAACGCGACGCGTTTTGCCGAGATGAACGACGTCGCGAGAAACGACGATTTCTGGCTGAACGACGCCAAGCTGGCGGTCAACCGCTGGATCCTGACCGAACTGACACGCGCGGCGCGCGAAATCACCGACGGCATCACTTCATACCGGTTCAACGACGCTGCGACTGCTGCCTACCGCTTCGTCTGGAACCTGTTCTGCGACTGGTACCTGGAACTGCTGAAGCCGGTCTTCATGGGCGCGGACGAGGCTGCCAAGGCCGAGAGCCGGGCTTGCGTCGCCTTCGTGCTCGACGAGATCTACAAGCTGCTGCACCCGATGATGCCGTTCATGACCGAAGAGCTGTGGGCTGAGACATCGGGTGAGGGCAAGGAACGGCCGTCGCTGCTTTGCCATGCCGCGTGGCCGTCGCCCGACTTCGAGGACGAGGCAGCGGCCGCCGACATCAACTGGCTGATCGACCTGGTCTCAGGCATTCGTTCCGTGCGTTCGGAAATGAACGTGCCGCCGGCGGCGATAGCGCCGCTGATGGTGATCGGCGCCAATACCGCAACCCGCGAAAGGCTTGAGCGTCAGGCATCGGCCGTCAAGCGACTGGCGCGGGTCGGCGACATCTCGCTTGTCGATACGGCGCCCAAGGGCTCCGCCCAGATCGTGCTCAACGAGGCCACCATCTGCCTGCCGCTCGGCAGCCTGATCGACCTTGCCGCCGAGGCGGCGCGGCTGCAGAAGGAATTGGTCAAGGTGACCGAAGAGATCGCCCGCCTGCACAAGAAGCTGTCCAACGACAAATTCGTCGCCAACGCGCCGGAAGATGTCGTCGAAGCCGAGCGCGAAAAACTCGCCGAGTATCGCGAGGCGCAAGAGAAACTTTCGGTGGCGCTGACACGCGTGCGCGACGCCGGTTGACCCATCTGTGGTATTTGAGAATCGAATCGACTGAGGAGCGGATTTTGCCAAACCGGCTTCCGCTTTTTAGGCCTGACGCTCAGGATTCGCGAGCTCTGCGAACGCGCTTTTCGGGCGGCTTCCTGCACGAAAAATAGGCATTCCGCAGGGTAAATCTTGACGTAAACGGAATGTTTTAGCCCCATTGTTGCCATAATGTAACAATGAGGCCTCGTCTTCGCAAAACGGGCGGTTTTTGCGGCGTCCGGGGGCGTTTTTCCGAGTTTTTGCTCGATTTGCAGCCAAACGGGCCATTTTCCGGCGCTGCGGTGAAGCTGTCACTGTGTCTGAAATGCGGTCGGCGAAGGCGTACATGTACGCATCGAGAATTCGTTGTTGCGCCGTTAACCCGAATTGGTTCTAGCTTAGTCCATTCGTACTAGGGGAGGGACATTCATGAACAATTTGCGTCGGAAAGCGCTGCTGGGGGCGGGGTGCTTTTCGCTGGCTTTGATCGGGACGGCGCATGCCGGCGGCCTCGAGCGCGGCGGCTACAACATCGACCTGCTTTTCGATCCGGCGCCTGTCGCCGGAGAGCTTTCGGGCACTTATGTGATGCCGGAACGGAAGATCAAGAATGCCGTAGACACGGATACAAGTAGCGCTTTTCCACTGCCCGTTACTGGTCGTGGCGGTGGCGATTTGAACTCTCGGTCCGGTTCTGCCGATGATTCGGAGAGCTATTTTGTTCCCCGCATGGGAATTAAGGTCGGAGTCGGGGACCACCTCGATTGCATGGGCGATTATTCTCAGCCTTGGGGGATCCATTCGGCCCCCGGTCTGAATTGGGCAGGTGCCAACAGCAATATCGAAACCAAGATCGAAAGCGAAAATTTTGCAGCCACCTGCTCCTACAAGATGGATGCGGGCAAAGGCCAGTTTCGCTTCATTGGCGGTGTGTTCTACCAGGATATCAGTGGCTTCAAGGAGCGGCTGGTCCAAGATTTTAGTGGCTTTCCTGTACCTTTGTCCGGCGTAGGTCGGATCGACCTCGAAGGCAACGGGGTTGGCTGGCGCATCGGCGCCGCTTATGAGATTCCGGAAATCGCGCTCCGTGCCAGCTTGGTCTACAACAGCGAAGTTGATTTGGGAGACGTGACCGGGGACGTCGATCTTACGCAGGTTGGCCGGGGTGTAATTCCCGTGATCGGTACGGCGACCATGCCGCAGTCGGTCGAGTTCAAGGTCCAGTCGGGTATTGCTCCGGGCTGGCTTGCCTTCGGGTCGGTGAAGTGGGTCGACTGGAGTGTGCTGCAGATTGTCAATTTCTGCGCTGTCGGCGCTCCGGTTGCCTGCACCTACGGAGGTCCGAGCTTCATCACGTCTCTGGATCTGCTCTATCGCGACGGATGGACCGTCTCCGGCGGTATCGGCCACAAGTTCAACGATCGGTGGAGCGCTGCAGCGACGCTCACTTGGGATCGCGGAACGACCACGGGCCTGAGCACCCAAACCGATACCTGGACGGTTGGTGCCGGCGCGTCCTTTTCGCCCAACAAAAACGTCGAAGTCCGCTTCGGCGGTGCCATCGGCATCCTGACCAGTGGTTCGGTCGGAGTGGTCACTGACGAGGCGGGCATTCCTCACGGTACAGACGTTTCGTACGATTTCGGCGACGATCTCGTGACCGCCTTGTCAGCTTCCTTCAAGGTCAAGTGGTAGGTTACTAAAATTAAACGATAAAAAGGCCGGGCTCTGCCCGGTCTTTTTTTTGGTCGAATCGGCTTTCTGGCCGGCGGTCCCAAGCTGATGGCATCGGTCCGTCGTTGCAAGGACGCCGCTTCCCTCTGCCTCACGCGATGGTGATGTTTTGGCAACAGTTTCTGAACAACCCTCGCGCCACAACGGCGCCCGCCGACATTGCCTACTTCCCGCCATAAACCCGGCGCACCTCGAATGCGTCCCAAGGAATGTCAAAAGGCTCGGCTATGGGGCAGGTCGCGCCGCTCGCGGCAAGGGAAGAGAATGAACGCCAGAGTCATCTCCAAGGCCAAGCTGCCCAGCCGCTATGTGACCGTCGGTCCGGCGCGTGCGCCGCACCGCTCCTATCTTTATGCGATGGGCTTGTCGGCGGCCGAGATCGCGCAGCCACTGGTCGGCGTCGCCAGCTGCTGGAACGAGGCGGCACCCTGCAACATCTCGCTGATGCGCCAGGCGCAGGTGGTCAAGAAGGGCGTCGCCGCGGCTAGCGGCACGCCGCGCGAATTCTGCACCATCACCGTCACGGACGGCATCGCCATGGGCCACCAGGGCATGAAATCGTCACTGGTGTCGCGCGAGGTCATCGCCGATTCGGTCGAACTCACCATGCGCGGCCATTGCTACGATGCGCTGGTCGGCCTTGCCGGTTGCGACAAGTCGCTGCCCGGCATGATGATGGCCATGGTGCGGCTCAACGTGCCGTCGATCTTCATTTATGGCGGCTCGATCCTGCCCGGTTCCTACAAGGGCCGGCAGATCACCGTGCAGGATGTGTTCGAGGCCGTCGGCCAGCACTCGGTCGGCACGATCGGCGACGCCGAACTCCTCGAAATCGAGCAAGCCGCTTGTCCGTCGGCCGGCTCCTGCGGCGCCCAGTTCACCGCCAACACCATGGCCACCGTCGCCGAGGCCATCGGGTTGGCGCTGCCCTATTCCTGCGGGGCGCCGGCGCCCTATGAGATGCGCGACCGCTTCAATTTCGCCTCCGGCGAAAAGATCATGGAGCTGATCGCAAAAAATATCCGCCCGCGCGACATCGTCACTCTGGAGGCGCTGGAGAATGCGGCGACCGTGGTTTCGGCCACCGGCGGCTCGACCAACGCGGCGCTGCATCTGCCGGCGATCGCGCATGAGGCGGGGATAAAGTTCGACCTGTTCGACGTCGCCAGGATCTTCGAGAAGACGCCTTATATCGCCGACCTGAAGCCGGGCGGCAAATATGTCGCCAAGGATATGTTCGAGGCCGGCGGCATTCCGCTCTTGATGAAGACGTTGCTCGACCACGGCTATCTGCATGGCGACTGCCTGACCGTGACCGGCCGCACTTTAGCCGAAAATATGGAGCACGTTGCTTGGAATGATAGCCAGGATGTGGTCCGTCCCGCCAACCGACCAATCACCCGAACGGGTGGCGTCGTGGGCTTGAAGGGAAACCTTGCCCCCGAAGGCGCGATCGTCAAGGTCGCGGGCATGTCGGAGCTTAAATTCTCTGGTCCGGCACGCTGCTTCGATTCGGAAGAGGAATGTTTCCAGGCGGTTACGGATCGCAGCTACAGCGAAGGCGAGGTCCTCGTGATCCGCTACGAGGGACCGCGCGGCGGTCCGGGCATGCGCGAAATGCTGTCGACGACGGCGGCTCTCTATGGCCAGGGCATGGGCGGCAAGGTGGCTCTCATCACCGACGGGCGTTTTTCGGGCGCGACACGCGGTTTCTGCATCGGCCATGTCGGGCCGGAAGCCGCCGTGGGTGGCCCGATCGGGCTGCTCAGGGATGGCGACTTGATCACGATCGACGCGGTGAACGGCACCATCGAGGTGGCGCTGTCCGACACCGAACTGGCGACCAGGGCAAAGGCATGGAAGGCGCGCGCGACCGACTATCAGTCGGGCGCGATCTGGAAATATGCACAAACGGTAGGGCCTGCCCGCGACGGGGCGGTCACCCATCCCGGTGGTGCGAGAGAAACACATTGTTATGCGGATATCTGAGTTGCTGAGGCTGTCTGTCTTTTCGGCACTGGTCGCGATCGCCACTTTTGGCGCGACCTTGGGCGCCGCAGGCCAGGCCATGGCCTTCGATGACAAGGTGTTCGACGACAAGACCGGCGTGAAGCCGCAGTCGAGCCCGTGGGCGGTGTTCCAGTTCGGCTTCTCCGCCTACAAGAACGGCCGCAAGGAGCAGGCTGCGGAGGCTTATAAATACGCGGCCGAAAACGGCCAGATCGGCGCCACCTGGAAGCTTGCGCGCATGTATGCCGAGGGTGACGGCGTCGAGCGCGACGACTACGCGGCGTTCAAGTTCTTCAGCGAGATCGTCGACCAGGACGTCGAGCCCGGTTCGCCGGAAGAGAGCTATGTCTCGGACGCGCTCGTGGCGCTCGGCGACTATCTGAGGAAGGGCATCCCCGGCAGCCCGATCAAAGAGAACGAGGTGGCGGCCCAGGAGTACTACATGCGCGCCGCCGCCAACTACCGCAACCCGAATGCCCAGTTCGAGATGGGCCAGATCTTCCTGAATGGCAAGGGCGGCGTCAAGGCGAGCATCAAGCAGGCCGGACGCTGGTTCCAACTCGCTGCGGAAAAGGGCCATGCCGGCGCGCAGGCGACGCTCGGCCACCTGCTCTTCCAGAGCGGCAAGATCGTTCGGGGGCTGGCGATGATGACCGCGGCGCTTGAACGGGCCGCGCCTTCCGACCAGCCATGGATACGCGGCATGCAGGAAGAGGCGTTTGCCGCCGCGGGCGAGGCCGACCGCCGCACCGCGATTTCGCTGGCCGACGACATCCTCACCAAGGGTGGCGGCGACCGGTAGTCGCGAAGCCAACAGCCAGGAAAGACTGGGTCAATAGTCAGGAAGAGTGGGGATCTCGAAAAAGTCGGGATCAATTCTCGGTCGGTTTTGTCGGAACGGGACCGGACTCCGGCGTTGAAATCGGCGTGGCCGGCGGCGCCAGCTTGGTTTTAGGACAATCGTCGCGGATCCTTGTCCATGACGTGTTGTTGAGCACCATGTCGCAGCGGGCGAGATGGCTCCGGCCGGAAAGCGTCAGGCAGGCGACCTGGCCGATCTGGAATGATGTTCCGTTGGCCAGGCATGCAGGATTGGCAAAAGCCGACGTTGCCGCGAGGGCGAGCGCGGCGGCACATGGGCAAATCGCAAACCTGATCGTCATCCTGAACCCCGGCCGAACCCGGATTGCAGCGGAAACCCCGATTGTGGCGATATGACGGTCCATCCACCGGGAATCCGGCGGTTCGGGCCGCGAAACGATCAGATTGGCGCAAAACCCAGTTCGATGGCCACCGGCACGTGATCCGAGGGTTTTTCCCAGGCGCGCACATGCTTTTCGATCGAGGCCGAGGAAAAGCGATTGGCGGCCTCGGGCGAGAGCAGCAAGTGATCGATGCGGATGCCGTTGTTCTTCTGCCAGGCGCCGGCCTGATAGTCCCAGAACGTAAAAATGTCCGGTGAGTCGGTGACCGCGCGCACGGCTTCGGTGAAGCCGAGATTCTTCAGCCGCCGGAACGCCTGCCTGGTCTGCGGCTGGAACAGCGCATCGCCGAGCCAGTTCTCCGGGAATTTCGCATCGATCGGTTCGGGGATGACATTGTAGTCGCCGGCCAGCACCAGCGCCTCTTCGAGCGAGAGCCTTTCCTCGGCCCAGCGCTCCAGCCGCGCCATCCAGGACAGCTTGTAGGAGAACTTCTTCTCGTCATCGATCGGGTTGCCGTTCGGCAAGTAGAGCGAGGCAACGCGCAACGCGCCCTTGTCGGTCGAGAACACACCCTCGATGAAACGCGCCTGCTCGTCCGTATCGTCGCCCGGCAAGCCTCTGATAACCTCGTCGAAGCGCAGCTTCGACAGGATGGCGACGCCGTTAAAACCCTTTTGGCCATAGATTTCGGCGTGGTAGCCAAGCGCCTCGATCTCGGCCCGCGGAAACTGCTCGTCGACCGTCTTGATCTCCTGCAGGCAGGCAATATCGGGCGCGCTTTCCGTCAGCCAGTGGGTCAAATTGCCGATACGGGCCCGAACACCATTGATGTTCCAGGTGACGATTTTCATGACGGCCTCATTGCTGCTCGGGCGGATGGCGTTCGACGAGGCCGATCGTATTGCCTGCCGGATCCTTTAGGAAGGCCATCCATTCGCTTTCCCCCGCCGGCCCGAACAGGCCCTCGGTGTCGCGGTGGACGAGCATCGGCGGCGCGGTGAAGGGGACACCGGCGGCTTTTGCCGAGGCGTGGAAATCGTCAAGGCCCGAAATGTCGAGATAGACGGTGCCGGCCGGCAGGCCATCGGTGAACAGCAACCGCACATCGCCGGCCATGATGAAGGCGATGCCAGGCGGATCGAAGCGCACGTGCACGGCCATGCCAAGCACATCCTGCCAGAACGCCAGCGTTGCATCGAGATCGCGCCCGGCTGAAAGCGCGACCTGACGGACCGCGCTAATGGTAGGCATTCCCTAAATACTGAAGCTGGTGCCGCAGCCGCACGAGGCGACCGCATTCGGGTTCCTGATCTGGAACGACTGGCCCATCAGATCGTCGACGAAATCGATCACCGAGCCACCCATATAAACCAGCGAGAGGTCGTCGATCAGCACGGTGGCGCCGTCCTTCTCAATGGCGACGTCGTCATCGTTGCGGGTGTCGACCAGGTCGAACTTGTAGGAAAAGCCGGAACAGCCACCGCCCTCGACCGAAACGCGCAGCGCCGTCTTGCCGGCTTCGCCAGAGACAATCTTGGCAATCCGCCTGGCGGCGGCGTCGGTCATCTCGACTTTCATGGCGGTCTTGGCATCAGCGCCCATGGGCGTCACCTTGCTTTCGGTTTCACATGATAGGTATGAAGCGCGAGGGGGCAAGTCAACTGCGTCGTAGGCTATGGAAAATTGATTGGGGCTATGGAAATTGGTTGGGGTTATGGAAATCGGTTGGGGCGATGACAAATGAGTTGGGCGACATCGGATTTGGTTATCGGCCGCGCGCCGCCTATGCCTGCGATCCGGCAAAGTCGCGGGGGCGGCTGTTCGACGAGGTGGAGAGCCCGACCCGCACGCCGTTCCAGCGCGACCGCGACCGCATCATCCATTCGACGGCCTTCCGCCGGCTCAAGCACAAGACGCAGGTGTTCGTCGCGCATGAGGGCGACCATTACCGCACCCGGCTGACGCATTCGATCGAGGTGGCGCAGATCGCGCGCGCCCTGGCGCGGGCGCTGCGCGGCGACGAGGACCTGGCAGAGGCGGTGGCGCTGGTGCACGATTTCGGCCACACGCCCTTCGGCCATACCGGCGAGGATGCGCTGAACAAGAAGATGGCGGCCTGGGGCGGCTTCGACCACAATGCACAGTCGCTGCGCGTGGTAACGCGGCTGGAGAGCCGCTATGCCGAATTCGACGGGCTGAACCTCACCTGGGAGACGCTGGAGGGGCTGGTCAAGCACAACGGACCGCTGACCGACGCCAGCGGAAACGGGCTGAAGGGGCCGGTGCCGCAAGCGATCCGCGACTATTCGGAGCTGCACGACCTCGAGCTCGACCGCTTCGCCGGCATCGAGGCGCAGTGCGCGGCGATCGCCGACGACATCGCTTACAACAGCCATGACATCGATGACGGCCTGAGGTCGGGCCTTCTGAAGCTGGACATGCTGGAAAATGTCTCGCTGCCCGGCTCGATCCTCGACGGCGTGCGTCAGCGCTATCCGGCGCTGGACGATGTGAGGACAGGGCACGAACTGATGCGCCGGCAGATCACGATGATGGTCGAGGATGTCATCGTCTCCACCACCGCCAATCTGGCCCGCATCAAGCCGGACAGCGCCGACGCGGTGAGGGCGGCAGGCGAGACGATGGTGACCTTTTCGGCCGAAATGGCCGCTTTCGAAGAGGAATTGAAAGCCTTTCTCTACAAGCATCTCTATCGACACAGCGAAGTCGTGCGCGTGCGCAACCAGGCCGAGCAGATCGTCAACGACCTGTTCGAGGTCTATTTCGCCGATCCGCGCGCCATGCCCTATGGCTGGCGCGAAGGGCTCGACCGGGCTGATGATCGCATCAAGGCGCGCAGCGTCGCCGATTTCCTGGCGGGCATGACGGATACCTACGCTTTGAAGGAACACCGCCGTTTGTTTGACCATACGCCTGAATTAAGCTAGGCGGGGCTCGATTTTGCCGGCCAATAGACCGGATTCCCGCAAAGCCGCCAGAGCCAGGGCCACAACAATGAACATCTTCGCCGATTTCAACGCGCGAATTATAAAGGCCGTCGAAGCGCTTGATTTGAAAGACAAAGACGGCGGTTCGCTGGACTTGTCGCGCGTCGCCGTCGAGCCGCCACGCGACGCCAGCCATGGCGACCTGGCGACCAATGCGGCAATGGTGCTGGCCAAGCCGACCGGCCAGCCGCCGCGCGCACTGGCTGAAAGGCTGGCGCAAGCGCTGCGCGCCGACCCGGACATCGCCGCTGCAGACGTTGCCGGTCCGGGCTTCGTCAATCTCAGGCTCAAGGACGCGTTCTGGCAGGTGCATCTGACTGCGCTGCTCGGCGAAGGCCGCAATTACGGCCGCTCGACCGTTGGCGGCGGCAAGAAGGCCAATGTCGAATATGTCTCGGCCAACCCGACCGGACCGATGCATGTCGGCCATTGCCGCGGCGCGGTGGTGGGTGATGCGCTCGCCAATCTGATGGCCTTCGCCGGTTATGACGTGATCAAGGAATATGTCATCAACGACGCTGGTTCGCAGATCGACGTGCTCGGCCGCTCCGCCATGCTGCGTTACCGCGAGGCGCTCGGCGACGACATCGGCGAGATTCCTGCCGGGCTCTATCCAGGCGACTATCTCGTGCCGGTCGGCCAGGCTCTGGTAAGCGAATTTGGCCGTTCCTTGCTGCAGATGCCGGACGAGGAAGCGCTTGCCATTGTCAAGGACAGGACGATCGACGCGATGATGGCAATGATCCGTGAGGATCTGGCGCTGCTCAATGTGCATCACGACGTCTTTTTCTCGGAGCGCACCCTGCACGCCGACAACGCCCGGAAAATCCGCTCGGCGATCAACGACCTGACCCTCAAGGGCCATATCTACAAGGGCAAGCTGCCGCCGCCCAAGGGCGAGAAGCCGGACGACTGGGAGGATCGCGAGCAGACGCTGTTCCGCTCGACAGCGGTCGGCGACGACATGGACCGGGCGCTGGTCAAGTCGGACGGCACCTTCACCTATTTTGCCGCGGACGTCGCCTATCTGAAAGACAAGGTCGATCGCGGTTTCGTCGAGCTGATCTATGTGCTTGGCGCCGATCATGGCGGTTATGTGAAGCGCCTGGAAGCGCTCGCCCGGGCGATTTCCGGCGACGAGGTGAAGCTCACCGTGCTGCTTTGTCAGTTGGTAAAGCTTTTTCGCGAGGGCGAGCCGGTGCGCATGTCGAAGCGGTCGGGCGATTTCGTAACGCTGCGCGAAGTGGTGGAGGAGGTCGGTCGCGACCCGATCCGCTTCATGATGCTCTACCGCAAGAACGATGCACCGCTCGATTTCGACTTCGCCAAAGTGACCGAGCAGTCGAAGGACAATCCGGTGTTCTACGTCCAGTACGCCTCGGCGCGCTGCCATTCGGTGTTCCGGCAGGCGAGCGAACAGCTGGGCGAGGCCAATTTCGACCGCAATCGGCTGGCCGCCGCCACCGCTTCGCTGACCGACGAAGGCGAGATCGGCCTGATCAGGAAACTTGCCGAATATCCGCGGCTGATCGAATCCGCGGCACTTGCGCTCGAGCCGCACCGGCTGGCATTCTACCTCTACGATCTCGCCTCCAGCTTCCACGGACATTGGAACCGCGGCACCGAAAATCCCGACTTACGTTTTGTTAAGGTTAACGACCGACAATTGACCCATGCCAGACTAGGGCTGGTGCAGGCTGTTTCGGACGTTTTGACGTCCGGCCTGACGCTGATCGGAGCCGATGCGCCCACCGAAATGCGTTAGGTTTGACTAAAAAACCTGTCACCTTTTGCCCACATTGCGCTGGTAAGGGCCAACCCTGCGCGACGTCAACGGCGTCCGAATGAGTGCGAGTTCGGGAACAATAATGGCAGACAGAACCCAGCTGAAAGCAGCCGCCCAAAACGATATCGCCAACGATGATCCGTTCGCGGAACTGACCAGGATCATGGGCTTCGACCCGCGCCAGCCGGTCAAGCCGCAGGCCCAGTCGACGGCGGCTGCAGCAAGTCAGCCAGCGGACGACGGCGATTTCGGCATCGACCTCGAGAAGGAGTTGATGGGCGAATTCGGCGGCGACGCCAATGACGGGGCAGCCGAGCTTCGCGAGCCGGCTTTCGACGCGGCTGCTACTGACCCAATCGACGACGAGCTTGTCGCGTCGCTCGAACAGGATCTCCTGCTCGACGACGATGCGGTAGACGAAACCGCCGTTGCCATTGCTGCCGACGATGTGCGCTCTGGCGTTGCCGGAACTCCCTCGGCTGCTGAAGCTGCTTTCGACGACGATTTCGACGAAGCGCTCGCCAGTTCGCTCGAAGACGTGTCGCTATTCGAAGACGATTTGCCGGTGGACGACAGGCTTGGGAACGACGAGCTTGGGAACGACGAGCTTGCCGCGTCGCTCGAACAGGATTTCCGGCTGGACGACGACACGGCGGACGAAACTGCCCATGCCGTTGCCGCCGCCGACCTGGGTTCCGGTGTTGCCGAAGTATCCGCGCCGGCTGTTGAAGCGGCGTTCGACGACGATTTTGACCATGCGATCGCCAGTTCGCTCGAAGACGTGTCGCCGTTCGAAGACGATTTGCCGGTAAACGACGAACTCTCTGCGTCGCTCGAACAGGATTTCCGGCTGGACGACGATGCGACGGACGAACAGAATACCGCCGCCGACATCTCCGCGCCGGCCGCTGACCCCGCCTTCGACGATGAATTCGACAACGCCGTCGCAAGCTCGCTCGAAGACGA
>NZ_KI911324.1:111391-156756 GCF_000513915.1 Mesorhizobium sp. WSM2561
CTGACGCTCGACGAGCATGAGCCGATCGAGGCCGCTGTTGAAGCTCCTGCTGCGCCCGTTCGGGCCGTTTCGGATGAGTCCGACGAGGACTTTGCCGACCACGACACCATGCCCGACGTCGACATGGATGACGTCGCCATGGATGACGTCGACATGGATTTCGACATTCGCATGGCTGAGCCGGTCGAAGTCGACGAGCCAGAAATTGACGAGCCGGATTCTATCGACGCCAAGGACGACGAGCCTTCCGCCGCGACCCCGGAACATGCGTTCGACGACGATCTTCAATTGAGCTTCGACGACACGCTTGCCGATGAAGCCGAGGCGCCGGCTACTCAGGCCCCCGGCGTTGCAGCCGAACCGACGGCGCCAGCCGCCATCGCTGAGGAGCGGAGCCTCGAAGACGAATTGAACGCGCTGTTGGGCACCATGAGCGCACGGGCTGCCCCGGTGGCAGCGTCCGCGGCCGCCATGGTTCAGCAACCTGTAGCCGCGGCTGGAGAAGCCGCCGACGAACCAGTGGATCCCACCGACGAACTGGCCGGGAGCCTTGACGAGCAAGACCTTTCGGAGCAGTCGAATGAAGACGCGGTCCAGGCCGCCGACGCCGATCTCGACACCGTTCTCCTCGACGGGCTCGAGGGCCATGATTTCGGCGCTGAAGATGCTGCCGGACCGGCTGATATCGATTTCGACGACGATGCATTGCACGCCGCCTTCGCCAGGGACATCGGTCTGGATCATGGCGACGGCGATGACGTTGCGGCCGCCGCTCCACAGCAGGATCGGAATGATTCGCTCAGCTGGATGGCGGCACCCTCCGCCGCGCCTGCGCCGGCCCGTTCGTGGAGCCGCGTAACGCCGGTCGCACAACAGCCGCAGCCTGCCTTTGCAGCCCAGCCGACGGCTTCGGCGACCACAGAAACAACGACACCGCCAACGGCTGCGGCACCCTCCTATCAGGATGAGCCGGCCTATCAGGATGAGCCAGCCGAAGGCGATGCCGCCGATGCGGCGCCTGCGCCAGTGCAAAGCGAACAAGCCTCTGCATATGACGAGATGCCCGATGTCGAGACGGTCGATGTGCCCGAGCGCGTCGTGGCGCTGGCGGACGACCTCGATATTCCGGAACTCGACTCCAATGAAGACGAACCGCCGGCGCCTGCCTATGACGATCTCGATACCGAGTTCGCCAACCTTCTCTCGGAAATGAATGCCGTGGACGTCGCTGCCGGGCCGGCGCGCAGCGCGGCCTATGACGACGAATCCTACAATACCGGATTCAAGCCGGGGGCCGGACCCCAGCCGGGGGCAGGGTTCCAGTCAGCGGCCGGGTTCCAGTCAGGCCATGAGCCCGACCGCGTTGAAACGCGGACCTATGCGGCGAGACCGGCAGCAGCGCCGGTCAGTGCGTCTTACGCCGATGCCGCCAGCGGCTTTGATCTGGGCGACTTGCCCAGCGGCCGACCGGTTTCGCAAGCGCAAGCCAACGACTTTGCCCTGGACGAACTCGACTACGACCCCGAACTGGATGAGGCCATGTCGGTTCCGGGCCTGGCCGAGCAGAATGCCGCGAGGCCCCGGAGCCGCGGCCTGCTGGTCGCCGCAGTCGTCGGCGCCGTGGCGATCGCCGGCGGTCTCGGCGCCTTCGCGCTGTCTTTCGGCGGCAACGGCGGCACCGATGCGCCGGTCATAGTCAAGGCGGACAACGCACCGATCAAGGTCAGGCCGGAAAACCCGGGCGGCACCGTCGTGCCGAACCAGGACAACAAGGTTTACGACGCCGTGGCCAAGGGGGGCGCGAGGCCTGCCGAACCGGTCCAGGAAAAACTGGTCACCAACACCGAAGAGCCGGTGGACGTGGCGGCCAAGGAACCGCCGCAGAGCCGTGTGGTCGATCTTACGCCCGACGACATCGACACGGCTGAAGCCGCCGATGTGGTCGGCGGCACGCAAGCGGCCGGCGGCACGCAAGCGGCCGGCGGCACGCAAGCGGCCGGGAATGCCGATGCCGCCGCGCCAGCACCCAAGTCCGAGGATCGTATCGCCCAGGTTCTGCAAGAGGCCGAGCAGGGCATCGAGCCGGATGTCGTCGCCGTTGCGCCACGCAAGGTGAGAACCATGGTGGTCAAATCAGATGGTTCACTGGTTGCGCGCGAGGATCCGGCGCCTGCGGCATCGCAGGTGGCTGCGGTCGAGCCTGTCGATCCGGCGCCGCAGCTTGTGGCCCCGGCGGGTCAGGCCGGCGACGCGGCGCAGACCGGTACCGTAGCGTCTGTTGCCGACCAGGCAAGTGGCGACCTGTTGGGCGGTGACCCGGTGGGCGAGCCAGTGGCCGGCGACCGGGCCGAAACCGCCGCGCCGGAAGCAGTCAATCTGGCCGCCGTGCCCACGGCTGAGGCTGAAGCCCAAACCAACCAGCCTGCCAACACGCCGGCCACGGTTCCGGTGGCGCCGCAGCGTCCGTCCGACCAGCCGGTCGACGTCGTCGGTGAGGTCAAGCCCGACCAGGTTGCGTCCATCAGTCCAGCGGCGACCTCGACCGGCGGTGGCTCGTGGTCGATGCAGATCGCCTCGCAGCCGACCGTCGAAAGCGCCCAGTCGACCTATCAGGATCTGCAGCGTCGCTATGGCAGCGTGCTTTCCGGCCACACGGCCAACATCGTCAAGGCCGAGATCGCCGGCAAGGGAACGTTCTATCGCGTTCGCGTCCCGGCGAAGTCGCGTAACGATGCGATCAGCCTGTGCACCAACTACAAGGCTGCCGGCGGCAACTGTTTCGTGTCGCGCTAACCATTTTCAAATCTCCCGCCCTTGGGCCGAAAGAATCGGCGCGGTCACAGACCGCGCCGGTTTTCTATGGTGGAAGGAGTTCCTTGTGTGGAAGGGATTCCGGCTCGAGCGATGTGGCTCGATGCGATTCCCTTTGTCTGCGTGAAGCTCTAAACTCCCGCCCATGACCGAATCAAAATCCATGATCCTTGGCTGCGCCGGGAAATCGCTCACACGCGACGAAATCAGTTTCTATCGCAGCGAATGCCCGTGGGGATTCATCCTGTTTGCCCGCAACATCGGCGAGGCCGAGCAGATCCGCGATCTGGTCGCCGCGATGCGCGATTGTGTCGAGCGCCCGGACGCCCCGGTGTTCATCGACCAGGAAGGCGGCCGTGTGCAGCGCCTGCGGCCGCCGCTGGCACCGAATTATCCGGCCGGTGGCGCGCTCGGCGCCTTGTGGCGCAACGACCACGACGCCGGCAACCGCGCAGCATGGCTGATGGCGCGGCTGCATGCGTTCGACCTGCTGCGCTACGGCATCACAGCTGATTGCCTGCCGGTGCTCGACGTGCCGATCGAGGGCGCCAGCGACGTCATCGGCGCGCGCGCCTATGGCAAGGAGCCTCGTGCCGTCATCGAACTGGGCCGCGCCGCGGCGGAGGGCCTGATGTCGGGAGGCGTGCTGCCGGTGATGAAGCATATTCCCGGACATGGACGGGCCTTTGCCGACACGCATTTCGAACTGCCGACCGTCGATGCCTCGATGAGCGACTTGCAGCGGCATGATTTTGCCCCGTTCAGGGAGCTCAATTATTTGCCGATGGCGATGACGGCGCATGTCGTCTACAGCGCGATCGACCCGAAGAACCCGGCCACCACCTCCGGCAAGGTCATCGACGAGATCATCCGCGGCGAAATCGGTTTCGACGGGCTGCTGATGAGCGACGACACCTCGATGAAGGCACTTTCTGGGGATTTCCCGACAAAGGCGGCGGCGATCCTTGCGGCGGGCTGCGATCTGGTCCTTCACTGCAACGGCGTTTTCGAGGAGATGGTCGGCATTGCGTCGCGCACAACGGGGCTCGAAGGCACGTCGCTGCAACGCGCGCAACGGGCGCTGACCTATATCAAGAACCGCGATCGGGCTGATGAAGCCGAGATACGCGCCGAATTCGCCACCTATTTCGATGCGGTGGCCTAGACCATGATCCCGAAAAGTGGGAGCCGGTTTTTCGGAACAGATCACGGTCAAACAAGAAGATAGAAGCAAAGGAAAGCGACAGGCAGTGGCGGAAACGTTGGACAGCAAGGCCGGCAAAGCCGCACCGATGGACCGTCTGTGGGCCGAGAACGACGATTCGCGGCTGACCGGCGATCCCGCGCTGGTCGTCGATGTCGACGGTTTCGAGGGCCCGCTCGATCTTCTGCTGCATCTTGCCCGCAACCAGAAGGTCGATCTGTCGCGCATCTCGATCTTGGCGCTGGCCGAGCAATATCTGGCCTTCGTCGAAAAGGTGAGGGCGCTCAGGCTGGAGCTTGCCGCCGACTATCTGGTGATGGCGGCGTGGCTGGCGTTTCTCAAGTCGAAGCTCTTGATCCCCAAGCAACCCGGCGACGACGGTGAAAGCGGCGAGGAACTGGCGGCGGTGCTGCAATTCCGGTTGAAGCGGCTGGAAGCGATGCGCGACGCGGCGGCGCGTCTGGTCAACCGCAACCGGCTCGGACGGGACGTGTTCGCCCGCGGCATGCCGGAAATGGTCATCGTCGAGAAACGCAACGCCTATTCGGCCTCGCTCTACGATCTGCTGACCGCCTATGCGGCGCAACGCCAGAAGCAGGCGATCACCAATGTGACGATCGCCAGGCGCGGCGTGTGGTCGCTCAAGGATGCGCGCGACATCCTGAACAGGCTGATCGGCACGTTTGCCGACTGGACGGCGCTGGACAGTTTCCTGGTCGAATATCTGACCGACCCGGGCGAGCGGCGTACCGCGGTTGCCAGTTCGTTTGCGGCGACGCTGGAACTGGTGCGCGAAGGCAAAATGGAAATGCGGCAGGACGAGGTGTTCGCGCCGCTCTATCTGCGCGGTCGTGCGCAAGGCATCAGGGCAGTTGAGGTGGCATCATGAGCGAGCGCGCCAACGCTTCGGTCATTCCGTTCAAGGTCGATGACGAGACCGAAGACGGCGTGCTCGCCGAGGTGCCGGCAGAAAGTCAGGCCCAGAACTTGTCCCAGAATCCTGGCGAGCGGTTGCATATGGCGGAAGCCGTGCGCATGGCCGAGGCGATCGTTTTCGCCAGCGCCGAGCCGGTCAGCGAAAAGCAGCTTGCCGGGCGCCTGCCCGACGGCATCAACATTGCCGCGGCGATGGCTGAACTGCAGCAGATTTATGCGCGGCGCGGCGTCAATCTGGTGCGCGTTGGCGATGCCTGGGCGTTCCGCACCGCCGGCGATCTCGCTTTCCTGATGAGCCGCGACACGGTGCAGCAGAAGAAGCTTTCCCGTGCGGCGCTCGAAGTGCTGGCGATCATCGCCTACCACCAGCCGGTGACGCGCGCCGAGATCGAGGATATCAGAGGCGTCGAGACCTCGAAGGGCACGCTGGACACACTGATGGAGACCGAATGGGTGAAGATGCGCGGCCGGCGCCGCACGCCCGGCCGTCCCGTCACCTACGGCACCACCGACATCTTCCTCGACCATTTCGCGTTGGAGGAGATCCGCGATCTCCCCGGCATGGAGGAATTGAAGGGTGCCGGGCTGCTTTCGGGCCGCATGCCGTCGAATTTTTCCATTCCGCTGCCGCCGGCCGACCCGGATGCGCTGACCGACGACGAGGATCCGCTGACCGACATCGACCTTGAGGAACTCGGCCTGTTGACGCCGCGCGTCGAGGAAGATTGACCGCAAGCGACGTGCCGAAAGCGATGGTATTTAACGGCTGCGCCGATAGGTAGCGGGCTGAGGCGCCGAAACTGCGTGACTTCGGCCACTCATTTATAAACTCTGTCGCGGTTGTGTTTGAATCCCGGCGCGAAAGCGCATAGATCATCGTCAGAGAAACCTTTCGAGAGAGATTGTTATGGGTTCATTTTCGATTTGGCATTGGCTGATCGTGCTGGTGATCGTGCTGCTGGTGTTCGGTCGCGGCAAGATTCCCGAGCTGATGGGTGACATGGCCAAGGGTATCAAGAGCTTCAAGAAGGGCATCGCCGACGACGAGGTTGCCGAGGACAAGCGCACCGTCGAGCACCGTGCCGACGAAACCGTTTCGGCAGCGAAGGAAAAGGCCAGCAAGAGCTGAGCCCAAAACTTTAGTCGGAACGTATCGCCATGTTCGACATCGGCTGGACCGAGATGCTGGTGATCGCGATCGTCATGATCGTGGTCGTCGGGCCCAAGGATTTGCCCAAGATGCTGCGCACTTTCGGCCGCACGGCGGCGAAGATGCGCGGCATGGCAGCTGACTTCCAGAAACAGTTCAACGATGCGCTGAAGGAGGCCGAGCTTGACGACGTCAAGAAGTCGGTCGATTCACTCAGAAGCCTTAATCCGGCCGCCGAGATCAGGAAACAGCTCAACCCGTTCGAGCAGGCGGCGGCCGACGTCCGTTCAGGCGTCGACGCGGTGATGAAGCCGAAGCCGGCTGCAGACCCGGTCGCGCCGGCTGCTTCGACGCCGCAGGATACCGAGCTGAACAATGGCGCGACGGTGCTGCCGGACGTCAAAGCCCCGGAAGCGGCGCCGGCGGCGCCGACCTTTCCGGCGATGACCGATGGTTCGGTGACACCGCCTGTCGCGACGGCGACGCCGGCTGCATCGCAAAAGGCGTCGGCGGCGAAGACGAAGGGCGCGCCAGCGAAAGCGATGCCGGCCTCCAAGGCCGGAGCGAAGCCAGCGGCAGCGGCGGCAAAACCTGCTGTGACAAAGACCGCGGCTAAAAAGGCCGAGCCGAAGCCTGCACCGGCAGCGGTGAAGAAGCCGGCCGCAGCTGCCAAAAAGACGGCGGGAGCCGCCAAGTGAGCATTTCGGAAAAGGACGAGATCGACAAGTCGGCGGCTCCGCTGATGGAGCATCTGATCGAGTTGCGCCGCCGGCTGATGTGGTCGATCGGCGGGTTCTTCGTCGCCTTCCTGTTCTGCTTCTTCTTCGCCAAGCAGCTGTTCAACCTGCTGGTCATCCCGTTCAAATGGGCGACGCAATGGGCAGGGCTCGACCCGCACAAGGTCGAGCTGATCTACACGGCGCCGCAGGAATTCTTCTTCACACAGGTCAAGCTGGCGATGTTCGGCGGCATGGTGATCGCCTTTCCGCTGATCGCCACGCAGATCTACAAATTCATCGCGCCCGGCCTCTACAAGAATGAACGCAACGCCTTCCTGCCGTTCCTGATCGCTTCGCCGATCCTGTTTTTGATGGGCGCGTCGCTGGTCTATTTCTTCTTCACGCCGATGGTGATGTGGTTCTTCCTCGCCATGCAGCAGGCCGGCACCGACGACCAGGTGCAGATCTCGCTGCTGCCGAAGGTGTCGGAATATCTCAGCCTGATCATGACGCTGATCTTCTCCTTCGGGCTGGTGTTCCAGTTGCCGGTGGTGACCAGCCTGATGACGCGGGTGGGCATGCTGTCGTCCGAGGCGCTGGTCGAAAAGCGCAAATGGGCAATCGTCATCGCCTTCGTCGTCGCGGCTATTCTGACGCCGCCCGACCCGATAAGCCAGATCGGCCTGGCCGTTCCCACCATACTTCTCTACGAGGTCTCGATCTGGTCGGCCCGGCTGATCGAGCGCAGCAAGGAACGGGAACGTCTGGCGCGCGAGAAGCGGGAGGCTGCGGAAGCGGCTACCGAAAAGCCGGCGGACGCGTCGTCGACCTAGCGGCATCGCCGTAATCTTCAGGTTTGCGGGACAGCGCGGGGCGCGAGGGAACTCGATCTTCACATCTTGCATCGGTCAAGGATGCGGTTTACGCCCCCTCTAGCCTACTTGAGGACGAACAGACCATGCTTGACATCAAATGGATTCGCGACCATCCGAAGGCCCTTGTCGAGGCGCTCCAGAAGCGCTCGTGGCCGGCTGCGGAGGCGCAGTCCACGGTCGATGATCTGATCGCCAGGGACGAGGCGCGGCGCGAACATCTGACCGAGCTGCAGACCAGGCAGGAGCGCCGCAACGCCGCCTCGAGAGAAATCGGCAACGCCATGCGCTCGGGCGACGCCGCCCTTGCCGAAAGACTGAAGGCCGAGGTCGGCGAGATCAAGGCCTTCATCCAGAACGGCGAGGCGCGCGAACGCGAGCTCGACAAGGCGCTGAACGACGCATTGGCGGTGCTGCCCAACGTGCCGCTCGACGACGTGCCGGTCGGCAAGGACGAGCACGACAACGTCGTCAAGCGCACCGTCGGCAAGGTGCCGGCCCGCCCGAACTGGGTGAAGGAGCATTTCGAGATCGGCGAAGCGCTCGGCATGATGGATTTTGAGCGGGCGGCGAAACTGTCCGGTTCGCGGTTCACGGTGCTCAAGGGCGGACTGGCACGGATGGAGCGCGCGCTCGGCCAGTTCATGCTGGACCTGCATACGACCGAGCATGGCTACGAGGAGATCCAGCCGCCACTGATGGTGCGCGACGAAGCTCTTTTCGGCACCGGGCAACTGCCGAAGTTCGAGGAGGATCTGTTCTTCGCCCAGCATGGGGACGGCAGGCTTGGCCTCATTCCCACCGCCGAAGTGCCGCTGACAAATCTCGTGCGCGAAGACATCACGCCGCATGAAAAACTGCCGCTGCGCTATACGGCGCTGACGCCATGCTTCCGTTCGGAAGCGGGCTCGGCCGGGCGCGATACGCGGGGCATGCTGCGCCAGCACCAGTTCTACAAGGTCGAACTGGTGTCGATCACCGACCAGGACACCTCGCTTGCCGAGCACGATCGGATGACCGAATGCGCTGAGGAAGTGCTGAAGCGGCTCGGCCTGCCGTTCCGCACCGTGACGCTGTGCACCGGCGACATGGGCTTTGGCGCGCGCAAGACCTATGACATCGAGGTCTGGCTGCCGGGCCAGAACGCCTATCGCGAGATTTCGTCCTGCTCGGTCTGTGGCGATTTCCAGGCGCGGCGCATGGATGCCCGCTACAAGGATAAGGACGGCAAGGGCAACCGCTTCGTCCACACGCTGAACGGTTCCGGCACCGCCGTCGGCCGCGCCCTTATTGCCGTCATCGAAAACTACCAGAATGAGGATGGCAGCGTAACCATTCCTGAAGCGCTTCGGCCTTACATGGGCGGTCTGGAAAAGATCGAATCGAGATAATGCGCATCCTCCTGACCAATGATGACGGCATCCATGCCGAGGGCCTTGCATCGCTCGAACGCATCGCCCGCACGCTGTCGGACGATGTCTGGGTGGTGGCGCCAGAGCAGGATCAGTCCGGCTATGCGCATTCGCTGTCGATCTCGGAGCCGCTGCGCCTGAGAAAGATCGGCGAAAAGCACTTTGCCGTGCGCGGCACGCCGACCGACTGCGTCATCATGGGCGTAAAAAAAATCCTGCCCGCAGCACCAGACCTGATCCTGTCCGGGGTCAATTCCGGCGCCAACATCGCCGACGACGTCACCTATTCGGGCACCGTTGCCGGCGCCATGGAAGGCGCATTGCTCGGCGTGCGCTCGATCGCGCTCAGCCAGGCTTATTCCTATGTCGGCGAGGATCGCCTCGTCCCTTACGAGACCACCGAGGCGCTGGCGCCGGCGCTGCTCAAAAAACTGGTCGCCATGCCGCTGCCGGACGGCGTGCTGCTCAACGTCAATTTTCCGAATTGCCTTCCCGAAGAGATCGCCGGCACGGTGGTCACCTCGCAAGGCAAGCTCGTCCACAGCCTGTGGGTCGACGAGCGCCGCGACGGCCGCGGGCTTCCCTATTATTGGCTGCGCTTCGGCCGCGAGCCGGTCGAGGGCAAGCAAGGCACTGATCTCCATGCCATGCGCAACCGGCTGGTGTCGGTGACGCCGCTGCAGCTCGATCTCACAGCGCACGAAATCCGCGATCAACTGACCAAGGCGCTCGCATGAACCTGAACCATGGTCCGACGGCCGATGACCGCGAAGGCTTCGCCGCTTTCCTGCTCCGCCTGCGTGGCAAGGGCGTGGTGCCGAAGGCGCTGATCGCCGCCTTCGAGGCGACGCCGCGGCGCGGCTTCCTTTCCGCACAGTTCCATCCGATCGCCTGGTCGGACCGCATGCTGCCGATCGAATGCGGCGAGGCGATCGAGGGCGCCGATCTGCAGGCTGCGGTGATCGCAGCACTTGCCATCGAGCCGGGCAACCGGGTGCTCGAGATCGGCACCGGGTCGGGCTACACGGCGGCGGTGATGTCGCGGCTCGCCGCGCGCGTCGTCACCATCGACCGCTACAAGACGCTGGTCGAGCAGGCCAAACAGCGCTTCGAGGCGCTCGGCATCGGCAATGTCATCGTGCGCCAGGCGGACGGCTCCAACGGACTGGCCAATGAAGCGCCGTTCGACCGTATCGTCGCATGGGCGGCCTTCGACAGCCTGCCGCGCTTCCTGCTCGATCAGTTGTCGAGCGGCGGCATCGTCATCGCCCCGATCGGACCCGAGGAGGGCGAGCAGGTGCTGGCCAAACTGACCAAGGTCGGCAGCCGCTTCGAACGCGAGGACATCGGTCTGGTACGCCTGCAGCCGATCCTGCGCAGCGTAGCCGCCGTCATCTAGGATCTGTCGATATTCAGGTGATGCCCGCAACTCACCTGTCTGGTCCGTCTCCGGCTTACCTCAGCTGAATCACACCCGTCCGATGCAGCTTTAAATATTTTAAGAAAATTTGCGTCTGATTCTAGAGGTTTAACCGGCCGGTAACATTAACGCGCTTTAATCACGGTCAGTCTGTACCGGGTATCTGCGGGTAAATGCGATGCAATTCAGTATTTTGAAGGCAAACGGACGCAACCTGGCGCGGGGTATCGCCGTCCTGATGGTTGCGGGCACTGCAGCGGGATGCAGTTCCCAGGTCTCGCGGTTCAACAGCGTCGATGACGTCTTCACGTCGTCGACAAACAACCAGCGCGCCATCATCGACAAGCAGGACGCCGCCCAGCCCTATCCCGGCGATGCCGCCGCGGTTTCGGCCGCGCCGCTCGACGGCAGCCACACCCAGTCGGTAAGCCGTTCAAGCCTCGAACCGGTCACGACGCAGCAATTGCCGCCGGTCGAGCAGGCGCAGCCGGCTACCGCATCGGCGCCCGCCGCCAGTCCGGCTCGCACCGCTGCGGCGCCAGCCGCTCCCCGGGTCGACCGGACTGCGACCGGAACCGTGGCAAAGCCGTTCAAAGAGTCACAGCCCGATGCTCCGCGCATGGCGACGGCGGGCGGCGAACCGCGTGCAGCCGAGATCATCGTCAAGGACGGCGAGACCATTTCCGGCCTGTCGCGGCGCTACGGCGTGCCCGCCGACGCCCTGATGAAGGTCAATGGGCTAAGCGCGACCAACGGGCTGAAGACCGGCCAGAAGATCGTCATCCCGGCCTTTGCCTATTCGGGCAAGAAACCGGCGCCGAAGCTTGCCGACGCCAAGCCTGCGAACGACACCAAGCACGATGTGCCGGCCAAGGCGCCGGAGATGGTCGCCGTGCTGCCGCAGCAGCCCAAGCTCAAGGAGGGCAAGTCCACCGCGCAGGTGGATGCATCGGCCGCAGCAAGCCAGCCGAAGGACGCCGCACCCAAGGCGGCTGGTGCCGGTGGCTCCTACACCGTGCAGCAGGGCGATACGCTGTCGGCCATCGCCAGGAAGACCGGCGTCGGCGTGGTTGCGTTGAAGCAGGCGAACGGCATGCAGGACGGTCTGCTCAAGATCGGCCAGACATTGAAGGTGCCGGCCGGCGGAACCGCGACAGTTGCCAACGCCAAGCCGGCAAAGGTCGATCCGGTAACAACTGCCACCACCCCGCCTGCGGCGAAGACGACGCCGTCGGAAACGCTCGCCGCCTACACGCCGCCGAAGAAGGAAAAGGTCATCCAGCAGGCCGAGGACGACGACGCGGTCGCGCCGAACGCCACCGGTATCGGCAAGATGCGCTGGCCGGTGCGCGGCCGCGTGATCTCCAGTTTCGGCGGCGGCAAGGACGGTGTCGACATTGCCGTGCCGGAAGGAACGCCAGTCAAGGCGGCCGAGAACGGCGTCGTCATCTATGCCGGCGATGGCCTCAAGGAATTCGGCAACACGGTGCTGGTGCGCCACGAGAACGGTTTGGTCACAGTCTATGGTCACGCCCGTTCGATAGAGGTCCAGCGCGGCCAGAAGGTCAAGCGCGGCCAGGAAATCGCGCAGTCCGGCATGAGCGGCACCACCGACTCGCCGAAACTGCATTTCGAAGTGCGCAAGAATTCGGCGCCGGTCGATCCTTCGACCTATCTTGAATAAAGAAAGTCGATCCTTCGACCCATCTTGAATAGAACAAGAAAAGCGATTGCGGGCCGCCTGACCTCCAGTCCGGCCCGCCGGCTCAGCCCGCTCCGCAAGGGGCGGGCTTTTTCAGGGGCTTTTCCGGACCATGATCTTGTCCGAAAACCGGGCTCCACTTTTTGCTACGCTGATCTTCGGTTCGGGTTCATGGTCTAATCCTGGAGCGACTTGCCGAGCCGGCCTGCCAGATCCTGGGTGTACTGCCAGGCGACGCGGCCCGAACGGCTGCCGCGCGTCGTCGCCCATTCCAGCGCCTCGGCGCGCAGCGTCTCGGGATCGATGGCAAGTCCGTGATGGCGGACATATCCGTCGATCATGTCGAGATACTCGTCCTGCGAGCATTTGTGGAAGCCGAGCCAGAGGCCGAAACGGTCGGAGAGCGAGACTTTTTCCTCGACCGCTTCCGACGGGTTGATGGCGGTCGAGCGCTCATTGTCGATCATGTCGCGCGGCAAAAGGTGGCGCCGGTTCGACGTGGCGTAGAAGATCACATTGGCCGGGCGGCCCTCGACTCCGCCTTCGAGCGCCGCCTTCAGCGACTTGTAGGACGTGTCGTCGTGGTCGAATGAGAGGTCGTCGCAAAACAGGATAAAACGGTAAGGCGCTGCCTTCAGCAGCGCCATCAGCTTCGGCAGCGTGTCGATGTCCTCGCGGTGGATCTCGATGAGCTTGAGTGGCAGGTCCAGCTTTGCCGATGCGTTGACCGCCGCATGCACGGCCTTGACCAGCGAGGATTTTCCCATGCCGCGTGCGCCCCACAACAGCACGTTGTTGGCTGCGTAACCGGACGCGAAACGCTCGGTGTTGTCGACCAGTATGTCGCGGACGCGGTCGACGCCGCGGATCAGACCGATGTCGACGCGGTTGACCTTGCGCACCGGCTCCAGATAGCCGGGATCAGCCTGCCAGACGAAGCAGTCGGCCGCGCCGAGATCGGTTTCCGGCACCGGCGGCGGGGCGAGGCGGGCGACCGCCTCGATCAGGCGGTCGAGCTTCTTGTTCAGGGCTTCGATGGTGCTGTCGGTCATTCTTGTCTTTTGTTTTTGCATTCAGGAAGCAACGGAACCTGTCGATTCCGGCGGCTTCGCAACCGGCTCCAACCTTTTGTTAGGGCACGATCTTTTTCGAAAACCGCGCTCCGTCTTTCGGGACCATGCTCTAACACGGCTCAACCAGCCGGAAAAGCAGCTGAAATGCTCGGCCGCAGTTGCATTGGCAACTTTACCGACTATATTCCGGCCAAATTTCACGGGGCCGCCAAATTACCCGTTTGGCGGCTGTTTTTCAAAATTCAGGAGTACTTCGATGTTCGTGACACCGGCATATGCCCAAGGCGTCGGCACCTCCCCGGATATGTTCATCAGCATTTTGCCGTTTGTCCTGATTTTCGTGATCATGTATTTTCTGATCATCCGGCCGCAGCGCACGCAGTTGAAGAAGCGCGGCGAGATGCTGGCGGCGGTGCGCCGCGGCGATACGGTCGTCACTGGCGGCGGTTTCGTCGGCAAGGTGACCAAGGTCATCGATGACAACGAGCTCGAGATCGATCTCGGCGGTGGCACCAAGGTAACGGCGCTGCGCTCGACGATCGCCGATGTGCGCGTCAAGGGCGAGCCAGTGGCGAACCAGAACGCCAAGAAATAAACCGATGGTCGGCGAACGATCTGCGGATACACCCAGACCGACAAACGCCATTTGCTGTATTTTCGCGCTTCAGGACGAACCTGATCTGGCTGGCCGCCGGTATCACGGGGGCGCCAACGATCTCGTGATGCCATTGCGCGCTGGTCCCATGCCGGCAAGATTGACAATAGTTGAAGAAAGCCCGATGGCAGCATCAAAGTGAACTGCCTTGTGCTCGACATCAACCTTTGTGCGGACCACGGCGAGCCAGTGGCGAACCAGAGCGCCTATAAATAACCCAATTCCAGGCGGAACGATCCGCCCGAATGCCGTGACGGACGACGCCATATGCTCTATTTCTCGCGCTTCAAGATGATCCTGATCTGGCTGGCCGTGGCCGCCACAGTGATCCTGGCTGCGCCCAATCTTTTTTCGGCAAGCACGCTCGCCAAACTTCCCGACTGGGTGCCGAAGCGCCAGATGACGCTCGGCCTCGATCTGCAGGGCGGCTCGCATATCCTGCTCAGGATGGATCCGAACGATCTGATCAAGGATCGGCTGGAGACGACGCGCGACGAAATCAGGACGCGGCTGCGCGATGCCAAGATCGGTTATACCGGCCTTGCCGGATCAGGCCGGGCCGTGCAGGTCCGCATCACCGATCCTGGTCAGGTCGAAGCCGCCAAGACGGCGCTGAAGACATTGACCGATCCGGTGGCCGCCGGCCTGTTCAGCGGCGGCTCCGTCCAGGAAATGTCGCTGGATGATACCGGGTCCGGTCTGCTCAAATTCGCCTTCACCGATGCCGGCATCAAATATCGCACGTCGACGGCGCTGGCGCAGTCGCTCGAAGTCGTCGAGCGCCGCGTCAACGAACTCGGCACCACCGAGCCGATCGTGCAACGCCAAGGCGACGACCGCATTCTGGTGCAGGTGCCGGGCCTGCAGGATCCGCAACGGCTGAAGGACATTCTAGGCCAGACCGCCAAGCTGACCTTCCAGATGGTCGACCAGTCGATGCCGGTGCAGGACGCGCTCAACGGTCGTCCACCGGCCGGATCCTCGGTGTTGTATTCGCAGGATGATCCGCCGGTTCCCTATCTGATCGAGAACCGCGTCATCGTTTCTGGCGAGAATCTCGTCGATGCGCAGGCGACGTACAATTCCCAGACCAATGAGCCGGTGGTTTCGTTCACGTTCGATTCCAAGGGGGCGGCGCGTTTCGGCCAGGCCACCTCGCAGAATGTCGGCAAGCTGTTTGCCATCATCCTCGACAATCAGGTGATTTCGGCGCCGCAGATCCGCGAACCGATCCTTGGCGGCAGCGGCCAGATCTCAGGCAATTTCACCGCTGAGAGCGCCAACGACCTAGCCGTGCTGTTGCGTGCCGGCGCGCTGCCGGCGACGCTGACGGTAATCGAAGAGCGCACCGTAGGCCCCGGGCTCGGCGAGGATTCCATCCACGCCGGCAAGGTCGCCGGCGTGATCGGCTCCATCCTCGTCGTCGTGTTCATGTTCGTGGCCTATGGCTTTCTCGGCTTCATTGCCAACATCGCGCTGGTGGTGCATGTGGCGATGATCGTCGCGGTGCTGTCGTTGCTTGGCGCGACACTGACATTGCCCGGCATCGCCGGCATCGTGCTGACCATCGGCATGGCGGTCGATTCCAACGTTCTCATCTACGAGCGCATCCGCGAGGAGCGGCGAAACGGCCGCTCGGTCATCCAGGCGATCGACACGGGCTTTTCCAAAGCGCTAGCGACCATCGTCGATTCGAACGTCACGTCGCTGATCGCGACCGTGGTGCTGTTCTGGCTCGGCACCGGGCCGGTGAAGGGCTTTGCCGTAACCTTCGCCATCGGCATTCTAACCACCGTCTTCACCGCCTTCACCTTCACCCGGCTGCTGGTGTCGATCTGGCTTCGCCGCGCCCGCCCGAAGGAGTTGCCGCGCGCGCCGGTGACCTTCGTCCCGCCCGGCACGAGAATTCCGTTCATGGGCATTCGCCGCTGGACGTTCGCGCTGTCGAGCGCGCTCTCGATCCTGTCGGTCGTGGCGTTCATGACGGTCGGCATCAATTACGGCATCGACTTCAAGGGCGGTTCGCTGATCGAGGTCCAGGCCAAGGATGGCACCGCCGATATTGCCGACATCCGGGGCAGGCTTTCGGAACTCAACATCGGCGAAGTGCAGGTGCAGCAGTTCGGCGACCCGAACGACGTCTTGATTCGCGTCGGCACGCAGGAGGGCGGCGAGAACGCCGAACAGACCGTCATCGACAAGGTGCGTGGAGAGTTGCAGGACCATTACGATTTCCGCCGCGTCGAGGTGGTGGGACCGACGGTTTCCGGCGAGCTCGCCAAGCAAGGCACCATCGCCATGCTGATCGCGCTGCTCGGAATCCTGGTCTATGTCTGGTTCCGCTTCGAATGGCAGTTCGCGGTCGGCGCCATCATCGCCACGGTCCACGATGTGGTCATGACCATCGGCTTCTTCGTCATCACCGGTCTCGAATTCAACCAATCGTCGCTTGCGGCGATACTCACTATCATCGGCTATTCGCTCAATGACACGATCGTCGTCTATGACCGTGTTCGAGAGGACTTGCGGAAATACAAGCGGATGCCGCTGCCGCAATTGTTGAACAACGCCATCAACGAGACGCTGTCGCGAACGACGCTGACCTCGGTGACGACGATGCTCGCGCTGCTGGCGCTGGTGCTGTTCGGCGGCGAGGTGATCCGCTCGTTCACGCTGGCGATGCTGTTCGGCGTCGTCTTCGGAACCTATTCGTCGATCTTCATCGCCGCGCCACTGCTCATCCTGTTCAAGCTGCGGCCGGAGACCGCGACGGCCGATGTGGAGAAGCCGGTGAGCGGCAAAGCCATAGCGACCTGACGGGCGGCCAACGGGATGACCAAAGGTATTGTCATCCGTGAAGCGCATTTCCCCGGCCGTGCGCCGATCGAGGCCTATGGCAATGGCGGGTTTCGTTTCGCCGACATGTCGCATCGCGGCTCGCTCCTATGCCTGCCGTCGGGTATCTATGGCTGGGAGCCGGCTGATCCCCTGGCACTGACGGCGGCGGATTTCACCAAGCTGCTCAACGAGGCTGACCAGGTCGAGATCCTGCTGGTCGGCGCCGGCAAGGATCTCAGGCCGTTGCCGGCGGCGCTGCGTGCTGCGCTGAAGGCGGCGGGCATTGCGGCCGATCCGATGTCGACTGGTGCTGCCGTGCGGACCTACAATGTTCTTCTGGCGGAAAACCGTGCGGTGGCCGCCGCACTGATTGCCGTCGAGTGACGTGAGCGAAAACGCCAAAATCGTCATGGAAACGGTGCGCGCCACCGATCATGACCGCTATGTTTGCGCACTCTATGCGCCCGAGGACAAGCGTGACGCGCTGTTTTCGCTCTATGCCTTCAATGCCGAGATATCAGGCATTCGCGACCGTATCCGGGAGGCACTGCCGGGGGAAGTGCGACTGCAATGGTGGCGCGATGTCATCGCAGCCGAGGACGCCGGGGTAGGCACCGGCCATCCCGTCGCCGACGCGTTGAAGGCGACGATTTCCGCCCACCACCTGCCGAAGCCCGCCTTCGAGAACATGCTCGAAGCCCGTATTTTCGATCTCTATGACGACCCCATGCCGTCGCGCACCGATCTGGAAGGCTATTGCGGCGAGACCGCAGCGGCGCTCATCCAGCTTGCAGCGATCGTGCTCGATCCCGTCGCAGCACCGCAGTTTGCCGAACTTGCGGGCAGGGCAGGTTGTGCACAAGCGATGACCGGCCTTTTGCTGCTGCTGCCGCTGCATCGCAAGCGTGGGCAATGCTTTGTCCCGGCCGACATTCTGGCTGCGGCAGGGTCGTCGTCCGAGGAGTTCGTTGCGGGCGATGACGGGCCTGGAGCACAACGCGCCGTCGCCGCGATGATCGCGCTGGCGCAAGAACATCTGGCGGCATTCGAGCAGGGCGCATCGTCGTTGCCGGATTCGCTCAGACCAGCATTTTTGCCGCTGGCCTTGTCGCGTGCCTATCTCGGAAAGATGGAAAGTTCTCGTCAGTCACCTCTGAACGACGTGGCACGGCTCTCGGCCTGGCGCCGGCATTTTCTGCTGTTGCGCCGCGCAACGCGAGGCTGGCCGGAGCCTGAAAGCTGACAAGGATGAAGGAATCCGCGGAGGAACGCAAAGCCGGAACTGCCACCGCGCTCATTGAGCTCGGTGCGTGACGATCACGATGGATCACTCGATTCGCCATCGCGCATCAGCGTCTCGTAGTCGCGACCGCCATAGAAGATGTTGACGATGCGGAGAGATCGTCGCTGACAATGTAGGCGATGATGGCGGAGGGCTCGAACGGCACTGTTCGCAATCCCGGCGCAATGTCATCGCGCAACCGGCCACCACGAGGCGCATTGCCATGCTCTGGCAGCGGTCTTCGATACGCAAGACGAATTTCAGCGCAACTTCCGGACTTCCGCCGGCCTTTACGATGTTCCTGAAAATGTCGGCCAGATCATTCCTGGCGGTTTCTCGATACTCGACTTCAAGCCGCTGAATCATCAGAACGGCTCGAATGTCGGGCGACGAATCCCCGAAGGTGAGCGCGAACCTCTTCTCCCGAATATCCCGGCCTTGTATCTTCGATCGATGCCTTTACGCGCGCCCTGATCGACGCCATGCGCTCGGCATGCTCTTCCTCCTCGCGCTGGAAGGCGCGAAGGGCTGCGCGGATGACCTCGCTCGCCGATCCGAAGGAGCCGTCCTCGACTTTTTCGCGGATCATGCGCGCCATGGCGGGCGTGACGGTGACGGACAGTTTCTCGGCGGGTTCCACGGAATTGCTCCCTATGATGGTAGGATACTATCCTACTCCCCTGTCGCCCGATCGACAAGAACAGACAGGCGGACTATTCCGCCGCTTCCGCCCCCGATGATGCCAGCCCCAGCCATTCGCGGCAGTCAGCCAGCGCGCGCGATGTCACCGCACGCCGCTTGGCGACGGTCTTGTCTTTGCCGCGCAGGCGTTTTCCCTCGGCTTTCGGCGCTTCCACCGGAGGGAACAAGCCGAAATTGATGTTCATCGGCTGGAATGAGCGCTTTCCCGGCTCGTCGTCGGAAACGATGTGACCGCCGGTAATATGGTTGAGCAGCGCGCCAAAGGCTGTGGTCATCGGCGGCAGCGCCGGCGCGTGCCCCAACCGCTCGGCGGCGGCAAAGCGCCCGGCAAGCAGGCCGATGGCGGCACTTTCGACATAGCCCTCGCAGCCGGTGATCTGGCCGGCGAAGCGCAGGCCGGGCCGTGATTTCAACTGCAGCGATTGGTCAAGCAACGTCGGCGAATTGATATAGGTGTTGCGGTGCAGGCCGCCGAGGCGGGCAAACTCGGCGTTTTCGAGGCCCGGGATGGTGCGGAACACGCGCACCTGCTCGGCGTGCTTCAGCTTGGTCTGGAAACCGACCATGTTGTAGAGCGTGCCCAGCGCATTGTCCTGGCGAAGCTGCACGACGGCATAGGCCTTTACCGACGGATTGTGCGCATTGGTCAGCCCCATCGGCTTCATCGGCCCATGGCGCAGCGTCTCGACGCCGCGCTCGGCCATGATCTCGATCGGCAGGCAGCCGTCGAAATAGGGCGTGCCTTCCCATTGCTTGAATTCGGTCTTTTGGCCGTCGACAAGCGCCTGCACGAAGGCAAGATATTGCTCCTTGTCCATCGGACAGTTGATGTAATCCTTGCCGGTGCCGCCAGGTCCGACCTTGTCGTAGCGCGACTGGAACCAGCAGATGTCCATGTCGATCGTGTCGAAATGGACGATCGGCGCGATGGCGTCGAAGAAGGCGAGCGCATCGGCGCCGGTCACTTCCGCGATCGATTGGGCGAGCCCAGGTGCGGTCAGCGGGCCGGTGGCGATGATCGCCTGGTCCCAATCCGCCGGCGGCAGGCCGAGCACTTCCTCGCGCTGGATGGTGATGAGCGGGTGCGCTTCGAGCTTTCTTGTCACCGCTCCGGAAAACCCGTCGCGGTCGACAGCCAGCGCTCCGCCGGCCGGCACCTGGTGCGCGTCGCCGGCGCTCATGATCAGCGAACCGGCCAGCCGCATTTCGGCGTGCAGCAGGCCGACGGCGTTGCTCTGCGCATCGTCGGAGCGGAAGGAATTGGAACAGACGAGTTCGGCCAATCCATCCGTCTTGTGCGCATCGGTGCCGCGGATGGGACGCATTTCATGCAGCACGACGGGAACGCCGGCTTCGGCCGCCTGCCAGGCGGCTTCAGAACCGGCCAAGCCACCGCCGATGACGTGAATGGGATTCTTGTTCATGAGCGCCGAAATAATCCTTTGTAGCTGCGATTGCAATTACACGAGCCGGTCGCGTTGTTGCCGCCAAGCGCGGCAATCGTCTACTGTCGGAGAATGGACGGGATGCTTGGGATCTTTGCCAGAGCGACATTTCTGACAGTCGTGATCGCCGTGGGCGGATCAGCGGCCGCCGGCGAACTGGCTGCGACGGCTTCCAAGCGGATCCCCATCTGCCACGGCTACAGTTGCAACTATCGCACGATGCTGGCGCTTGGCCCCGGTGACGGCGCGCGTTTCCGCTCTATCCTGCGTGCCGGCGCCGGTTCGCCCCAAGCCGAGCGTGCGGCTATTTCGAAGGCTGTTCGCTATTTCGAGCAGCGCATTTTCCGGGCCACCGGCATTCGCGATCTGCCGCAGTCGGAATTCGGCGCATCGCGCATCAGGGGCCAGATGGATTGTGTCGACGAATCGACCAATACCCATGCGCTGCTGGTTTATCTTGCCGAGCGAAAATTGCTCAGGTTCCACAAGGTCGAGGACAAGGCCTCGCGAGGCTTGTTTGTCGACGGGCGCTATCCCCATTGGACGGCGGTGATCAGCGACCGCAGAGGCACCGAGTGGGTGGTGGATTCCTGGTATGCGCCGATGGGCGGCGCACCGGACATTTTTCCGCTCAGCCAGTGGAAGAAGAGGGGCGTGCTGGAAAGCGGTGCGCTCGACTGACGACAGGGACTTGCCCGCCAGGACGAATTCCCAGAACGATTCTCAGAGTGTGAGTCGACCCTGAAAAACAACAACACCCGCCGGGGGAGGATCCGGCGGGTGTCGTTTTGCTGGTCGATCCTCGGGAGGAGGTGAAGATCGACCGTATTCGCCATCGCCGGGGAGGAGGTCGGCTTTGACGAAATTCCTTTCGCCTGATGAAAGGGGGCGAAACCCTTTTGGACGAAATCGCTTCGCCTTGGGGAAACAGCGCCCGCCGCGGGAGGAGGTGCGGCGGGCGCCGTTTTTGTGGTCAACCCTCGGGAGGAGGTGAAGGCTGACCGTATCCGTCAGGGTCGGGGAGGAGGTCGACCCTGGCGAAATTCTGACTAGATCGCCTTGCGGGCGATGCTCTTGATCTCTTCGCGGACGATGCCGAGATCATGCAGCTGGCGGTTCGAAAGGCGACCCAGCTCGGTAACCGTCGAGCGATAAACGCGCCAGTTACGATAGTTGCGGATCAGGTTCATTGTCGTTCTCTTTTCAAGTCAAACTGGTTCGGACCATTTGCGGTCCGAAGAGGATTAGACCGCCTTGCGGGCGACGTAGTGGATGTCGCTGCGGCTGATGCCGAGGTCGGTCAGTTCACGGTTGCTCAGGCGGCTCAGCTCGGAAACGGTGTCCCGGTAGCGGCGCCAGTTGCGGTAGTTGCGGATCAGGTTCATGGTATTCTCGTTTCGTCTTTCTTCCGGATCATTCCGTCTTTGTGTACGCCATGAAGATAGGTCGGGTCATATCGATTTAAAAGCGCTATTGGTGCATAGCAGCAATGCAAATTGTGCAATGCACAATCACCGGCAATTCTCGTGTTCGACAGAGATAGGCCCGAATCGGAAAATGCCGTAGCGTCAACGGTTTGTCCGGGTCGGCTGAAGAAACGACCAAGCTGGGGGAGAAAGGCATGGCGAGCTATTCGTCGCGGGTCAGGGCCGATATTACACGATGGCTGCAGGCTGGCCTGATCGACGCCTCAACGGCCGACGCGCTGACGCGCGACGTCGAGGCCAATGAGCGCAAATCACTGAGCTTCGGCTCGATCCTGGCGATGATGGCGGCGCTGCTTTTTGGTGCGGCCGTGCTGATTTTCGTCGCCGCCAACTGGGAAGCCATCCCGCGACTGGCGCGGGTGGCAGCGCTCTTCGCCATCATCTTCGCCGGCTATGTCGGCGGCGCCGTTCTGAAGACACGCGACCATGCTGCAATCGGCGAGGCACTCTGGATCGTCGCCGCGGCGGCATTCGGCGGATCGATCGCGCTGATCGGCCAGATGTATCATTTGTCAGGCGACGAAGCGTCGGCGTTGATCACCTGGGGCGCGGGCACCGCCCTGGCGGCAGTTGCGCTGCGCTCGAACCCGCTGACCGTCGCTTCTGTCGGCATTGCCGACGCATGGCTGTTCCTGAGAGGGTTCGACTATTTCAGGCGCACGGAATTTCCGCACCTCTTCGTCGTCATGGCGATCGGGTTGTTCGCCATTTCGTTCTGGACCCGCAGCCAGGCGGCGCGGCATCTGATCATCCTGTCGGTCATCTTTTATCTCGTGCTGTTGTTTACGGAATACGAAACGCTGCAGGTCGCCGTCCCGCTCATTGTCGTGTCGGCGCTGCTTTTCGCGGCTGCGATCTTCGCTGCCGAGCCCGTCGACGGGGTCTTGCAACTCGGTGGCAGGTTGCCGTTACACGCGCTGATCGGGTTTCTCACCGGCCTGGCGATGATCCAGTTCGAACTGGCCGGTGACAGCAATAACAGCGGCTTCGGCATTGCCTCGGCCATTGCGCTTGCCGGCATTGTCGCGGCAATCGTGCTCGGCGGCCGCGAGAGCAGGGGCTTGCGCTGGGTTGCCTATGCCGGCTTCGCCTTCGAACTCGCCATCATCTATGTGGTGATGCTGCAGTCGATGCTCGACACGGCAGGCTTCTTCCTTGCAGCTGCTGTGCTTCTTGGCCTGCTTGCCCTTGTCATCCTCCGCGTGGAGAAGCGCATGAGGCTCCCGAGCGTAGAAGGAGCAGCGGCATGATGACCGGCAAAAAACTGATCATTTCAGCGCTGGTGCTGGCACTCGTCCAGATCGGCTTCCTGAGCTGGATCATCGCCGGCCGGGCGGCGATCCTGCGCGCCGGCAAGCAGGTGCTGCTGAGGGTCGAACCGATCGATCCGCGCGATCTCCTGCGCGGCGACTACATTATACTTAGCTATGATATTTCGCGCCTGCCGGTGAAGCTGATCGCCAACATTCCGACCGGCAAGCTGACGAGCAACGATACGCCGATCGTGGTCAGGCTGAGACAGGGCGCCGACGGCTATTGGGGCGCAACCACGGCCTGGTTTGGGCAAGCGCCGGCGCCGGCAGCATCCGATGCAGTCGATATCGTCGGGCATGTGTCAGAAGGCTGGGATCTCAGCGTAGCCACGACGATCGCGCCGGATTACGGCATCGAGCGCTTCTATCTGCCGGAAGGCGAGGGGATGGCGATCCAGAACGACATGCGGTTGCGGCCGTTCGGCATCCGTATTGCAATCGCGGCCAACGGTACCGCGCAGATCAAGGCGCTGATGGACGGCGACAAGACGCTGTTCGAGGAACCGCTTTATTAGAATTGGCCCGGATTAGAATTGGCAAAGCGTGGCCGGCTCGGACAGCATCAAACATGACGATTTTCGTGACCGCCGCTGCCTCGATGCCGCGAGGGCGATGCCGGCGGTGATCGGCTCGCAGGCGGACTCGACCCCAACGCCTTCCGGTACTGGAATCTTAGTCCACTGTTCGAGCGGATCAGTGGTGCGGGTAGAGGGACTCGAACCCCCACGTTCTCACGCCAGAACCTAAATCTGGTGCGTCTACCAATTCCGCCATACCCGCTGGCTTCGTGTCACCGTGACATGTCTATGTCACAACCCGTGTCACAAGTTCAATACTTAGATTTTCGAGGTTTTTGGGCCTCGCGGTGCCGTCGGCGGCCACGGCGCGGACTTTCTGTCCAAAGTAGGCGACGGCGGCGCGAACGAACTCGTCGGCGGCCGGGTCTTCTTGCCCAGGATGTATTCAAATTCTTTCAAATTGATTCGGAATATTTTTTCTACACGTAAGTCACGACCGCAAACATTGTTTCGTGTTAGCGATTCAAACACTCTCTGGGTTCGTTATTGCTAAAGTAGCAAATTTGAAACTGCTGCTGTGGGGTAATTACCAAAGGAGAGTGTCATGGCAAACGTCGTTAACAGCTTCGCCGCAGCTTTGGCCTGTAGTGCACTTGTTTTATCTCTTTCTTTTCCCGCCAGCGCAGGCGGCATTAGCGTCGGCGCCGGCGCATCGGTTGACGGCCGAGGCGGCGTAAACGCCGGTCTCGGCGCCTCGATCGGCGGCAGTGGCGGCATCAATGCGGGAGTCGGCGCTTCGATCGGCGGTAGCCGCGGGGTAAATACGGGAGCCGGCGCATCGATAGGCGGCAAGAAACGCATTATCGCGGGTGTCGGCGCTTCGATCGGCGGCCGAAGCGGGGTGAATGCCGGCGCCGGTGCATCGATCGGCGGCAGCAGGGGCGTTAGCGCTGGTGCCGGAGCCGATGTCGGCGGCACTCGTGGCGTCACGGCTGGCCTGGGTGCCAATCTCGGCGGCACCCGTGGCGTCACGGCCGGCCTGGGCGCCAATGCCGGTGGCACCAGTGGTATCACTGCTGGCGCAGGCGCAAATGTAGGCGGCACCGGCCTCGTTGCAGCGGGTGTGGGTGCCAATGTTGGTGGGAGACAGGGGTCGGCGTCGGTGTAGGCCTCGGCGACGGGGCCCTTGCTGGCACACCCGCGACTCCTGGAACACCCGGGACTCCTGGCGTGAGCCTGGTCGCGCAGATGTCCAGCAGCCAGTTGATACGGATGAAGAAGCGCTGCGTCGATGTGCTCGGGAGCGGCGGCACCTACGATCGCGACCTGCGTGAGCTTTGCTTGCTGATCGCACGCCGCTGAGAAGACTGTTGCGCAAAACGGGAGTGTCGCATCGGCCGTACAGGCTTTGACAACACTCTCCTGGCCTCGCGGCCGGCCCGCCACTCGCAAGGTGGCGGGCTTCTCTGCGTCAGGACCGCTGCGCTGAGCGGCTGCCGACTTCGGGTAGCTACACCAGCGGGAGCCAAGTCGGAGTGGAACCTAAATCCAGCGCGGCCAGCAATTCCGCCGCATCCGCGTGCCCCGCAGGAGCCATCATTCTGTCAATGTCGCGGTCAAAATAGCGGCCGTTCGCCGGCGCATGATCCCGAAAAACGAAAAATCGTATTTTTGGGGATCATGCGCCAAAATCAAGGTGCTCCAGCTTCCTGTGCGCGTCCAAGATAACGCGCGGCGCTGTAGACGCGAAGATGGTTGAAAATCGGCCGCGCCTGTGACAAAAGGCGTGTCGAATGTGACGGGATGCGACGATCCACTTCTGCAGAATGTGATAAGAAGTCGGAAAAACAAAGACTTATTCACATTTTGGAGCGTGTTTCTGGACGATTTTGAGCCGCGTTGAGTGGACAGATCGCCAAGTCCCGCACCAAAAGCCATTCCCGGCAAGATCATACCGGCAGGCTGTAAACGGCAAGAGCCGTTTGGCTGCGGAAACGAAGGTTCTATGATGCAGGTCACCGAAACGCTCAACTCCGGTCTCAAGCGCGAGATCAAGATCACCGTGCCGGCCGGTGACATGGAAGCCAAGCTGATGGCGCGGCTTTCAGATGCCAGGACCAAGGTCCGCATCAACGGCTTTCGCCCCGGCAAGGTGCCGGTGCAGCACCTGCGCAAGGTCTATGGCAAGTCGTTCATGGCCGAAGTGGTCAACGAGATCCTCAACGATTCGACCCGTTCGATCATTACCGGCCGTGGCGAAAAGGCTGCCATGCAGCCCGAAGTGATCATGACCGAGGACGAGAAGGAGGCCGAGAAGATCCTGGCCGGCGGCGCCGACTTCGAGTTCCGCCTGAACTACGAGATCATTCCGCCGATCGAGATCAAGGATTTCTCCGACATCAAGGTGACGCGCCAGGTGTTCGACGTGCCGGATTCGGAAATCGACGAGCAGGTCAAGCGTGTCGCCGAATCGGCGCGCACCTACGAACCCAAGACCGGCAAGGCCGCCGAGGGCGACCGCGTGACGATCGACTATGTCGGCAAGATCGATGGCGAAGCCTTCAGCGGCGGCGCCGGCACGGACCAGCCGCTGGTGCTCGGCTCCAAGGAATTCATTCCCGGCTTCGAGGATCAGCTCATCGGCAGCAAGGCCGGCGACGAGAGGCAGGTCACGGTCACATTCCCGGAAAACTACCAGGCGGCGCATCTTGCCGGCAAGGAAGCCACCTTCGACGTCACCGTCAAGGAAGTGTCCCAGCCCGGTGCGTTGGAGATCAACGACGAAATGGCCAAGAATCTCGGCCTGGAGTCGCTGGAGCGCCTGCGTGAGGTGGTGCGCGGTCAGATCGAGAACCAGTTCGGCTCGATGACGCGCCAGAAGATCAAGCGCCAGCTGCTCGACCAGCTCGATGCCGCCTACTCGTTCGAGGCGCCGTCGAAGCTTGTCGAGGCCGAGTTCAACAACATCTGGAACCAGGTCAACCGCGATCTGGAAGCCGCCGGCCGCACCTTCGCCGACGAGGAGACGACGGAAGAAGAGGCGCGCGCCGAATATATGCGGCTTGCCGAGCGCCGTGTGCGTCTCGGCCTGGTTCTCGCCGAAATCGGCGAGAAGGCCGGCGTCACCGTGTCGGACGAGGAATTGCAGCGCGGCTTGCTCGAGCAGGTGCGCCGCTATCCGGCCAACCAGCAGCAGGAAGCCTTCGAATTCTACCGCAGCAATCCCGAAGCGCTGAACACGTTGCGCGCGCCGCTGTTCGAGGAGAAGGTGGTCGACCATCTGCTCAGCCAGATTTCGGTCACCGACGTCAAGGTCAGCAAGGAAGAACTGATGGCCGACGACGAGGACAGCGAGACGGCCAAGGCGAAGCCGGCCAAGAAAGCCGCAGCGAAGAAGGCCGACGCCAACAAGGCCGACGATGCGGAAGAGCCCAAGAAGAAGCCCGCGCCGAAGAAGAAAGCTGCCAAGGACGCCGAATAACACGGCATTCTGCTGGATGTGAAAGGCCGCCCTCGAGGCGGCCTTTTTCGATGCCGCCGACGTCGCAAGGCCGCTGCCGCCCTATTCGCGCGGCAATTGATTGACGAGGATCCGCATCACGGTGACCCGTTCGGGCAGCTCGACGAGAAACTCTTCGTCGCGCGGCAGGTGATGGATCTTGTGCGGGTCACCGCCGGTGAAGCTCGCCATGGCTTCGACGTCAGGCCAGTACGAGATCGTCACGAACTCTGTTTCTTCTTCACGATCCTCGCGAAACAACTGCACGCCAAGTGCCTTCCCCTGAAGCGGCGGAATGCCTTCGCGGCGTAGATAGGGCTCGTAGGCGTCCGCCAGATCACGGCGTGTCCTTCCCCGCCAGATCCGGGCGATTGTGGGGTTGTCGATCATGGAGTGCGCTCCTCTCGATGGGTTGTCATGAGGACGGGGCAGCGATGGCGGAATCCGCTGCGGTGTTGTGCGGTTCTTTTTTTATGCATGTCGTTATCGCAAAACCGCTGCGCACTTTTGCGCGATATGCATTAACGCAGGACCTTGCCCAGAAACCGTCGTACAAGTGGCAGGGCGACCTCGAAGTGTGTCTCCAGCAGCCAGTGCCCTGCGTCGTCCAGCAGATGCAGTTCGGCCCCGGGGAGATCGCGCAGATAGGCGCGCGCTGCCGGCTCGGGCATGTATTCGTCCTTCGGTCCCCAAAGGATCATTGCCGGTGGCCGCTGCTCGCGCAGGTATGCCTGGTAGCGAGGGAACCAGTCGAGATTGGCCTTGAGCTTCTCCATCAGTCCAACTGAAAGCGCACGGCGCACAGGCGTATCCATCAGCGGCCAATGCAATTTCCACAGATCGGGCGGGACACGTCGAGCGACGTCGTCATCGACTTCGCCTACGAACTCGGCGCGAAAGCCGTCTTCGCTCACCGCCTGTTCGAGCGGCGCACGGTTCGCTGGCGAAGGGTCACGCCAGAAACGCCGGATCGTTTCATACTTCGGGCCAAGAGCATCGGCGTAGATGTCGCCATTCTGGATGATCAGGGCCCTAATCCGCGATGGGTGCGCTATGGCGTGGCGCAGGCCGATCTGCGAGCCGTAGTCGTGCAGCCATAGCGCGTAGCTGCCGAGCTCCAGCGCGTCGGTGAACCATTCCAGGAACGTTGCATAGGCATCAAAATCATAACCGAACCGTGCCGGATCGCCACTGTAGCCAAAGCCGGGGAAATCCGGCGCGACCGTCCGCCACCGATCGGCGAGCGCCGGCATCAGCCGGCGATATTGGAAGGATGAGCACGGATAGCCATGCGGAAGCAGCAACACCGGCGCGGTTTCAGGACCTGCTTCTCTGTAAAAGACGGTCTCGCCGTCGATCGTGCGGGTGCCGTGGCGCACCTCCAGGTCGCTCCTGTCGTTCATAGACACTTCTCTGATCTTTTGATCTTCCAGATGTTTAACCGTAGCTGGTCTAACGCCATTACCCGGTATGCGTTCCGATTGCGCTCGACGCCGATCGGCCTGCCTCGTCGCCTCTGCGGCGATCCCGCGGGTCGACTTCTTCTATCTGCCGGCCGGATTCTGTGGTATGTAGATGCCGCAATTTCATGCGGGAGACGCGGATATTCCGCTCTGTCGTGAAGGGGCGCATGCCGTGTCGGTACGCGCTGATCGTCCAAGGCAGATTTGGCGATCGGGAGGATATGCCATGCGTGCAATCGCGTTTTTCGCAGTCGTGTCCATTGCGACCTTTGTCACGAGCCAATCCCAGGCACAGGATGCCGCCGCAGGTGAGAAGGTCTTCGCCAAATGCAAGGTTTGTCACGTCGTTGACAAGGACCAGAACAAGGTCGGTCCGTCGCTGAGCGGCGTCATCGGCCGGACGGCCGGCACGCATCCGGGGTTCAAGTATTCTAAAGCCATGACCGAGGCGGGCGCATCCGGCGTCAAATGGGACGACGCCACGCTGACGAATTATCTTCGCGATCCCAAGGCCATGATCAAAGGTGGGAAGATGGCGTTTCCCGGCCTCAAGAAGGACGAGGATCTCGCCAACGTCATCGCCTATCTGAAGCAATTCTCCAAATGACCCGGTTCTTCCGCCAGGAAGTAACCCGGTTCTTCCGCCAGGAAGTAACCCGGTTCGTCCACCAGGAAGAAACCCGGTTCTTCCGTCGGCCGAGGGGTCGGCCCGATTGCGTGTGCCAATCGGTAGTCGCCTGAAATGTCGGCTCGGGAAAGCGGCCTCAAGGATACCGGTATCCAGATCTCTGAAGCGACGGTCAGTGATTTCTTCGCGCTTCTGAAACCACGCGTCATGGCGCTTGCTGTTTTTACCGCTTTCGTCGGGCTGATGGTGGCGCCCGGGGCGATGAATCCGGTCATCGCCGTGATTGCAATCGGTGCAATTGCGGTTGGAGCGGGCGCGGCCGGGGCACTCAACATGTGGTACGATGCCGATATTGACGCGTTGATGTCGCGCACGTCAAAGCGGCCGGTCCCGTCAGGCCGGGTCACGCCAGGCGAAGCGCTCGGCTTCGGCCTGGTGCTTTCCGTACTTGCGATCATGACGCTCGGCGTGCTGGTGGGGTGGCTCGCCGCATCGCTGCTGGCCTTCACCATCTTCTTCTACGTCGTCATCTACACGATGTGGCTGAAACGCTCGACGCCGCAGAACATCGTCATAGGCGGCGCCGCGGGTGCGCTTCCTCCGGTCATCGGGTGGGCGGCCGCCACCGGCGCCGTCGGGGTTGAAAGTCTCGTCCTGTTTCTGATCATTTTCCTCTGGACGCCGCCGCACTTCTGGGCGCTCGCGCTGTTCAAGATCGGCGACTATGCTGCGGCCGGCATTCCGATGATGCCGAACGTGGCCGGCCAGGTTTCGACCAGAAAGCAAATCTTCGTCTATTCGCTGATCCTGGCACCAATCGGCGTGCTGCCTTGGGCTTTCGGATTCGCGAGCGGATTGTACGGGATTGTTTCGGCCGCATTGGGCGCGGGTTTCATCTGGCATGCCTGGAAGCTTCTGGTCGACAAAAGGTGGGCTGAAGGGTGGGAGATGAAACGCGCAAAGGCGCTATTTGCCTATTCGATATTCTATCTTTTCGCGATCTTTGCCATGCTGCTTGCCGATACCGTTGCAATGCGTGTCGTCATGTCAGCCGGAAATTGACGGCATGACCTGCCTCGTGGCTGCATTGAATCCTGATGTTCTCGGATTGTTTGCCGGGTTGAAAATCGGCGATTGCTGAACGAGGTGCGCCCGAACCTGCCCAAACCTCACGTTGGCACTGCGCAGAATCCCAGCACCAGCAGAATAACTATGCCAAGGCCGAGTATAAGAACGGTCTTTCCATCCATGACCTTCACCCTTCAACCCAGCTTTGAGACTAGCGAAGAAAGGCCGTTAGAGCTAGCGGGATCACGGAGCCGTCCCCGCAGACAAAGGGCGGCGACAAATGCCATGCAAGAGCGTATGTTGATCATGGTGCAGGTCGCGGTTTTGCGTGGCCAGTCACGCTGAACGACAGCACCGTGAAATCGCGACCTTTACCGGACCTGGTCTGGAGGAATGGTCATGGCAAGTTTTCACGTGATTGCAGGCGCCAGCGAGACGCTGGAGCACACCAGAATTCGAAAGATAGGCGTTTCCGACCTTTTCGACGCGCTCAAGCGTGGCGTCGATGATTTCATGGTCAAACCGTCGCACATCGTTTTCCTCTTCCTGATTTATCCGCTTGTCGGCGTCGTGCTCGCTGTCTGGACGTCGGGCAACAACGCGTTGCCGCTGTTGTTTCCGCTGGTATCTGGTTTTGCGCTGATCGGTCCATTCACGGCGCTCGGCCTATATGAAATCAGCCGGCGGAGAGAGGCCGGGCTCGACGCCTCATGGAGCCACGCTTTCGAGGTCAGGAACTCTCCAGCGCTGCCGGCCATCGCGGCGGTCGGGATCATGCTGCTTGCGATCTTCATCGCCTGGTTGTTGACCGCGCAGATATTTTATCAGCAGGTGTTCGGTTCGGCCCCGCCGGAATCACTGTCCAGCTTCATCAGTGAAATATTCGCAACCGGACGCGGCTGGACGCTGATTATCGTTGGCCACGCGATCGGCTTCGTCTTCGCCGCGGTCGTGTTGTGCACCACGGTCGTCGCGTTCCCGTTGTTGCTCGACCGCGACGTCGGCGCCTACGAAGCCATCCATACCTCGGTGCGGGTGGTCCTGGCGAACCCGATCGTCATGGCTGTCTGGGGCCTGATTGTCGCCGTCGCCCTGATCATAGGCTCGCTGCCAGTGTTCGCCGGGCTGGCGGTGGTGCTGCCGATCCTCGGTCACGCCACCTGGCACGTCTATCGGAAAGTCGTGGAATCGCCGGCCTCCACCAGACCGGCGGACTGAAAAAATCCTGCCCTGCCGCACCGGCGAGAGGCCGCTGCGGCAGGTTGGCAAGAGTGTTTAGTAAGCCGGATAGCTAAAGCGGGCTTGTTGTGCGTCGCTGGTCAGGTTGCGGAAATCCTTGCCGCTGACATGCACGAGCGTCCTGTGGTCGCCACCCTCGAAATAGATATCGCCGGCATTGCCGAGGCTTTCATCGACAATCACCGGCACATCGTAGGCCGCGCCGATCGGCGGGATGGCGCCGGTGTCGCAATCCTCGAAGAGCGAAACCACCTCGTCCTCGGAGGCGAGCCCGATACGCTGGTGCATCACGTCCTGCAACGTGCCGAGCTCGATCCTGTGCGTACTGGGCACCACGGCCAGCGCATAGCCACCGTCGTGGTGAACCACCACCGATTTGGCCATTATGCTGCCGGGCACATGCGCCGCTAGGGCGGACTGCCTGCTTGTCGACGTGCGGTGGTGCTCGACGGTATCGTAGGAAATTCCTTTCTCGTCGATAAAGTCCTTCAATCTGTTTGCGATCGTCATCTTGAGCCTCCCTTCCTGGAGTTCGCGACGGAGAAACGACGAAAATCGTTCTCCTTCTGTCGTTTTCCGGTGGTGACAAAAATGGGCCAGCTGTCGACCGTTTCAAGGCAAGGCAGAGCGGGCCGTGAACAGCCCCTCCGGCCCCCGACGGGAAACGCTGCCCGAACCCGGATTGCGCGTCAGGGCTCGGTCCCAAAAAACAGCGTCCGGGTGAGAAGCGTGTACTCCGATTCGAAGACCATCATTGCCACGAACACCAGCACCAGGATCGGCGGCAATATGATCGCATAGGTCAGCGCCAGCCGTTCCCAGGCCATATGCATGAAGACCGCGACGATCAGCCCGGCCTTGAGCATCATGAAGATCAGGATCAGCGACCATCTGAGATAGCCCTGGAGGCCGACATAATCGACCAGATAGGAGCAGGCGCTGAGGATGAACAGCCATCCCCAGACCACCAGATAGAGCTTGATAGGGTGCTCCTGATGAACCTCCGCAGGGGCGATGCCGGTTGCTGCCGCATCATGCGCTTGGGTTCCGTGCAGCGTATGTTGCCCCAGACCGTTTGCGGTTGCTTCAGCCATATCTGCCTCTCACCAAAGCCATGTCTGCCTCTCACCAAAGATAGAAGAATGCGAAAATGAACACCCAGACCAAGTCGACGAAATGCCAGTAGAGTCCCATGATCTCGACGTGCTCGTAGCTGCCCCTGCGGCTGGTGAAGAACCCGGGCCGGCCGGTTTCGTAATCTCCGCGCCAGACCTTTCGCGCCACGATGATCAGGAAGATCACCCCGAACGTCACATGGGTGCCGTGAAAGCCGGTGATCATAAAGAAGGATGACCCGAACTGCGCCGCGCCCCACGGATTGCCCCAGGGCCGTACCCCCTCGGAGATCAGCTTGGTCCATTCGAAGGCCTGCATGCCGACGAAAGTCGCGCCGAGTGCTGCGGTCAAAAGCATCAGGATCGCCGTTTTGCGGCGGTCGCGGCGGTAGCCGAAATTCACCGCCATGGCCATCGTTCCGCTGCTCGAGATCAGCACGAAGGTCATGATGGCGATAAGGATCAGTGGAATATTCGAGCCGCCGATATGAAGGGCAAAGACTTCGCTCGGATTGGGCCACGGCACTCGGGTGGACATGCGCGCGGTCATGTAGGAGAGCAGGAAGCAGCCGAAGACGAAGGTGTCGCTGAGCAGGAAGATCCACATCATGGCCTTGCCCCAGGACACGTTCTTGAACGCGCGCTGATCCGAGGACCAGTCGGCGGCGACGCCTTGCAAGCCAGCCGGCCGCGCCTGTGCTTGGCCGGTATGCGTCACGGTCGTGTCTGCCATCCGTCCGGCCCTCCTAGGTCAGCAGCTGTCGGCAAATTTCGATAAAAGTCGCGGCCCAGCCGGCCAGAAGTGCAAAAATGGCGAGCCAGACGAAAAGCAGGAAATGCCAGTACATGGCGCACAGTTCGACACTGAGGCGAAGCCGCTCCGGCCGTGCTCCGTTCCAGGCGACGGCAGTTGTTCTGCCCAGGCCCACCAGCCCGCCCAGTATGTGCAGCCCATGCATCCCGGTTATCAGGTAGAAAAAACTGTTGGCCGGATTGGCGGTCAGCAAGTAGCCGTCGGCGGTCAGTTCCCGCCAAGCCACAAGCTGTCCAACCAGGAAGGCAAGCGCGGTGAGCCCAGCCGTGACGAGGCCGAGCCTGACCGCGTCGATCTCGCCCCGGCGCGCGGCGACCGAGGCGCATTGCAGCGCGATGCTGCTCAGGACCAGCACGCCGGTGTTGAACCAGAGCACGCGCGGCAGCGGCAGCGCCTGCCAGTCCGACAGCGCCATGCGCATGAAGTAGGCGCTGGTGAAAAGCGCAAACAGGCAGCCGACGACGGCGAGGAAGACGCCGAGGCCGATCTTGGCGGTCGGCAGCGCCGATCCTTCCAGGCCGATAGTATCCCCGATCAAACCTTGCTCGAGCCATGGCTTGGCCATCAGCCGCTGGTGGGAAAGCCACCATCCGGCAAAGCCGGCGATGACGAGGAGGAACACCAGAATGACGCTCATGCCGGCTCCCTGGAGGATCCGAAGGAGCCCGGCACGTTTTGCGGGATAAAATCCTCCTTGGCGCCCGGCACGCTGTAGTCATAGGCCCAGCGATAGACGATCGGCAGGTCCTTGCCGAAATTGCCATGGGGGGGCGGTGTTTCCGACGTCTGCCATTCGAGCGTCGTGGCGCGCCACGGATTGCCGCCGGCCTCGCGGCCGTGGCGGATGCTCCAGATCAGATTGAACAGGAACACGATTTGGGCAAAGCCGACGAGGAACGCCATGATGCTGATAAACGCGTTCAGATCGTGGGCCGACTCGGTCATCACCGTCGTGTTGGTCAGTTCGTGGTAGCGGCGCGGCACGCCCATCAGGCCGATGTAGTGCATGGGAAAGAAAATCAGATAGGCACCGAGGAAGGTGACCCAGAAATGGAACTGGCCCATGGCCTCGGTCAGCATCCGGCCAGTGACCTTCGGGTACCAGTGATAGATCGCCCCGAAGATCACCAGGATCGGGGCGACGCCCATGACCATATGGAAATGGGCAACGACGAACATCGTGTCCGACAGCGGAACGTCGACGACGACGTTGCCGAGAAACAGTCCGGTCAGCCCGCCATTGACGAAGGTGACGATGAAGGCCAGCGCAAAAAGCATCGGCACGGTGAGGTGGATGTCGCCGCGCCACAGTGTCAGCACCCAATTGTAGACCTTGATCGCGGTCGGGACGGCAATGATCAGTGTCGTGGTGGCGAAGAAGAAGCCGAAATAGGGATGCATGCCGCTGACATACATGTGGTGCGCCCAGACCACGAAGCTCAGCGCGCCGATGCCGACGATGGCCCAGACCATCATCCGGTAGCCGAAGATGTTCTTGCGCGCATGGGTGCTGATCAGGTCGGACACGATGCCGAAGGCCGGCAGCGCCACGATGTAGACCTCGGGGTGGCCGAAGAACCAGAACAGATGCTGGAACAGGATCGGGCTGCCGCCGCCGTGCTGCAGTTGTTCGCCCATCTCGACGATGGCCGGCATGAAGAAGCTGGTGCCGAGCGCACGGTCGAACAGCATCATCACGCAGGCGACAAACAGCGCCGGGAAGGCGAGCAGCGCCATGACTGTCGCGGTGAAGATACCCCAGACGGTCAGCGGCAGGCGCATCAGCGTCATGCCGCGCGTGCGGGCCTGCAGCACCGTCACGACGTAGTTCAAGCCCCCCATGGTGAAGCCGATGATGAACAGGATCAGCGAGACGAGCATCAGGATGATGCCCCAGTCCTGGCCGCCTGGTGTGCCGGTCATGATCGCCTGCGGCGGGTAAAGCGTCCAGCCGGCGCCGGTCGGTCCGCCGGGCGCAAAGAAGCTCGAGACCAAGACCAGCACGGCGAGCAGGTAGATCCAGTAGCTCAGCATGTTGACATAGGGAAAGACCATGTCGCGTGCGCCGACCATCAGCGGGATCAGGTAGTTGCCGAAGCCGCCCAGGAACAGTGCCGTGAGCAGGTAGATCACCATGATCATGCCGTGCATGGTGATGAACTGGTAGTAGGCTTCCGGGGTGATGAAGTCGAACGTGCCGGGGAAGCCGAGCTGCAGCCGCATCATCCAGGACAGCACCAGCGCCACCATGCCGATTGCCGTGGCCGTCGCCGAATACTGGATGGCGATGACCTTGGCGTCCTGCGAAAAGACGTATTTCGTCCACCAACTGTGCGGATGATAGAGTTCCATCTCCGCGACTTCGGCCGGCGGTACCGAATCTGCAGGTGTGACATCGACCATCTAGGAACACCTCCGTGTCCTTTTCGGCCAGGCTCGACAGTTTCGAGCCCTGCCGCAATTTCAATCCAAATCGCCGTCTTTGCCGGCGTCTAATCTGCCGAGCCCACCTGCTGGGGGGCCGACAATTGCGCAAAAGTCTGCTGTTCGCCGAGCCAGGCCAGATAGTCTTCCGGCGTGTCGACCATGACCACGCCATTCATCAACGGGTGCCCCTGGCCACAAAGCTCGGCACACAGGACCTGAAAAGTTCCGGTCTTGGTCGGGGTGAACCAGAAATAGGTGACCGAGCCCGGGATCATGTCCATCTTGGCGCGGAATTCCGGCACGTAGAAATCGTGCAGCACATCGATCGAGCGGAGCAGCATCTTGACCGGCTTGCCGACCGGCAGATGCAGATCGGCAGCTTCGACGACGACATCGTCCTGGCCGCTGGCGTCACTGGCGTTCACGCCGAGGGGATTTTCAGGGCTGACGTTGCGGGTGTCGGATGTTCCGAGCTTGCCGTCCTTGCCGGGCAAGCGAAAACTCCACTGCCATTGCTGGCCGACGACTTCGACCACTGTTGCGTCGCTTGGGACGCTGACGAACTGGTTCCAGACGAACAGGCCGGGAACCAGCATGGCGGTGACGCCGATTGCGGTGACGATCGTCAGCCACCATTCGAGACGCTTGTTCTCGGGTTCATATGCCGCCTGGTTGCCTTCCCGGTGACGGAAGCGGAAGACGCAATAAGCCATGAACAGGACGACGGCGGCGAAGACGACGCCGGTGATCCAGAAGGTGATGATGATGGTGTTGTCGATATAGTCCCAGTTAGAGGCAATCGGCGTCCACCACCATGGGCTCAGGAAGTGGAACAACACTGAGCCCACAACTACCAAAACGAGTACAAGCGCTATGGCCATATCCCGTTCCTCCCGGCATTCCAAGGGCGCGAAGCCGTCCCAGGAAATGCCAAATGCATCATAGCTCGATTTCCGGTCGAAATTCTAGTGCGGTCTTCCCGTCAGCCGAAAACGCGAGGGCGATGATGTGGAAGAACCCAAGAAGAAGAAGGCTGCGGCGAAGAAAAAACCTTCTGGGGCACCGAACAACACGGCTTTCTGCCGGATAGTGAAAGGCCGCCCCGTCGCGGGTGAGGAGGCTGTTCGGGATGGTGCCGACGGGATCAGGCGACTGGGCGTCAGATCAGCAGCAGGCCCTTCATGCTGGCATGACCCTTCTTGCCGATGATGATGTGATCGTGGACGGCGATGCCGAGCGGTTTGGCCGTCTCGATGACCAGCTTGGTCATCTCGATGTCGGCGCGCGACGGCGTCGGGTCGCCTGACGGATGGTTGTGCGCCAGAATGATCGCGGTGGCGGAGAGTTCGAGCGCGCGCTTGACCACTTCGCGCGGATAGACCGGCGTGTGGTCGACGGTGCCGACCTGCTGCACCTCGTCGGCGATCAGCGCGTTCTTCTTGTCGAGAAACAGGATACGGAACTGCTCGCGCTCCTCGAAGGCCATGACCGACCGGCAGTATCCGAGAACCTGCGTCCAGGACGACAAGACCTCGCGGCCCTTGATCTCGCTGCGCGCCGCGCGTTGGGCCGTGGCGGCAACGATCTTCAGCTCGAGCGCCACCGTCGGACCGATACCTCTAACCTCCTCAAGCCGTGCGACGGGCGCGCCAAGCACCTCCGCCAGCGTGCCGAAGCGTGCCAGCAATGCCTTGGCGACGGGCTTGGTGTCGGCGCGGGGGATCAGGCGAAACAGCAAGAGTTCCAGCAATTCGTAGTCGGGGAGGGCGTCGGAACCGGCCGCAAACCGTTGGCGCAAGCGGTCGCGATGGCCGAGATAGTGCGGCTTTTCGGGCGACTTATCGACCGAATTGGCTTTCGCGAGCGGTTTTATCGGTGTTTCGGGAAAGAAGATCCGTTCGTCATCGTCGCTGGTCTTTCCCATAGGCCGCCCGCATTTTCTTGACCGGAAAGATCCGGCCCTCGCGCAAACACTATGCTGGCAGGCCGGGGCGGTCGAGGTTTTTTGGCGACAGCGTGAAAATCTCGCATCCGGTCTCGGTGACGCCGATCGTGTGCTCGTACTGCGCCGACAGCGAGCGGTCGCGTGTCACCGCCGTCCAGCCATCCGACAGCACTTTTACGTGCGGCCGGCCGAGATTGATCATCGGTTCGACGGTGAAGATCATGCCCGGCCGCATCTCGACGCCCTCGCTGGCGCTGCCATAGTGCAGGATGTTCGGCGCATCGTGAAAGAGCTGGCCGACGCCGTGGCCGCAGAAATCGCGCACCACCGAGCAGCGCTCGGCTTCGGCATAAGTCTGGATGGCGGCGCCGATGGCGCCGGTGCGGGCGCCGGGCCTGATCGCGGCGATGCCGCGCATCAGGCATTCATGCGTGACCTCGAGCAGGCGCTCGGCGGCGCGCTTGATCGTGCCCACCGGATACATGCGCGAGGAATCGCCATGCCAGCCATCGAGGATGTAAGTGACATCGATGTTGACGATGTCGCCGTCCTTCAACGGCTTGCTGTCGGGGATGCCATGGCAGACGACGTGGTTGATCGAGGTGCAGGACGACTTGGTGTAGCCGCGATAGTTGAGCGTCGCCGGCAATGCGCCGTGATCCATGCCGAACTCGAAGACGAAGCGGTCGATGGTTTCGGTGGTGACGCCCGGCGCGACGATCGACACCAGTTCGTCGAGGCAGCGCGCGGTGAGATCGCAGGCCTTGCGCATGCCGGCAAAGCCTTCTTCGCCATAGAGGCGGATCTGGCCGGTGTTTCTGAGCGGTGCCGTGGCGGCTTCGAGATAGGTGACCATTGTGTCCGTCTTGCCGGGTGAAAGGGCCTCTGTTGAGCCCGCGAGAAAAGTCTCCCAGATTTGGCACCGGACGGCGCCAGGTTCAAGGACGAACTGCCGGCGATTGGGCTCAAGCCGGCGATATTCGCGCTTTGCGGCTTCCTCTTGTGCGTGTCCGGCCCATGCCGAGCTGTTTGTCCGCACTGACGACATATTTCTGAACAAGATGTGGGCCTGAGCGGAAAGCCGGTCAAAGCAACTTTTTGCGACGAGCGGCGTTGCTGCGCGTTCTGGAGAGACAGGAATGGACAGATTGCAATTCGAGGTGCCGGTGCGCATCACGACCGCGCCTGGCCTGCCGGTCGAGGAAATATACAGCGTCGAACAGGCGCTGGATTTCCTGCAAGGCTGGCCGGTTCGCCGCCAGGGCCCAGTCTATCAGGCTGCGTTCAACGCCTGCTTCGGCGCCACCGTCGACCTGGTCGAGACCGAGGCGGCTTGCCGGGCGTTCATGGCATTCTGCCGGGCGAGCCGCCTGCTGGCCAGGGATATGATGGTTCCGCGCAAGCGCGGAGGCGAGGCGAGGGGGCTGAGGGTTTAATGGCCGAGCGGGCAAGTCCCGGCAAATTGCTTGATGCATACTGTGTTGACGAGTGGCAAATCTGCCTCGGTGGCAACGCCTGTCGGTGATGCTGTGCCAACCAGCCACGAATCGGCTATGCGTCGCGCATGCAGGAAACGTCTCTTTACATGCCGGTGAAGCGGTTTCTTGAGAGTCTGGACTTCACTGTCAAAGGCGAGGTTGGCGGCTGCGATGTCGTGGGACTGCGTGACGGCGAGCCGCCCGTGCTCGTCATCTGCGAATTGAAGCTGCAGTTCAACCTCGAACTCATTCTTCAAGGTGTTGACCGTGCTGCGTCATGCGATGAGGTCTGGCTCGCGGCGAGGATGTCAAGTCGAGGCAAGGGCCGCGAGCACGATCGCCGGTTCCGTGCGCTGTGCCGGCGGCTCGGCTTCGGCCTTCTCGGGGTTGGCTCCGCCGGCAACGTCGAATTGCTGCTCAGTCCGGCCGCCTTGCCGCCCCGGCGAGACCCGAGGCGAAGATCGCGCCTGGTGGACGAGCATCAACGACGGCGCGGTGACCCTGTAGTCGGCGGCGGCTCGCGTACGCCGGTGATGACCGCTTACCGGCAGGACGCGCTGGCCTGCGCCGCCGCCATGGTCGATGGCCCAAAACGCCCGCGCGATCTGAAAACCATTTCGCCACGCGCCGCCAATATCCTGCTTCACAATGTCTATGGCTGGTTCGCCAGGGCCGAGCGCGGCGTTTATGCGCTTACCGACGTTGGCCGTGCTGCGCTACAGCGCTGGCCTCAATCGGCTTCATGACGAGGCGACACGAGCCGTTTGAGCGATTTGCAGCGGCAGGCAGACAACGAAGCCCCCGTCAAGTGACAGAAGAGGGGGAGCGGCTTACGGTTGCCGGCCGCGCAACCGTAAGCAGAGTCGTCAGCCCCAGCGGCAGCGACGGCTGGATGACGGGCTTCTCGCGCTCAGGTTTCTTTAGAATGTAGAGCGGCTTGGCTGTCCTCAACTGCTGCAATTGTCGCCGGGCCTTGGCGCGCAGGGCGGTTTCCGCGGGCGCGGGCGATTCATTCTCTAGGACCAGCGTGAAAGCCTGGGCCGCCCCATCCGTCCGCTGCAGGGCGAGAAGGCTGCGGCCCAGGGCATAACGCGCCAGAATGAGGCCTGGATTGAGGTCCGTTGCTCGCCCAAACGACTCGATGGCTGCGGAGTGGTCGTTTAGCGACTGCTGCGCAATGCCCAGGCAAAGCCAGGCGTTTACAGATTGCGGCGACATGGCTGCAAGCGCGCCGAAGCATTCCGCAGCCTGACGGTGATCGCCCTTGGTGCCCAGAACGTGACCGAGTCCGTACAGAGCCTGATCATGCGTCGGCTCGGTGTTCAGGATCTGGCGATAGATGTTTTCGGCCTGGATGATCCAACCCTTCTTGTGGAGGCCGGCCGCCTGCTGCAACGCGCCGACCAAGGATCGCCTGTCCAACTGGTCGCCAAGGTTCCGGCCGGTTTTGGTCCGCACAAGAGTGCAGTTGAGGACGGTTTCGTGGGTGCCGAAGGAATATTTGTAAGGTTCGTTGCCGCGCAGGAAATCATATGTCCGGAAACCGTTCTCGATCGCGCGGCGGATGCAATAACCGTGCAGGACCAGTCCCGACGGCAGCATGTCGGCCGTCTCGTCGCGCCCGACCATGTGGAACAGCATGCTCTTCTTGACCGGATCGAGGAAGATCGCGAGAGCGCTCAAGGGCCGGTCGCCGTGCCAAAGTACAGGCACAAACAGCGTGCCCCGTTCGAAAGCTTGCCTGAACAGCAGTCGGTTGCTCTTGACCAGGCCGGGAACCAGCTTCCCCTTCCGCGGCGTCCACTTGATGCGCCAGAACTCGAGCAGGATGTCGATATCGCGCTCGATGGTAGAGGCGTCGGCATGCGTTATGCGAAACTCGTCAGAGTTCTCCAGTTTCCGGAGAAATCTCCGCATCTTTTGGCGGGTGTTAGCGCTGAGATTGTGCAGAAGATAATCTTCCCATGAGGACGGGAGGTCGATCGCCGGGCATATGCAGTTGTCAACATTGTCAACCTGGTTGACGCGCCTCATTCGACGCATCGTCAGCCGATTGTCGGAAAGCTGCTCCATCAGCCAGCCTATCCTGCGTTCCGACATCCGCAGGTTTTCCAGATGCAGGCTGGCCCAATGCATCGTCTTCAGATGCTTCGCGAAAACCGCGATTGCCCGGTAGGCGTATTCCGGCGCGCAGAGGATGCCGGTATAATCGGCTGCGAGGTTTCCCCCCATATACACTTCATGGTAGATTTCGCCGGTATTTTTCCTCATGCTGGTGCGCAGCCGGAGCGGCAGAAGCGCGACATAGGGAGAGCCCGGCGGCCCCTTGCGCGCCGCCAAAATGAACCATTCACCGTCGAAGCGTCGAAGATAGTGGGAAAGAAAGTCCCACGAGACGAAGAAATGCGCGTCAGGATCCCTGGCGTAGAGGTCGTCCCAGTTGTCGCGAAGCCCGTTCAGTTCTTCCGGGCGTGTCAAGACGTCGATCTGCATATTACCCCCCCGCCTCTACGGTCAGCGCTCATTAAATGCCCTAGCCATGCTGTCCTTGATCGGCTTGGACAGGTAGCTGAAAAAGGTCCGCTCCGCCGTCTGGATGAGAATTTCAGCGGGCATGCCTGGCGTCGGAACAAATCCAGGCACGCGAGCCAGTTCGCTGACTGGCAGGTTGACGCGCGCCAAATAGACCTCCTTTGCGGTCGGACCGGAAGCGTCGGGGAGCGAGTCGGCAGAGACGTAGTAGACTTCGCCGTTCAGAACCGGCGTCGTGCGCGCGTTGAGCGCGACCAGCCGTACCGTCGCCTTTTGTCCGACCTTGACATTGTCGATCTCGGTGCGAGGCACCTGCGCTTCTATGATAAGCGGCACATTCGCCGGCAAGATCTCCATGATGCTCTTGCCGCTCTCGATCACGCCGCCGGACGTGTGGTAGAATAACCGCACGACAGTGCCCGAAACCGGCGCATTGATCGTCGCTCGGCGCAGCACGTTTTGCGCCTCGCGGGACTGTTCGCGGATGCTGTCCAGTTCGGTTTCAACGCCCTCGAGTTCGTCGAGCGCCGCCTGGCGGTAGGCGTTTTCTGTCTGCCGCATCTCCTGTTCGTGCTTGATGACCTGGGCGCCGGTCTCGGATATCTCGGCTGAGAGCCGCCCCATCTGCCCTTCGGCATCTGCTATGGCGCGCTGAATCGCCTTGATCTCGGTCGCGCGGATCAATCCTTGGTCGAGCAGGGTCTTCTTGCCGGTATACTCCTCGCGTAGCAGACCGAGCTGTATCGTGACCGCTTTCAGCAACTGCTCATAACCGCCCGCCCGGAACTTCAGGGCGCCGATGTTCTGGTCGAGCAATCGGATCTCGCTGCTCATTTTGGTGCGCGAGCCCTCGAAGTTGAGACGCTGGCTATGCACGATCGAAGCAATTTCCGGGTCGTCGCGATTTTCGGTTATTGTGGCCGGGAACTGTATAGTCTCCGCCCCGTGCACCTCGGCGGTCAAGCGCGCCACGATCGCTTCAAGGCGCGCCTGGCGGAAGAACAACTGCCGTTCCTTTGCCCGCGCGGCCGTTTCGTCGAGCAGCACCAAAGGCTGATTGGTTACGACATGGTCGCCTTCGCTAACCAGAAGCTGCTTGATGATACCCCCTTCGAGGTGCTGGATGATCTTGTTCTGCCCAGTGGCCACGAAGCTTCCTTGCGCGACGATCGCGGCTGCGAGCGGTGCCGTGAATGCCCAGGTGCCAAATCCGCCGAAAGTGACGGCCATCAGCAGCAATCCGGCGGTCGTCTGCTTCCAAATGGAACGCGGAACGGCGCCATACCATTGAGCGTCTTCGATCCTGGCTATTTCCTTCACGGCCGTTCTCTCTCATTTGACCTGAATATTGGCAAAATGGCCGCCATCGAGGCTCATGCCGCGCGCCGCCAAAGCCTGAAGCACGTCCTGACGCAACCCGAAAAGAGCCACGGTGCCGTTGACGAGCACCAGGATCTTATCCACGGTCTGCAGCAAAGCAGGCCGCTGCGTGATCGTGACCATCGTGATCTTTTGCTCTTTGGCTTGCTGAAGAGCGCGCGACAAAGCCAGCTCGCCAGCGGTGTCGAGGTTCGAATTCGGCTCGTCGAGGACCACCAGTTTCGGGCTGCCGAAAAAGGCGCGCGCCAGAGCGATACGCTGCTTCTGCCCGCCAGAAAGCGGCGCGCCGTCGGCGGCGACAAAGGTCTCGTAGCCATGCGGAAGCGAGGCGATCAGTTCGTGAACGTCGGCCAGCTTGGCGGCTTCGTAGATTGCGCCATCGTCGACGTCTTCGCGCATTCTGGCGATGTTCGCCTTGATCGACCCCGGGAAAAGCTGCACGTCCTGGGGAAGGTAGCCGATGCTTTCACCAAATTGCCGCTGATCCCAGTTCCGCAGGTCCATCAGGTCGAGCCGCACGCTTCCCGAAGTTGGAAGGATCGAGCCGACGAGCATTTTGCCCAGGGTCGTTTTACCGGCGCCCGAATTGCCGATGATCGCCAGCGAGTCTCCGGCCTCCAGCCCAAAGCCGATGCCATTGAGCACGACACGTTTGGTTCCTTGCGGCACGAACAGCAGCCGCTCGACATCGAGGCGCCCTTCCGGACGCGGCAGCTTCAGGCGTTCGAAGTTCAGCGGGGATTCCTTCAGCAGCGCACTGATGCGGCCAAAGGCGGCGCGTGACTGCACAACCTGGTTCCACCCTTCAATCGCACCCTCGATCGGGCCAAGTGCGCGACCGGCAATGATTGACGCGGCGATGACCATGCCGCCCGTGACCGAGCCTTCGATGGCCAGATAGGCGCCCCAGCCGAGCATTATGACCTGGGTCAGCAGCCGGACGCCCTTGGAAAGAGAAGCAAAGGCTATGTTTCGGTCCTGGGCTATGACCTGCCATCTGAGCGAGTTGCCGGTATCCTTGCCCCAGATCCACACGGCTTCCGGGATCATCGCGAGCGCGTTGATGATCTGCGAGTTGCGCGACATCGAATCGACGTGGAGGTTGGCTTTGGTTTGGCTTGTGTTGGCCTCGCCGAACGGCTTGGCGGTTGCGCGCTGGTTGGCGAGCGTGATGGCCAGCAGCAGCAGCGCCGTCGCCACGACGATAAAGCCGAGGTCGGGGTGGATCAGGAATATCGCCAGCATGAACAACGGGGCCATCGGCGCATCGAGAAGAGACAGCAACGTGGCGGACACCAGAAACGTGCGCAGCTGCTGAAGATCCCCCAGCGTCTGATATTCGCGCCCATTGCTGTGCAGTGAAGCCCTGGCGGCTGCGCTGAGGATTGGTCCGCCCAGTTGGGCGGCGACCTCGACCGCCGTGCGCATGAGGATGAAGCGCCGGATGGCGTCAAAAACCGACTGCAGGATGACTGCGCCGACGATAACGATCGTCAGCATCACCAGGGTGTCGACCGAGCGGCTCGTCAGCACGCGATCCGAAATCTGGAAGAGGTAGACAGGTATCGCCAGCACCAGCACGTTGGTCGCGATCGTGAAGATCATCACTGCGATGAGGTTCTTCTTGACCGCGCGAAGGCCGGCCGTGAGGCTTGCCGAGAGATCGACCGGGCCGAGACGCTTGTGGAATGCGCCGCCGCCACCGCCGCCCCCCTTGCCGGTTCCGGTCGGGCCGCCGCCGCCAGGCACTTCCCGGGCAAGCAAGGGACCGCGGTCGCCCTCGATTGTCACGCCGGGCAGAACCGGCTTGTTCTTCATCTCCTGCGTGGGCGGCTCTACTCGCGCGCTCGGCTCGTGCTGCTTGCCGGGCGCGTCCTTCGGAGCGTTGGGCGTCTTGCGTTCCAATATTTCCGGCTCCGGCTTGCGCGCCGGTTCTTCCTTTGGTGGTAAGGCGCGCTGGGCCGGCTCGGAGATCCGAGGGCCTGGTGGCCGGATCTCCTGCGTGGGCGGCCCTACTCGCGCGCTCGGCTGGTCCTGCTTGCCGGGCGCGTCCTTCGGCGCGTTCGGCACCTTCCGTTCCACCATTTCCGGCTCGGGCTTGCGCGCCGGCTCTTCCTTTGGTGATACGTCGCGCTGGCCCGGCTCGGAAATCCGAGGGCTCGGTGGCCGCATCTCCTGCGTGGGCGGCTCGCCTCCTCGCGCGCTCGGCTGGTCCTGCTTGCCGGGCGCGTCCTTCGG
>NZ_KI911324.1:156775-230674 GCF_000513915.1 Mesorhizobium sp. WSM2561
CCGGATCTCCTGCGTGGGCGGCTCGCCTACTCGCGCGCTCGGCTGGTCCTGATTGCCAGGTGCGTCCTTCGGTGCGTTCGGCGTCTTGCGTTCCAGCATTTCCGGCTCGGGCTTGCGCGCCGGCTCTTCCTTTGGTGATACGGCACGCTGAGCCGGCTCGGAGATCCGAGGGCTCGGTGGCCGGATGGGGTCGGGGCCTCTTATGCTGTCTGCGGCTGGAGCAATGGGCGTGGCCGGCGGCGGAGCCGAAGGCGCTTTTGCTTGCGGGGAGGGTGGTTGCACCTCGCGTTGCTGAGCGCTTCTATCACCAGGTAAAGGCGCGGTGGAAGGGCGCGCTTGTTCGGTGCCCTTGGCTGGCGTCGCGTCGCGAAGCGATGTTGGCGTTTCGGTTGGCCGGGCGTCCACTATGCGCCACAATTCGGCAACGACATCGTCCAGTTTTTCCACCGAACGATCGACCGCCCTGCTGTGACGAAACCAAGTCTGTGCGATCGGCTCGGCGGCGCTTCGCCCGACTGCTTCGCCGCCGTCATCCGGCCGATCCCATTCTGGTTCTTGGGCGAAAGCGCGCCCGGTTTGATCGCGATCTTCGGTCATTGCTGCCACCCCGGTTCGAAAATCACGCGAGAACGCTTTGCATCGGATCGGAATAGGTCTCAGGCACGAGCGAAGGATACGCCACGTTTTGAGAGGCTTCCGGCGCCAGCATGTCGTCATCGAGGAAAGCGACCGCTTCATTCACCAGCACGTCGGGATTCTGGCCGCCAAGATCGGGGCCGGTGGAAATCAGCTCCGCCTGGATGAGGATTTCGTCCGAATAGATGCCGCCGCCGACATAGGTCTTGCCGGTGGAATCCACGTCGGCAATGTAGGCATAATTGACCAGCGAGTTGGTTCCCGTCGAAATTGTCCAGTCCGCCTCCGGATGCGCCAGCGCATTCATGGCCAAGGCTACCTGATCGCTGTCGCCAAGAATGGTGGTCTGTTTGATGTATTGCAGATTGAGGATGTCGCCGGAGATGTAGAGCACGCGAATCGCCCCGATGCCCGCGAATGCGCCATCGTTCAGTATGTCGGAAAGGTCAGCTTTGCCGTTTTGCAGGCTTTCACACGCCTTGCGATAAGCTTCAGACATCGCCTCGAAGCGATCGCCGGCGCCGTAATTGACGATGTTGGCCTGGTTCCAAAGCAGATTGTCGCTGGTGGAGGCCGCGCCTTCGCCGGTTGTCTGGAAACCATCGACCGCGCCGATCAGGTCGTTGTCCAGGAGCACGTTCAACTGATGGATGATGTTGGCGTCATAAATGTTTCCGCCGACGACGATCAGGTCGTAATTGAAGCCCAGTTCGTCCAGCGAAATGTCGTTGGCCGCCGTGTTGGCGCCGGCTGTCACTAGCGTCTTGACTCCCGATGACGACAGGACGGAAACGTCATTGTCCATCATGAAGGTGTATTGCTGGATCCAGTTCATGATGAGCAGGTCGCCTTCGACCTCGGTGACAACCCAGTGCTTGGGGAAGTCACCCTGCTTGGCCTGCGACGCCGCAGCTTCCGCCGACGGATCGATGCGCTTGAACATCGCGATATTGAAGCCTTGGGTCGGATCGGTGGCGTTCAGGCCCCAACCGTTGATGGAGGAACTGACGAGGTCGCTGTCGCACGAGACGTTGATCTGAATGATCGCGTTGAGCTCGACATGGTCGCCCATCACCGCGCAAACCGGCGACTGCAGCCAGTTGTTGGCCATCGCCACGCTGTTGACGAGGAGATTGCCGCCGGCTTCCAGCTCGACCGAAACATCGATGTCGATGCTTCCGGACCCAGGCGTGTAGGAGGGTTGCTCGGCCTCTTCTTCCTCGTCCTCGTCCTCCTCCTCGGCTCGACGGTGCTTCTCCGGGAGGTGATCGTCGAGCTTGGGCGCTTCGTCCACGGATTGCCCATTGACGTAAGTGCCTTCGATGACGTCGGCCTTGACGACGAAAACATCGGCTTCGCCATCCGTTTCCTCCGGATAACCGTTGAGCCGTTCGCCGGCTGTCTTGATGACAGCCACTATCTCCTCGGACGAACCCGGCATTTCCAGATCGTCGATCGGCGACAGATCCGCCGCCGCGCCCAGCAAGGTTGCCATTTCGGCAGCATGGTCCGCTGCTGCAGGAGAGAATTTCAGGCCATGTCCGCCAGCGCCTGTATAGTCGTTGTCGGAGAGCCGGACCTCCTGATTGATAAGGACCGCCACCGAGCCAGGGGGCTCGATATGGGGCAGGATCAGGCGCGAAGGCGCACTCCCCATCGGGTACGCTTCCGGGGGAAGCAGGAAACCTGGATAGGCGACGTCCGGCTGCGGGATCGCAGGGATGTCTGGAGGAACGAATTGGAAATCCGACCAAGGTGTCGACAGGACAAGTTTTGGTGGGACTGGCGAATACTCGATGGAGGGAACGAAATCCTCCAGATTGTATCCTGCGTCGACGTTGACCGTTTGACTGGCAAGCTCCGGCGTTTCTTCCTCGACCGCCTGGGCCGCCTTGAATTCGTCATAGGCTTTCCTGAGACGGGCTTGCTCCAGCGTGATTTCAAAGAGTCCCACAAAGTGGCTGATCGCCTCGGTGATCTTGTCCATATACACGGAAGTTTCCTCCGGTTTTCGAGATCATCCGCGCCCTTGCCGGGTCGCGCTTCTCTTCTCTGGTTCGAAAGACTGCGCGAGGTTTTCCCCCGCGCAGTCCCTTTTTTGCAGGTCTCGCTGCGGCGAGACCGGCCATGCCAGTTATGTGGCGTCGTCTTCGCCAACCAGCGAGCTGGTGAGGTTGCCGCCCACTACAGTCATGTCGACCGAGTGGCCCTGCAGGTTTGCGCCCATGACGATCTGCTGGTTGAAGCCGTTCATGTCGATGGTGCCATTGGCGTTGGCCTGGCTTATGGCTTCGATGTGCTGGTCGTGGCCGATATTCGACCCCCAGCTGCCGCCGCCGCCGCCATCGCCAGCCGCGCCGCCGGTCGCAGTCGCTGCGCCGCCGTTGCCGCCAGCGCCGCCCGTGGCGTCGCCGCTCCAGGCATAGCCACCGTCCGCTCCGTCAGCCCAAGCGCCGCTGAGAGCAACCGCGCCCGTTCCACCGGTCGCCGTCGAAGCGCCGCCGGTCGCATCGCCGCCAGTCGCGTCGCCGTTCGTGGCCGCACCGCTGGCAGCTGCGCCACCGGTGTTGACGTTGCTTGCCAGGCCGCTGCCGGCTCCGCCGCTGCCGGCTCCGCCGGTTGCGTCGCCGCTCGTGCCAGCCCCACCCGCGCCGCTGTTGGCGCCGCCGCCGGCGCCGCCAACGCCAGAGCCAGAGCCAGAGCCAGTGCCGGAGCCGGAGCCAGCGCCCCCGGTCGAGTCTGCAGCGCCGCCAGTCGACGTTGCAGCGCCGCCATCGACGTCGGCGAAGTTGCCGGCATTCGCGCCACCGCCGCCGCCACCGCCGCCACCGCCGCCGCCACCACCGGTGTTACCGGCATCGGTGTCGCCATTCGCGGCGATCGGGATAGCTACGGCGACGTTGTCATCTTTAGACGACCAGGAGTCGGAGTCGCTCCCAGCCTCGGCATCGTCCATAAGCGCCAGGGCGACAGGTACCGCGGTCGAGTCGCCGCCGCGTCCGCCATTGCCGCCGTTGCCGCCGTCGCCGCCCTTGGCGTCGGCAAAGCCAAGCGCGCCAGCGTCGCCCCCCTTGGCGTCGGAATTGCCGCCGTCGGCCTTGGAGTCGCCGCCGACGCCGACGCCGAGGCCGAGGCCCAGGCCGAGCCCGACGCCGTCGCCGCCGTCGCCGCCCTTGGCGTCGCCGCTGTCGCCGCCATCGGCTTCGCCGCTGTCGCCGTAGCCGCCTTTGCCGTCACCGCCGAGGCCTGCGCCGACAGCCACGCCGGACGCGTCGCCGCCCTTGGCGTCGCCGCTAACCGCGATCGGCACGGCGTCACCGCCATGAGCGTTGCCGCCGTCGGACTTGGCGTCAGCGGAGCCGACGACAATCGGCACGCTCACGGCCACACCGCCGCCCTTGGCGTCGCCAGCCTTGGCGTTGCCGCTATCGGCATCGCCGCCCTTGGCGCCGAAGCCGCCCAAAGCGACCGAATCGCCGGCATGGCCGCCGTCGCCGCCGGCATCGATGCCTTCCTCGGACTTGGCGTAACCACCCTTGGCGTCGCCCTTGTTGCCGAAGTAGCCGTCATTCTTGACCGTCGCGCTGCCGAGATAGTCGTTGTCCTTCATGTCGCCGGTCTGGTTGATAATGGTGGCGCTGTGGCCATTGCCGGCTCCGGCAAACGCACCGTTCAGGACGTCCGAGAAGCTGACGTCGTCGCCCGGATCGAAGCTGATGTCGCCGTCGCGGCTGAACATCATGACGCCGCCGAGGCCGACAGCCACGTGGTCGAGGTCAGCGAAATCGTCGTCCGACTTTCCGTCGGAGGACGCGTGGGCGCTAACACTGGCTTTAACATCGGTGTTAACGTTGTTGGTGTTGGTGTTGGAGTTGTTGTTGTTGCTATTGTTGCTATTGTTGTTGCTGCTCGAATTGCTATTGTTGTTGTTGTTGTTGCTGGTCGAATTGGCCGTAGCGTCAGCGTCGCCAATGCCGATGCCAGCTCCGATACCCACGCCTACGCCGACGCCGACACCGGTGGAGTCAGCGTCGCTCTTGGAATCAGCGTCGGATTTTGCGTCGGCATCGGATTTGGCGTCGGCGCTGGCGTCGCTCTTGGCGTCGGCGCTGGCGTCGCTCTTGGAGTCAGCGTCGGATTTTGCATCGGCTTCGGCATCGGCGACGTCGCCGATGAACTGCCAACCGGTGTTATTGTTGGTGCGAGTAGTCATTGTCGTTCCCTCGGTTAGGGGCCGCGACAACCGAACCACATTCATTCTGACGTGGTCTTGGGCTGCTCGCGGCCGTTAAGTTTTCATGTGGTTGGTTTTGGATCGCCTGCGCCTAGGGGACTAAGGCCGGAGATCCGGTCATCGTCTGTTTGTACGGCGTCACCTCCCTTTGACGGGGGAGCGAGGCAGCCAGATTGCGCACGAGTTACCGCCTGCGCCGCCCAACGGTGCGGTCGCTCGCTGCTCTCGTGAATCTCTGGATGTTCCCCAAACTCCCAATTCGGAACATTGGAAGTCTGTGGCCGTCAGCCGTAAATTGTAAGCTGATAGTTGGAGCTAGCCCGTTTGGGACGAGCTGCTCGCCATGAAGGGTTAAATCCTGGACGGAAGACCAGGTCGGCAGCAATCGTGAATCGCGGACAGTTGCGCGCCGCGCCGCGGTGTCCCAGCAATTGCCTAGCTCGTCAGGACTATATTTTTTCGCCTATTTTTGAGTTAGGAAGTCGTTAACGTGTGTCGTCCGGGTTAGGGGTTCCCGGCCTTTTGTGAGTGTTCGTAGACAGGTGGGCCATGAGTGGGGTGGATGGGGTGGAGGCGAGCGGACGAGGTCGAGCTGAGACAGCCGATAGAGAATCCTGGGCCCGACGAACCTTGCTGTTCATCGCCCCCGACGACACGATCTCCGATAGCCTGGTGCATGCCGTCGAAAGGGAATTCCCGTGGATCGGGGCTGAGCGCGTTCGCGACCTGTCCGCCACCTGGACTGCGTTCGATCCTTCGGTTTCCCTCATTCTGATCGATGCGGTGTTTCTGAGCGAAATCGATTCCTGTTCCGCCCAGCTGGCCCGCTTCCACCCGGCAGCCATGACCGCTGTGATGCAGGACGACGGCAGGAGACCGCTTTCCCCCGATGAGATCTTTGCGTCGCGAGTGGTGCGCGGCGTGCTTCCCATGAACCTGAAGCTGGATGTGTGGCTTTCCGTGATCAGGCTCATGCTGCGCGGAGGCGAATATTTCCCCTTGGCCATGTTTCAGTCGTACCTGAACAACGGCGTGCCGCATGGCGACGCGAAGGAAGCGAAGCCCGCCATCAAACGACAAGCCGCACTCGAGGAGTCAGGCCAGCTGACATGTCGGGAGAGTCAGATCCTGGAGATGGCGTCGCAGGGACTGCAGAACAAAACCATAGCGGCCGCACTTCGCCTTTCCGAACACACCGTCAAAATTCACATGCACAACATCATCAACAAGCTGGGCGCCCACAACAGGACTGAAGCCGCAGCCCTTTTTCATGCCAGACGGGTAGCGGCCGCTGGAATGGTTCCCGGTGCGGATCGCCCGGTGATCTCAACTCTCACGTGAGCAGGTCGATGCCACGCTTCCAGGAGATTTTACTGCTTGTTGGTCAATTGAACTACACATGGACCAACACAGAAAGCTTGCTGATTTACCTGATTGCCGGTCTGGCGAAAGTAGACAAGGAGACTGCGATCGTCATTTTCCTGACGCTGAACACCACGCGCGCACGGATCGAGCTGGTCGAGCGGTTGGCGAAGATGGCGGGAACACCGGTTGAATGCCGACGCCAGGTCCTGGAGATCGCCAGTCAGCTTACCCGGCAGGGAAAGCTGCGCAACAAATACAGCCACTGCATCTATTCGTTCGACGAAACGGGAACGCACGCGAGCACGCAACTAATGCGCATCTTCGACAGCAAGGATGCAATCAAATATGGGAAGATCGAGGAGCTCGACGATTCCGAGATGAAGCGGATCAGCGCCTCCATCCAGGCGATCAGCGCAATCAACAAGGATATTTGGCGGGTCGTCGAAAGCAATTCCTTTCCGCATTGAATTGCTTGCCCTGTGATGCCGCGCATCGAGGTTGACGTGGGCCACGATCAGGCCGCCGTGACGTCCGCCTGGACGCATTATCGCGCAGAATCGGTGACGGTCGCGGCCAACCGCCGGGCTGAGGACGCCAGATCGAAGATAGATCTGGTTTGCGCGCGGCGAAATCGACGCGGGGCGATCAAGGCACGGGTGTCAGGTTCTTATCCGCGTCCACTTGCCGTTTTCGGACTGGGACTGCCGAGCAAAATAACGGTACGACGTCCGTGACCAATTCCTGATCGCGCCCGTCCTGTTGTCCAGCACCAGATCGCCCTGGTTCGTCCGCACCGTCAGGACCGTATGACCTGCGCCGCCAAGCGTCGCAACGGTCAGCAACATGGCGGATGCGGGCCACCCGCGTTTCAACAACTCGGCTTTCTTGAGGATGGCGAAATCCTCGCAATCGCCTTCGCCGGTCGGCAAGCCCCAGACGTCGGCTCGGCCTGCGGAGTCTCTGTCGCCTCTCTCCTTGATGCGGCGATTGACCGACTTGTTCACGCTCGCAAGTTCCGCTTCCAGTCTCGGCGTGAGTTCGACCGCTTTGACCTTGCCGCGGGTGCTGCAGAGCGCCGGATCGCTGGCGCAGAATTTGTAGAAGGCGGCCGGTGCAAAGGCGTAGCCTTGCGTGGCCATCTTCGTTGCTGTTCCGGTTGTTTGATTGCTGCAGCCGGCCAACAAAATGGCCGCCGCTAGAAGCGCCGCTGAACGAATCACTGAGTGTCCCCTTTTGGTGGGTCGGCATAATCCTTATGGGGATTGGTAAATCAACCCTGAGAATCGCGATTGCGCAGGAACAAATTGTTTGCCATACTTAACAAAGTGTTACCGATGGTCGGTAATATTGACCCTTCGCGCAACCAAAGGGGACGGGAGCGCCTTTTTTCCCTCAAGGAGGAAGAAAATGCACCTGTACCCTGACGTCTCGAGCACGATTCTAAGAATACTGCTCCTTTCATCCGCTGCCTTCACGGTGGCAATGATCACACCGGCAACCGCACAGCAGAGTCAACGTCCTCGGCTTGCGGCTGCACAGTGCCAACCTCTCACTGAAGCCAATTTCGCGCTTTGCTGTATTGCAGCCAACCGCACCAGCATTCTTTCCGCCGCGCAAATCGACATGTGCCCGCCGGTCACCACGGCCCTTATCACCGCCGCCTTGAACGATGGCGGCGATGGTGACGGCGGCAATGGCGGCGGCGGCGGCGGCAATGGCGGCGATGGTGACGGCGACGGCGATGGCGACGGCGATGGTGACGGCGACGGCGATGGTGACGGCGACGGCGGCAATGGCGGCGGCGGCGGTGGTGGCGGCGGCGGCGGCGGCAGCGGCGGCAGCGGCGGCAGCGGCGGCAGTGGCGGCAGTGGCGGCAGTGGCGGCAGCGGCGGCAGTGGCGGCAGTGGCGGCAGTGGCGGCGGCAGCGGCGGCGGCGGCGGTGGTAGCGGCGGCAGCGGCGGTGGCGGCGGCAGCGGCGGCTAGCGACCCCACCAGATATTGGCTCGATAATCGCGAAGGTGAGCGTCTAAAGGCGCTCACCTTCCGTTTGGGATACTGAACTGGAGGGCCGGCGCGAGGCTGACTATCGGCCGCGAAGCTATCTTCACTCCTCCGCGCCGGGCTTGGTCGCAGACCGGCCCTTCAATTGCAGCGACAAACCAGGATCTTCACGGCTCTCTACGCTCATTTGGAGCCCGGCCCTACAGCCGAGGCCGTTGCCACCGCATAGACCCTGCCATTACAGTCGACGGTTGAAGAGCAGCCCAAAACTCGATCAATCTCGGCGAAACCATGTCCGCCCACCGGGTTCAAACCTCCAAACGCCTCATGCCGAAGACGAGCTTTCATCGCGCCGAACGGTCTCCCGAACGACGGACGGACGTGTCGCTGCCGGAGGAGATGGCAAGGATCCGAGACTTGGCGGAAGCCTGGATAATCCGCAATATTGGAAAAAGGGGCCTGTTTACCTACAGTATTAATCCGTATACGGGCGAGAAATCTGAAAAAAACAATGAACTAAGACAGCTTATGTCATCGCGCACGTTGGCGGAAATGAGCGTAGGAAATATCTCGCTTCGCCCTGTTCATCGCCGGAATTTGTCGTTCATTATGAATACGTGGTATAGGGAGGAGGGTGGTATTGGTTATATTGAATATGATGGCAAGTCAAAGCTCGGGGCAAATGCGATTCTGCTTCGCACATTCGCGGCAAGCCCTCATTTTGGACAGTTCCAGTCAAAGGCTAGTGCAGCCGCGGAGGGCATCCTTGCGCTCCAGAATGCAGACGGGTCCTTTCGCCCTTGGCTAAAGGAGCCGAATTATTCCTTCGACGCAAAATACCTCTTAACATTTTACTCAGGGGAAGCATTAGTAGCTTTGCTGGAATATTATTTCCGGACTGGATTAACCCGTTATTTCGACGAAGCGGCGCGCAGTGCAGAATTCTATTTAGATGAATATGTCCGCAATATCGCAGATAATTATTACCCGGCATACGTGCCTTGGCACACCATCGCTTATCGGCATCTATATGAGTTGACGAAAGCCGATAAATTCGCCGAGGCGGTGTTTACTCTGAACGACAAATTGCTTGAACTTCAGGACCGGTCGTACAGGATTGGTCGATTCTTCAATCCAGCAACCCCTCAGTACGGCCTTCCGCACGCGTCCTCGGACGGAGTTTATACCGAGGGGCTGGCTTATGCATTCGAGATGGCGCAGCGGACAGGGGATGAGGTGAGGGCAGGGCGATACCTTGACGCTATTATGCTCTCGTTGAAAAACATCGCATCCTTGCAGTATAGAGAAAAACTGGATGAATCTTCTCTTCCTTTTTATGCGTACCGAGGAGCCATCAGGACCAATGCAGAGAAAAATAGGTGGGCTCGCATAGACAATGCCCAGCATACGATAGACGCTATCCAAGCCTTGGAGAATTTTCTCGGAAGCAAGCAGGCTTCTACATTCGAGCTGGGGCTTTGACTCCCGTCAAAGGACGGCCGGGAGCCCCGAACTGCTCCTGCGTTTCTTCACCGGGCAGTGCGGCCAGCATCCCAGTCTGGATCTGTATTCAACGCCACCCAAAATATTGCCCGTGGTTCTGCTTGACCGGCTCAAGCCATGATGCAAGCATGGAAAAGCGTTTTGAACACATCAGGCTCATAAATGCCGACGTTGGAATACCTGTTGACCCCATCGCCGGAAGAGCTGGCGCAAACCCATGTGCTGTTTTTGGCGCGTCATGCCCTCGACTCCAGCCCGGAGCGCAGGGCCAAGTACGGCTACCACGTCGTCTACCATGCCATCATGCTCGAAACGCTGCGCGGGCTGGGTTTCAGGGTCACGCCGGCGAGCGAGCACGAGGTGCTGTTCGGGCCTCTCGACTTCGATTTCCTCTATGCCATTCACTCGCATGCGATATTCGATGGTCACGAGCTCCTGGCGCCGGCAATCGCGGCCTATCGTGGCGTCCCGTGTCTCGGCGCATCGGCGTCAAGCCGGGCGGTCTCGGAAGACAAGGTATTGGCCAAGCAACTGGCTGCTTCGCTGGGGCTCGATGTCGCCAAGCACAGGATCATGCAGCCCGGTGAGGTCAGCAATGACAAGTTCAGCCTCCCCGGTTCGTGGATTGTCAAGCCGCGAGGGGGTATCGCTTCCGACGCAATTGTAAAGGTCGAGAATGAAGCGGATTGGCGGGATGCGCTGACAACCATCTCGGATCCGCGTCACGGCGGCCGTGAATTCATTGCAGAAGAGTTTGTGCCGGGCCTCAATCTGACGGTTCCAATTGTCGAGGGCTTCCCCCCGGGTTCATTGGCGGTCTTCGAGGAGCGCGGCCGCCCTGGCGACAATGTTCTGACCAATGAAGCAAAGCGAGGGCTCAACAGTTCCTACAAGTCCGCTCCTTACGACGGACCGGGAGCTGAAGAGGTTTCGGAGGCAACCGCACGAATGGTGGCCGAGATGTCGCCATTCGATTATGCCCGCTTCGACTTCCGTTATGATCCCGACACGCGCCGGACCGTTTTCATCGAAGTGAACATCGCCTGCAACATGGCGCCGGCCTCGGCGGTCTATCGTTCGGCCGCCCTGCATGGGATCAAGTATGAAGAACTGGTGGGACATGTTTTGACGCACAGTCTCAGGCGTCAGAGAAAGCGGCAAAGATAACCGCAACGCTCGATAAGGCACTTCAGTGATGGTCAGCGCATGCAAATCGATATGGTCGACAAATTCGAAGCGTTGGAGCCGCTGAGAGAGAATTGGGACCGGATATATGACTCCGATCCGGAGGCGAACTTCTTCCTGTCGTGGCCATGGATGTCGAATTGGCTGCGACGCCCAGGTTGGGTGATTTTGGCCGCGCGGTCTCCCGGGTCGAACGAATATGTCGCCTTCTTCCCTTTGCAACTCGTCACCGGGCTTGATGAGCAGGCGGGGTTTTATAGCAGCATAAGGATGGCCGGCTCGTATTTCGCCACCTATACGGGCTTCATCTGCGTTCCCGAATTCGAAGAGCAAGTCATTTCGTCGTTCGCCGGTCGCCTGCAGGCGCTGAATTGGACGACGTTACACTGCGACGACATTTCGATATCGGCCAGGCGCCGTCAAATGCTGCTTGGAAGCTTTTCTGACAGCGATTTTGTGAAGGAAAAGATTGAACGACGTCGCCATACAACCCGAACAGGCGAAAACATAAATCATGACATCTATATGTATGTCGATTTGCCAGCCGATTGGGACGAATTCCTGGATGGCAACCTTGGCTCGAAAACCCGTCGTGATGTCCGCCATTTTCTTCGTCAGGTCGAAAATAGCGGAGAATACCGGATAAGTGTGGCGGACTTCGAGACAATCCAAAGCGACCTGGAGGTTTTCTATCAACTTTGGCTTGCGCAGTGGGAGGCCAAAAGCCGCGTCTATGCTCAGAGTGTTATTGCCAACTGCCGCCATATGTTACTTGAGTGCCACAAGGCGGGTGTGCTGTTCTCGCCCGTATTATGGAAAGGCGATACTCCATTAGGAGTACACATTGCGTTTATCGACAGGTCGAAGCGTTCACTCGTCTGTTTCCTCGTCAGCCGCAATCTCGCAATTCGGAAGCCTCCACCGGGCTTGGTGCTTCACGCCTACAGCATCCGTTGGGCAATTCAAAACGGCCTCAGGACTTACGACCTTGGCACTGGAGATTTTTCGTACAAGTACAGTTTCGGATCGAAGGAGCGGCTTGTAGAGGGTGTCCGGATCGACTCCACCAACAGCCGCGGAAACAGGCTGGATCGAAGAAGCCTTCCCTCGGTGATTTCGTCGGTGGGAAAGCTGCGTCAGGAGGGGAAGTTCCATCTGGCCGAGCGCGGTTGCAGGCAGGTGCTCGAAACTGAACCGAGCAATCTGGAGGCGCGCCGGCATCTGGACGAGCTTGTGGCGGCTAGGCGTATTGAGGAGCAATTTGCGCGTGCGCTGCAATGCCATCGGAGCAAGCAATTTTTGGATGCCCAGAGGATTTATCTGCAGGTACTGGCAGCAAATCCCCGGCATTACGACGCTAATTATCTGTTGGGCGTTCTATGTCTTCAGGCCGGTCGGCATCAGGCAGCGGACACCTACCTGGCTCGCGCCACTGAGATCAATCCGAAAGCCGCAGCTGCGTACAACAACAGGGGGCATGCCTTGCGCGGCCTGAAACGGTATGACGAGGCTCTCGCGTGCTACGAGAAAGCCATCGGGGTGAAACCCGATTTCGTGCAGGCAATGAACAATCGGGGGGTGACGCTGCGGGCGTTGGGGCGCATTGATGAAGCACTCGCCAGCTTTGACGAGGCGCTGACGCTCAAACCGGACTTTGCCAAGGCCTTGTCCAACCGCAACGAGTTGCGTGTGCCCCTGCCGCGCGACCGTTTGTCCATCGCCGATGATGTGGACACGTTAGAGTAAAGCGCACCGCGTTTTGCATCTGGTCAAGGACAGGAATGGCCGGGTAAACCGTCGAGCTGCTAACCTTTCCACTCCATCGATAGCCCATGCGGATCGCAGACCGCGAGCGTTTTTACCCTGCGCTCGCCATTGAAGTATCTGCTGACCTTGAGAGGATTGAACGTCTCAGTGGGGTTGGGGTGTGCGACCTCGCCTTCCACGGTGACGCGCCAGACCGGCGCCGTCTTGCTCGCCTCCAACAGGATATCGTTTATGCGTCGGTGTTGATCGCCAGAAAGCTGATAGCCCATGATCGTGTGATACACGCACCGGGCTTGATAAGGCGGAATCTCCGCCAGCGCAGAGCTCAGGTTCAACACGGCGTCGCCGCCTTTGATCCGGGGCGGATGCGCGGCGGCGACCTTCAGGGCGCCATCCAGTTTTGTAAGCCGGTCAATGCGCTCGGGCCAGACAAGCGCCTTGAGCCACCGGCGTTCATTTTCGTCCCGAACATCGGTCGGATAAAGTTCGAGGCCGATCCTCGATGAAACGGGGGGCGGGAACATCCCCAAAACAGGCACGCCAGGCCCTTCAAGGATGCAGGAAAGGACGAAATCCGCATCGGTCCACCGCTCCAGCTTCGGAGCGCCGTTCCCGTCCGTATACCGATATCCATAGCTGTCGAAGTTCAGGTTCAGGCCGGCGCTGGATCCGATCTCGACGAGGCCAAGGGGAGAGGCGGCTTCGCGCGCAACCAGATCGAATGCGGGCAGCAGCAGCGCGCTGCGGCCAGCCTCGTTGGTGTTGGTGGCGCGCTTCGCGATGATGTCGACGAGTTCGGCTTCGTGGGCACCGCAAAAAGCGGCGAAAAGTTCGAATGCGCGATCGTCGGCCGGCCGCGTTCCGCCCAGACTCGGATAATAATCCTTGAGAGGATGGTCGACGCCGCCGAGCAGGAGATACTGTACCGCGCCGAAGACAAGGTTCGCCGCCGGCTGACCCTTCCTGCGCCCCGCCGCCAGGCGCTGCAGCGCGACATTGTCCGCAATCCCAAGCGACAGCTTTTCATAGAGGGGAGAGCCTCCACGACGAGACTCGTTGGCAAAGAAGCGGTAATAGTGAGCGCTTGTTTCAAACACCACCATAGCACGTACCTAGCGGGCAATAGATGTCTTGGATGTGGATTCCACCTGTATTTGCCTTAATGCTTTCGGCCCAGCGGGTCAAGGAACCGGGCGAACAATAGAGGCTTTCGAGCATACATTCCTGAGAGGCTGGCGGATGAACGAAACCGTGGATGATACACCTTCGGGATATACTGTCATTGACGGCGCCTTTCGCGACGAATCGCGCAGCCGTTCGGTGCCGTACCGGCTTTATGCCCCCGCTTCCCTCTCCGGCGCTTACCCGGTGATCCTTGTGTCGCATGGCATTGGCGGATCGCGCGAGGCGATGCCTTACCTCGGGCGGCGCCTGGCGGAAAGCGGTTACGTGGCGGTGCACCTGCAGCATACCGGGACGGACAGTTCGATCTGGCAACAGGCAAACTCTCTTGCGGAAGTCTACCGCATTCTTCGTGAAGCCATGTGGGACGCCAATGCGGCGCGCGCGCGATTTCAGGACGTGCCCTTTGCCCTGCGCGAGCTTGCGCGCATGAACGGCGAGGGGCGGCTCGCCGGCCGCCTGGATTTGACACGCATCGGCATGGCCGGACACTCTTATGGAGGCGTCTCGACGATGGTTGCAGCAGGGCAGAGAATGGGTCCGGGCGGGCAGTGGTCGTTCAAGGAGCCAGGAATTCGCGCTGGCCTGGTCATGAGCCCGAACATACCCATCCAGGGCGGCGACTTGGTCGCCCTTTACCGCGATATCGATATCCCGCTGTTTCACATCACGGGGACGAAAGATGGCAATGCAGTGCCCGGCAACAAGGAATTCGATCCGATACAGCGGACCCTTCCCTACGAAGCGCTGACCATCCCTCATCAATATCTGCTCGTTCTCGGCGGTGCTGAGCACAATGCGTTTTCCGGCCTGAAGCACGGACCACACGCCCACGGCCCCGAGGAGGAGACCCGCTACACGCGGATTGTACAAGACGGAGCAGTGTCGTTCTTCGATGCCTACCTGAATGGGAAAACGGCGGCTCTGGCGGCTCTTCGCCAAACGTTTCGATCCAGCCTTGAGCCGACCGACAGGTTTGAATGGAAATAGCGGGAAGTCCGCCAGTGTTCACTGACAGTTATTTGAACTAGGTTCGACGTGGCAGGACGGGGAAGTAGCTGACTGCCTGAAAATCTCTGGTACGCCCAAGGGGAATCGAACCCCTGTTACCGCCGTGAAAGGGCGGTGTCCTGACCGCTAGACGATGGGCGCGCTCAGATGTGAGCGCTTATAGTTGCGTTGCACCAAACCGGCAACCCGTCTGCCGCTACCTGCGACAACTTTTTTCGGTGACCGCAAAACCGCGCATTTTCGGCGATTTCCCCCTGGTTCGACGCGGCACCGTATGCCGTCCTGAGACGGCACACGGCGGGCGTTGCATGGACGAGAGGGAGAACCAGCCTTTACCGCCGCCGACGGCAGCGCCAGTTCCAGTCGCGCTCGGGACCGACGTCGATGTGGACGGATTCGGTATGGCAGTAGGTGCCGACGCCGCCGCGCCCTGGCATGCTGCGGATGTAGCTTGCCAGTTGCGCTTTCGAGACGCCTGGAACCTGGATGTCGGCGGCGGCGCAATACATGTGCAGCGAATTCTTGGCGCCGTTGGCGCGGCGGTTGCGGGCCGGATCACGATAGCCGGAGGTGACGATCATCTTCTTGCCGTAGTGGCCCTCGATCGTCTTCAGCACGCGGACCAGCGAAGGTTTCAGGCAGGCAACGTCGACATTCTCGGTCTGCTTCAAAAGACCGTTGGGCGCCAGCCGGGCAAGACCGGGAGCGTATGCCACCTGATAGGCGCCGCCTTCATCCTCGTTCAGATCGACGTCGCTGTCGTCGTCGAGGCCGGATTTGCGCTTGATCTCGAAAAGTGCGGTCTTGCGCACGCCAGGCAGCGCGTCGTCGGTGAAACGGCTGGTATCGCCGAGCGAAGCCAGTTGCACCGGCTTTTCAGCTGATTTGGCCGAGGCCAGGGTGATGGCGGGTTTCGCCGCCGCCTTGGGCTGAGCCGACTGGGGCTGTGAGGCCTTGGGCTGCGCCGCCGGCGGTTGCTCGCCCGACCTGTTGCTGGCCTGCGGGGCAGGTGCTGCCGAGGCGGGCGTGGCGCTGAACAAAGTGGCGAAGAACCCCTTCTTCTTCGGCGCATAGGCCTGCGGCTCTGCGGCGGTCACATAGACCGGGTTGTTCATCGCCGGCGCGGCGGACTTCGGCGCGGCCGTGCCGGCCTCGGCGGTTTCAGTCTTCTGCGCAGCAGCGTCGGCCTGTTCAACCGTCTGCGCCGCCTGTGGCTGCGGCGTCTGGCCTGCAGCCGTCTCTGCGCCCGCTTTAGCCGGGACGGGGAAGCCGGCATCCGATTTGGTGCCTCCCTGGAGCGCCTGCGCCCCTGGCTTGGCCGCTGGCACATGAGCGACCTGCTCGGGAAGGCTTGCGTCGCCCTTGGCGGTCATCGTCATTTGTGAAGTCGTCATCTGCGACGATGAATCAGTGGTGACCTGTTGGCTGCCGGAGGCTGTGTCCGGTGCCGAGGCATTGTAGCCGGGCATGCCGACGGACAGGGATGGGTCGCCGGCCGAGGTGCAGGACGCCAGGAGCACGGAGAAAAGCGCGGCCGCAATGGCGCGGCTTTCTCCCTTCGCGAGGCGCGATCCTGCTGATTTCAAAACCAAATTCCCCCTCGATGTCCGGTCGGTACTTCATTGGCGGCACCGAAACGTCTCGCCGCAATAAACCCTTGTCCCCGAACGGAAACGAGACCTGTGTCAAATCCGCAAGCCCCAGAGTAATTCGACGGCTAGAGAAGAATCGGGAGCGCTTAAGGGTTGACGACACCATTTCGCCCTCTTTTACCGGCGCGTCAACTCACCACACATTACAGAAGGTTACACACGCACCTTGACATAGGTGCCTGGCGCATCGCCCAGGGTTTTCATGTGCTTGCCGGGTTTGCGGGCCGGCACGCGGGTGTCGTCCTTGGCCTCGATCCAGCGTTGCCAGTGCGACCACCAGGAGCCGGGATGGTTGGTGGCCTTGGCGAGCCACTCGTTGAAGTCGCCGGTTGGCTTGCCGCCGGTCCAGAAGTGATATTTCTGCGCCGCCGGCGGATTGACGACGCCGGCGATGTGGCCGGAGCCGGCCAGGACGTAGTCGACCTCGCCGCCGAAATATTTCGAACCGAGGAACACCGAAAGCGCCGGCGCGATATGGTCTTCCTTGGAGGCGAGGTTGTAGACCGGGATGGTGACATCCTTCAGCGATACGACGTGGCCCGCCAGTTCCATCTCGCCTTGCGAAAGTCTGTTCTCGAGATAGCAATTGCGCAGGTAGAAGGAATGGTTGGCTGCGGCCATGCGGGTCGAATCGGCGTTCCAGTAGAGCAGGTCGAAGGGCAGGGGATCCTTGCCGCGCATGTAGTTGTTGACGACATAGGGCCAGATCAGGTCGCCCGAGCGCAGCATGTTGAAGGCGGTCGCCATCTTGGTGCCGTCGAGATAGCCTTTCTCGTTCATCGCCTTTTCGACGGCCGCGACCTGCTCCTCGTCGACGAACACTTTCAGGTCGCCTGCATGGGTGAAATCGACCTGCGTGGTGAAGAAGGTGGCCGATTTGATGCGGTGGTCGCCCTCCTGCGCCAAAAGCGCCAGGGCGGCTGCCAGCAACGTGCCGCCGACGCAATAGCCGACGGCGTTGACGTCCTGTTCGCCGGTGGCCTTTTCGATCGTGTCCAGGCCGTATTGCAGGCCCTCTCTGATATAGGCCTCCCAGCTCTTGGTGCCGTGCCGCTCGTCCGGGTTGATCCAGGAGATGACGAAGACGGTGTGGCCCTGCTCGACGGCCCAGCGGATGAAGGATTTTTGCGGGTTGAGATCGAGAATGTAGAATTTGTTGATCCATGGCGGGCAGATCAGCAGCGGCCGCTTGAGCACGGTTTCGGTCGCCGGATCATATTGCAGGATCTCGGCGACGTCGCTGCGGCCCACCACCTTGCCGGGTGTCGTGGCCAGGTTCTTGCCGATCTCGAAGGACGAATAGTCGGCCTGCCTCAGTTTCAGGTCGCCCTTGCCGGCGGCGATGTCCTCGGCCAGCATCTTCATGCCGCGCACCAGGTTTTCGCCATTCGAGGCGATGGTCTCGCGAAACAGTTCCGGGTTGGTCAGGATGAAATTCGACGGCGAAATGGCGTTGGACACCTGCTTGACGTAGAAACCGGCCTTGTGGCGGGTGTGCTCGTCCAGGCCATCGGCGTGTTCGACCAGGTCGTTCGCCCAGCGCGAGGTGACGAGATAGGCCTGCTTGAGGAAATCGAAGAAAGCGTTGCGGCCCCATTCCGGGTCCTGGAAACGCTTGTCGCCGGGCTCGGGCTTGAACGCGCCTTCGGTGTCTTCGCCGCCGTCGCTGAGGCGCTGGATGGAGTTGGCCCAGACGGTCATGTAGCCGGAGAACAGCCGCGTTTGCGCCTCCAGCGCGCGCTGCGGATCGGAAAGCCAGTATTCGCTGAGTTTGGAGAAGGTTTTCACCATATCGACGACCGGCTCGGCGACATGGTCGCGCACGTCGCCTTTCTCGCGCGGCTCGGCCCATGCGGAAGCCGCCTTGCCGGCCTGCTCGATCATGCGGGCCATGTTCAAGGCGAAGCGCTCCGGATCCTTGACCAGATATTGCTCGACGGTCGAAGGCCGGTCATCTTCCGCTTTGCCCGAATCGGGTGTTTTGGACATGGTTCGCGGGGTTCCTCCCGAAGCGTTTTCTTGACATAGTATCATGGCACATCCAACAGGGTCCAACGCGCTCTATCTTGGCTGCCAGGGAAACAATATGACGACTGATACTGGCAAGACTGTTTTTTCTGGCACTGGTCGTTTTTGTCGCACAGGCGCGGCGGTCGTCTTTTTGGCGATCGCCGGCTGTTCGAGTACCAACATCGAGGGCGCCACGCCTGTCGCGGCTACCGACGGGCCGAAGAACACCGGCACCTATCCGAACCTGAATATCCCGCCGCAGGCGGCGGCGGAGCAATTCACCGAGGCGGAAAAGAACGCCAAGCTCGCCCAGTTGAAGGCCGAGGCACAGGCGCAGGGCTCAAAGGGCGGCGCGGTCAAGGTCGCGAACCCGGCGGCGCTGAACACATTGGCGAAGCAGCACGGCGCCGATGCGCTGAAGCAGATCGAAGCCAAATGCGATCCCGCCCTCGACCCTACCTGCAAATAGGATTATATCGCGCGACCGACAATCACCTTTGCCAAAACCACTTTGACCGTCTGGAATTGAACCCACCACTGGAAACGACATGGAAGAATTTCACAAGGTCCGCCGGCTTCCGCCCTACGTCTTCGAGCAGGTCAACCGGCTGAAGGCCAGTGCCCGATCGCGCGGCGCCGACATCATCGACCTTGGCATGGGCAATCCGGACCTGCCGACGCCCAAGGCCATCGTCGACAAATTGTGCGAGGTCGTGCGCGACCCGCGCACGCACCGCTATTCATCGTCGCGCGGCATTCCGGGCCTGCGCCGCGCCCAGGCCAATTACTATGCGCGCCGTTTCGGCGTGAAACTCGACCCGGACACGCAAGTGGTGGCGACGCTGGGCTCGAAGGAGGGCTTCGCCAATATGGCGCAGGCGATCACCGCGCCCGGCGACGTGATCCTGTGCCCAAACCCGACCTATCCGATCCACGCTTTCGGCTTCATCATGTCTGGCGGCGTCATCCGCTCGTTGCAGGTGGAACCGGACGACGGCTTCATTCCGGCGCTGGAGCGCGGCATCCGCCATTCGATCCCGAAGCCGCTGGCGTTGATCCTCAATTATCCGTCGAACCCGACGGCGCAGGTCGCCTCGCTCGATTTCTACAAGGAGGTGGTGGCCTTCGCCAAGAAGAACGACATCATCATCCTGTCTGACCTTGCCTATTCGGAAATCTATTTCGACGGCAATCCGCCGCCCTCGGTGCTGCAGGTGCAGGGCGCGATCGACGTGGCGGTCGAGTTCACCTCGATGTCGAAGACCTTTTCGATGCCCGGCTGGCGCATGGGTTTTGCCGTCGGCAACGAGCGGCTGATCTCGGCGCTGACCCGGGTGAAATCCTATCTCGACTACGGCGCCTTCACGCCGATCCAGGTGGCGGCGGCGCATGCGCTCAACGGCGACGGCGCCGATATCGCCGAAGTGCGCGACATCTACCACAAGCGCCGCGACGTCATGGTCGACGCCTTCAGCCGCGCCGGCTGGGCCGTTCCGGCGCCGGCGGCGTCGATGTTCGCCTGGGCGCCGATCCCGGAGCCGTTCAAGCATCTCGGCTCGCTTGAATTCTCCAAGCTTCTGATCGAGCACGCCGACGTGGCGGTGGCGCCGGGCGTCGGCTTCGGCGAGCATGGCGACGACCATGTGCGCATCGCGCTGGTCGAGAACGAGCACCGGATCCGGCAGGCGGCGCGCAACATCAAGCGCTTCCTGGCGTCCAGCGCCAAACAGCCCAACAATGTGGTGCCGCTCGCCGCGCATCGTTGAGTTGCCCGATACCACATCGACCAAATCCTTGAGGGGCGTCGCCGGACATGGCTGAAGCGTTGCGTGTTGGAATCGCCGGTCTCGGCACCGTCGGCGCGTCGGTGGCGCGCGTGCTGCGCGACAAGGCGGCGGAACTGACGCGGCAATGCGGCCGCGAGATCGTCGTGTCAGCCGTTTCGGCCCGCGATCGCAAACGCGACCGCGGCGTCGATCTCGACGCGGTCAAGTGGTTCGACGATCCGGTAGGAATGGCGCAGACCGGCGATATCGATGTCTTCGTCGAACTGATCGGCGGCGACGAGGGGCCGTCGCGATCATCCGTGAAAGCGGCGCTTGAAGCCGGCCGCCACGTCGTCACCGCCAACAAGGCGCTGCTCGCCAAGCATGGCGTTGCGCTGGCCGAGATCGCCGAGAGGAAGGGCGTTCTGCTTAATTACGAGGCGGCGGTGGCGGGCGGCATTCCGGTCATAAAGACGATGCGCGAGGCGATGGCCGGCAATTCGGTGACCCGTGTCTTCGGCATCCTCAACGGCACCTGCAACTACATCCTGACCCGCATGGAAGCCGAGGGCCTGTCGTTCGACGACTGTCTGAAAGATGCGCAGCGGCTGGGCTATGCCGAGGCCGACCCGACCTTCGACATCGAGGGCCACGACACCGCGCACAAGCTGTCGATCCTGACCAGCCTTGCCTTCGGCACGAGGATTGCCGCCAACGACATCTATATGGAAGGCATTTCCAACATCAGCCAGGCCGACATCCGCGCGGCCGGCGACCTCGGCTACCGGATAAAGCTGCTCGGCGTCGCCCAGCGCACGGAAAGCGGTATCGAACAGCGCGTGCACCCGACCATGGTGCCGACGGCCTCGGTCATCGCGCAGGTGCACGGCGTCACAAATGCGGTGGCCATCGAAACCGATATCCTTGGCGAGCTTTTGCTCTCCGGTCCCGGTGCCGGCGGCAACGCCACCGCATCGGCGGTGGTCGGCGACATTGCCGACATCGCCAAGAGCCGGCCCGGCTTCCAGCACGGTCCGGTCTTCGGCCTGCCGGCGAAGGAATTGCGGCCCTACAAGAAGGCGCAGATGCGCAGCCATGCGGGCGGCTATTTCATCCGGCTGACCGTGCATGACCGCATCGGCGTCTTTGCCGCCATCGCCAAGCGCATGGCCGACAACGACATTTCGCTGGAATCGATCGTGCAGCACGCCGCCGGGCCGGATACCGCCTTGCAGAAGACGGTGATCCTCGTCACCCACGAGACGACGGAAGCGGCGGTCCGCAAGGCTGTCGACGGCATCACCAGGGACGATCATCTGACCGACAAGCCGCAGGTCATCCGCATCGAGCGGGCGGAATAGGTGTATCTCTTTTCTCCTTCATCGATTGATATCGTTGTGTTTTCAAAAAAGACCCGCTGAGGTCTTGCTGTTGTCATGGAGCTTTGACACAACCGGCGCGCCTCTGGCGGGAGGCATGTGCCAACGAGGATTGTCCACCGATGAACGTTGCCCAGAACATCGTCGCCGGCCTTGACCGGATACTCACCATGGAACTGGTGCGTGTGACCGAACGCGCCGCCGTTGCGGCAGCCAGATTGCGCGGACGCGGCGACGAAAAGGCCGCCGACCAGGTCGCGGTCGACGCGATGCGCGAAGAGCTCAACCGCCTCGCCATCAACGGCACGGTGGTGATCGGCGAAGGCGAGCGCGACGAGGCGCCGATGCTCTATATCGGCGAAGAGGTCGGTTCCGGCAAAGGCCCGGCGGTCGATATTGCGCTCGATCCGCTCGAAGGTACGACGATCTGCGCCAAGAACCTGCCCAATGCGCTGGCGGTCATCGCCATTGCGGAAAAGGGCAGCCTGCTGTTCGCGCCCGACGTCTATATGGACAAGATCGCCATTGGCCCGGGTTATGCGGATGGCGTTATCGACATCGATGCCGCGCCGGCCGAAAACATCGCCAGCCTGGCCAGGGCCAAGGGCGTGGCGGTGTCGGAGATCACCGCCTGCATCCTCGACCGGCCGCGCCATGGCGCGCTGATCGAGGCGGTGCGCGCCACGGGCGCTGCGATCCGGCTGATCGGCGATGGTGACGTCGCCGGCGTCATCCACACCACCGATCCGGACGAAACCGGCATCGACATCTATCTCGGCACCGGCGGCGCGCCGGAGGGTGTGCTGGCGGCGGCAGCGTTGCGCTGCATCGGCGGCCAGATGCAGGGGAGGCTGATCCTCGACACGCCGCAAAAGCTGGCACGCGCGGCGAAGATGGGCATCCTCGATCCGAACCGGGTCTACCGCGCGCAAGACATGGCGCGCGGCGACGTGCTGTTTGCAGCAACCGGCGTGACCGACGGCAACATGCTGGCCGGTGTCAAGTTCGGCCGCAATTTTATCACCACGCATACGATCGTGCTGCGCTCTTCGTCGCGCACCGTGCGCGAGATCAAGGCGAGGCACCAGGATCTGGAAAAGTTTTGATACCCGACTCGGCTGGCCGTCGCATATTGTGAGCAATGACAATCCGCAGACGGCGCGTCGCATGACGGGCGAAAACCGTATCTTCCTCGATGTCAGGCAGTCGGCATCAGGTGTTTCCTGGGAACACCGGTTGACCGAGCGGCAGGACATGACCGCGCTTGCCATAGCGCAAGGCTATGGCGTGCCGGACATCGTTGCGCGCGTGCTTGCCGGGCGCGGCGTGACCGCCGAGCATACCGAGCGGTTCCTTGATCCGACCATCCGCGATCTTTTGCCCGACCCGGCGTCGCTGACCGACATGGACAAGGCCGCCGCCCGCATCGCCGGGGCAATCATTGCCAGGGAAAAGGTGGCGATCTTCGGCGACTACGATGTCGACGGCGCGGCCTCGTCGGCGCTGCTCAAGCGGTTCCTCACGCATTTCTCGGTGCCTGCGGAGATCTACATACCGGACCGTATCTTCGAAGGGTACGGCCCCAATCCGGAAGCGATGCGCGAACTCGTCTCGCGCGGCGCGACGCTGATCGTCACCGTCGATTGCGGCACCAACAGCGCCGTATCCGTCGACGCGGCGAACGCTGCCGGCGCCGATGTGGTGGTGCTCGACCACCACCAGCTCGGCGGTCCGCTGCCGGCAGCGGTTGCGGTCGTCAATCCCAATCGCGAGGACGACCTTTCGGGGCAGGGCCATCTTTGTGCCGCCGGCGTCGTCTTCCTGGCGCTGGTGCAAACGGCGAAGATCCTGCGCGGCCGGTTGCCGGATGCCGCACCGCCGGACCTGCTCGGCTTGCTCGACCTCGTTGCCCTGGCCACCGTTTGCGACGTGGTGCCGCTGACCGGCGTCAACCGCGCCTTCGTGGTCAAGGGACTGCAGATCGCACGCCAGCAGAGGAACGAAGGATTGGCGGCATTGGCGCGGGTCTCGCGCATCGGCGAGCCGGTCAGCACCTTTCATCTGGCCTATCTGATCGGCCCGCGCATCAATGCCGGTGGGCGCATCGGCGACGCAGCACTCGGCAGCCGCCTGCTCGCCACCGACGATCCCGTCGAGGCCCGCACCATCGCCGAGACGCTGGACCGACTCAATCAGGAGCGGCAGCAGATGGAACTGGAAATGCTGGCCGCGGCACGGGTCGAGGCCGATGCCGAGCTTGCCGGCGGCAACGGGCCAGCCATCGTCGTCACCGCCAGCCCCAACTGGCATCCCGGCATCGTCGGCCTGCTGGCCTCGCGGCTCAAGGACCATGCGCGCCGACCGGCTTTCGCCATCGCCTTCAACGCCAATGGCGTCGGCACCGGGTCGGGCCGTTCGGTGTCGGGCTTCGATCTTGGCCGGCTGGTGCGCGAAGCGGCCATTGCCGGGCTGATCGTCAAGGGCGGCGGCCATGGCATGGCGGCCGGCATCACGGTGGAGCGGGCGAAACTTGGCGCGCTCAGGGCCTTCTTCGAGGAACGAGCGGCGGCCGAGGTGTTCCGGCTGCAAGGCGAGGAAAGCCTGGCGATCGACGGTGCGCTGGCCGCCGAAGGCGCAACGCTTGGCCTGCTCGATGCACTGGAGAAAGCCGGCCCGTTCGGCGCCGGGCATGTCGCACCGGTCTTCGCGCTGCCGCGCCATCGCCTTGCCGAGGCGAGGCCGGTCGGCACCAATCACATCCGCGCCGAGTTGCAGTCGGAAAGCGGCGGCCGCATCCAGGCGATCGCGTTTCGCGCCGTCGATACGGCGCTCGGCGAATTCCTGTTCAAGAACAGGGGCAAGCCGGTGCATGTCGCCGGTTCGCTGTCGGGCAATCACTGGAACGGCAACCGCACGGTGCAGTTCCGCATCGTCGATGCCGCGCGCGCCTGAGAATCGCTTCCCGATTCTGCCGAGCGGATCGCGTTTAAGCCAGAACCGCCTGCAGCCGGGCCAACTCGTCGATCTGCGCCATCGTCACCTGATAGCCGATGCGGATCGCCTCGTCGGCGCGATGGAATTCGGTCAGGCCGATATGGCTGAGTTTTGGCTGCAGCGACAGGTCAGGCGGGTCGCCGGCAAGACGCGCCCGCGAAATGCGATCCTGGATGATGTTGAAGGCTTCGACCATAACGCCGGTGATGCCGAGCCGTGTCTGGTACTGGTGCCCTGTGTCGATCAGGCCGGGCCTTGGCGCGTCCTTCTCGACGACCAGTTCGCCGGCGCTGTGCTTGATGACGGCGGCGCGGCCGAACAGATCGTAGTGAAGGTTCACCGCGACCACGAGCGGCTGCTCGTAGGCGCGGCAGACCGAGACCGGGACCGGATTGACCAGCGCCCCGTCGACCAGCACGCGACCGTTGCAGCTGACCGGTTCGAATACGCCGGGCAGGGCGTAGGAGGCGCGCATGGCGGTGATCAGCGAGCCGCCCGACAGCCAGATTTCATGGCCGGTGCGGATCTCCGTGGTGACGCAGACGAAAGGTTTTGGCAGCTCCTCGAAACGGATGCCGGCCATGTGCTCGCGCAGCCGTGCATCGAGCTTCATGCCGCCGAACAGTCCGCTGCCGCGCAGGTTGAGATCGAGAAGACCAAAAATGCGCCGCTTGGTCAGGCTTCTGGCGAATTCTTCCAGCTCATCCAGCTTGCCGGCAAGGTAACAGCCGCCGACCAGCGCGCCGATGGAAGTGCCGGCGATCATCGACACTTCGATGCCGGCTTCGTCGAGCGCGCGCAGCACGCCGATATGGGCCCAGCCACGCGCGCAGCCGCCGCCCAGCGCCAGCGAAATGCCTGTTTTCCTGGCGGGGCTCTTTTCGGATGCACCGGCGGACGATGACAGGCCATTGGCCTCCCGAACGTCTGGTCTGTTATGCAATGACGCCCATTCGAGCATCACAATCTCCCTTGTCCCGCGGCTAGCGTATCGGCGGGCCGTATCGAAATCATGAATATACGTCATTGCAGTTCGGCGAATGGTTCAAATAGATGGTTCATGAGGCTTTCGATACGTTTCTTGCGTATCGAACAGCGGCTTGCTGCCATCGTTGGCAAGCGTCCCCTTGCCGTCGATCAGTCCCACCGTCCGATAAAAGCAGGAACGCCGGCCGGTGTGGCAGGTTGCGTCGTGGCCCATCACTTTGACGCGCAGCCATATTGCGTCCTGGTCACAATCCGTGAGCATCTCGACGATTTTCTGGACATTCCCGGAGGTTTCGCCCTTCTTCCACAGAGCGCTGCGCGAGCGCGACCAGTAGTGGGCGATGCCGGTTTCCAGCGTCAGCGCCAGCGCTTCGGCGTTCATATGCGCGACCATCAGCAGCATGCCGTCTTCGGCATCGGTGACGACGACGGTGACCAGGCCGCCGGCATCGAAGCGCGGCGAAAAGACCGTGCTTTCTTCCAGTGTTTTCTTGTCTGATGGAGCTTTCGGAAATTCCACTGCCGACATCGCCGGTCCTTGTTCAGAGCCTCGCCCAGTCCGAAAGGATCGGAATGGGCGAGGCTCTGTCTTGTTGTTTGGCCATGATCTGATCCGAGAACCGGTTCTCATTTCTCGCGACCACGGCTGGCGGCCGGCGAGGCTCGTTCAGCCCCTGCCGCCGCGCACCATGGTGACGAAACGGACCTGTTCCTCGGGCGTGTCCTTGAAGACGCCGGTGAAGGTCGAGGTCAGCGTCGTCGAGCCTTCCTTGCGGATGCCGCGCATCGCCATGCACATATGCTCGGCTTCGAGCATGACGGCGACGCCGCGCGGATTGAGCACATCCTGGATGACGCCGGCAATCTGTGCGGTCATCGCTTCCTGGGTCTGCAGGCGCTGGGCAAAGATATCGACGACGCGGGCGATCTTCGACAGGCCGACGACCTTGCCGTCCGGCAGATAGCCGACATGCGCCTTGCCGATGATCGGCACCATGTGGTGCTCGCAATGCGAATGGAACGTTATATCCTTGACGAGGACAAGGTCGTCATAGCCGGCGACTTCCTCGAAGGTGCGGCCGAGCTCTTCGGCCGGACACTTGTCGTAGCCGCCGAACATTTCGCGATAGGCCTTCACCACACGCTTTGGCGTATCGACCAGGCCCTCCCGGTCCGGATTGTCGCCGGTCCAGCGCAACAGCGTGCGAACAGCGGCCTCGGCTTCGGCTTCGGTCGGCCGATCGGTGACCGGCTTTTCCATATAGGCGGACGAGGGCATGAATTTCTTGATGACGGCATCCATAAAGGCGTCTCCCGTAGTTCCCCTCTCAGGAGGAACGAGTTGAACGGACCACGACCTTTCGGGTGTTAGAAACGTGCCCTGTTTCCAGCCCGTAAGCGGCGTGAAGTGATTTGAGCAGGGACGCGGTCGTTGGTTGCCTTGTCCATACCCGAGTACCAGCATTATATATGATCGTTGCGAGCGAAAGGAAGACCGTCAGCGGCAATCGCTGTTCGCTTGGCGGCGACGGATTGGAAAAATATGATCGACGACGTCTACAATGCGAAAATTCTGGGATTTGCCGGGAATATCGCGCGGATCGGCCGGCTCGACCATCCCGATGCAACCGCGCGCGCGCATTCCAAGCTGTGCGGCTCGACCGTGACCGTCGATCTGAAGATGGATGACGGCGTCGTCACCGATTTCGCCCATGACGTCAAAGCCTGCGCGCTTGGCCAGGCGTCGTCCTCGATCATGGCGCAGCATGTCGTCGGCGCCAGCGCGGATGAATTGCGCAGCCTTCGCGAGACCATGCTGAAGATGCTGAAGGAAAACGGCGCGCCGCCGCAAGGCCGCTTCGCCGACCTCAGATATCTCGAGCCGGTGCGCGACTACAAGGCGCGCCATGCCTCGACCATGCTGACCTTCGATGCGGTGGTCGACGCGATCGGCCAGATCGAGAAGAAGCGCGCCGAACAGGCGGCGTAGCCGTCAAATGGCCACGGATCACACGCATCAGAGGCCGCGATACACGCGCAACTGGCCAGGTCCCTGGCGCAAGACGCCCGGCCGAATTTTGGGCACCTCGCTCGTGCGTTTTTATCAGCTGACGCTGTCCGGCTTTGTCGGCAATTCCTGCCGGCATTTGCCGACCTGCTCCGAATACGCGCACGAAGCGATTGCCCGCCATGGGCTATGGGCCGGCGGCTGGATGGGTTTGTTCCGCGTGCTGCGCTGTGGGCCGGGCGGAACGCATGGCATCGACCGGGTGCCGGAGGTGCTGACCGAGCGCTATGTCTGGTTCATGCCCTGGCGGTACTGGCGGATCGGAAAAAAGCGCAGTGATCCGGAAACCGATGCCGGTGGGGCGTAAGCTCTGCAAACAGAGCAGGATCTTTACGATTTGCTAGGGTTAACCGCACGTTGCCGATTTAAGACAAAATCGAGACAAGACGCCTCGCTAAGCCGCTCCTGCCAGCCCTCAGGAGAGATTCCAAATGCGCCAGATCGACCGCCGTCCATTCGTTTTCGCCTTGGTTCTCTACCTGCTGGGATGGCTTTTTGGTTTTCCGATCGGCGCTCAATCGGCGCCGCTGGAGGAGGTCGAATGCACGCTGATCCTGGATGCTGCAAGCGGTGAAACGCTGTATCGGGAGGGGGTCTGCGACCAGCGCTTCAGTCCCGCCTCGACTTTCAAGGTCCCACTGGCCCTGATCGGCTATGATTCGGGAATCCTGAGCGACGAGCACACGCCAGCCTGGGACTACAAGCCCGAGTTCAAGGCGGTCAAGAGGGACCAGAAAACCGTCGACCCGACGATCTGGGAAAAAGACTCGGTGCTGTGGTTTTCGCAGGAAATCACCCGCCGGCTCGGCAGCGAGCGGTTTGCCGGCTACGTCTCGAAATTCGACTACGGCAATACCGATGTTGCCGGCATTGCCGGCAGGAATGATGGCCTCACCCGGTCCTGGGTGAATTCTTCCTTTGAGATATCGCCGGTCGAACAGGTGAATTTCATGCGCCGGCTGCTGGCCGGCGAACTGCCGGTTTCGGCCAAAGCCCACGCGATGACCAGGGCGATCTTGCCGACCTTCCGATCAGGTGGCTGGACGGTGCAGGGCAAGACCGGGACCACCAGGCTTGGCGAAAGCGCCGACAAGCGCTCGCTCGGCTGGTTTGTCGGCTGGGCGAACAAGGATGCGCGCAGCATCGTCTTTGCCCGCCTGGTAATCGATACGAAACGTTCCGATACGCCGAAGGGTCCTCAGACGCGGACGATATTCCTGAAAGAGCTGCCGAATCTCATCAACAAAAGCAAGTGATCGGCCATTCGCCTTTACGGCACGAAAATCTGCCCATAAAAGACTGCCGCCGGACGCATCCGGCTTTTTACTTTATGCATGTCGTCGGCCAAAAACCGCTGCACACTTTTGGGCGACATGCATTTCACCACCCGCGCTCGTTTGCGGGACTGGATAGGAGAATTGTATGCTGAATTCCGTTTCCCTGACATTTCCCGATGGCTCCGTCCGCGACTACGAAGCGGCGATGACCGGCGCCGGCCTGGCGGAATCGATCTCGAAGTCGCTGGCCAGGAAGGCGGTCGCCTACTCGATCGATGGCGTGGTGCGCGATCTTTCCGACCCGCTCGGCAAGTCCGGCAAGGTCGAGATCATCAGCCGCGAAGACCCGCGCGCGCTGGAGCTCATCCGCCACGACGCAGCGCACGTGCTGGCCGAAGCCGTGCAGGAATTGTGGCCGGGTACGCAGGTGACCATCGGCCCGGTGATCGAGAACGGGTTCTACTATGATTTTGCCCGCAGCGAGCCGTTCACTCCCGACGATTTCCCGGTGATCGAGAAGAAGATGCGCGAGATCATCGCGCGCAACAAGCCGTTCACCAAAGAGGTGTGGTCGCGTGAGAAGGCGAAAAAGATCTTTGCCGACAAGGGCGAGCGCTACAAGCTGGAACTGATCGACGCCATTCCCGAAGATCAGGACCTCAAGATCTATGCGCAAGGCGATTGGTTCGACCTCTGCCGCGGCCCGCATATGGTCTCGACCGGACAGATCGGCAGCGCCTTCAAGCTGATGAAGGTGGCCGGCGCCTATTGGCGCGGCGATTCGAACAACCCGATGCTGACCCGCATCTATGGCACGGCCTGGGCCGATCAGGCGCAGCTCGATGCCTATCAGACCATGCTGGAGGAAGCCGAAAAGCGCGACCACAGGAAGCTTGGCCGCGAGATGGACCTGTTCCATTTCCAGGAGGAGGGGCCGGGCGTCGTCTTTTGGCATGCCAAGGGCTGGAGGCTGTTCCAGAACCTGGTCAACTACATGCGCCGCCGCCTCGACGAGCAGGGTTATCAGGAAGTCAACGCGCCGCAAGTGCTCGACAAGAGCCTGTGGGAGACGTCAGGTCACTGGGGCTGGTACCGGGACAATATGTTCAAGGTGACGGTTGCCGGCGACGACACCGACGACGATCGGATGTTTGCACTGAAGCCGATGAACTGCCCCGGCCACGTCCAGATCTTCAAGCACGGGCTGAAGTCCTACCGCGATCTGCCGGTAAAACTTGCGGAATTCGGCAATGTGCATCGCTATGAGCCGTCCGGCGCGCTGCATGGGCTGATGCGCGTGCGCGGCTTTACCCAGGACGATGCCCACATCTTCTGCACCGAGGAACAACTCGCCGACGAGTGCATCAAGATCAACGACCTGATCCTGTCGACCTATGCCGATTTCGGCTTCGACGAAATCACTGTCAAGCTGGCGACCCGCCCCGAAAAACGGGTCGGCACAGACGCGATGTGGGATCATGCCGAGGGCGTGCTGCAGGACGTGCTCGACAAGATCGCGGCGCGGTCGGGCAACCGGATCAAGACCGGCGTCAATCCGGGCGAGGGCACGTTCTACGGGCCGAAGTTCGAATATGTGCTGAAGGACGCCATCGGCCGCGATTGGCAATGCGGGACCACGCAGGTCGATTTCAACCTGCCGGAACGGTTCGGCGCCTTCTACATCGGCTCGGATTCGGAAAAAAAGCAGCCGGTGATGGTGCATCGCGCCATCTGCGGTTCGATGGAGCGCTTCCTCGGCATCCTGATCGAGAACTATTCCGGCCATTTCCCGCTGTGGTTCGCGCCGCTGCAAGTGATGGTTGCAACGATCACCTCCGATGCCGACGATTACGCGCAAAAGGTCGTCGCGCAGCTGAAGGCGGCCGGACTGTTGGTGGAAGCCGATCTTCGCAACGAGAAGATCAACTACAAGGTCCGCGAGCACAGCCTGGCCAAGGTTCCGGTCATCCTCGTCTGCGGCAAGCGCGAGGCGGAGGAAGAGACGGTCAACATCCGCCGGCTCGGCTCGCGCGACCAGGAGTCGCTTGGCCTTGGCCAGGCAGTGGCAATGCTTGCCGAAGAGGCGGTGACGCCCGACCGCAAGCGCAAACGAGCGGCCTGAGTTCAGCCGGATTGTCGATGAAATGGCGGTGGAGCGATCCACCGCCATTCACATGCACGCCATTCACATGCCCGCCATTTCACACGGTTGTCACGCCGGCCTTGTAACGAGCCTCATGCTCAAGCTGAAGATGCGCGAAAGACCGTTTCCCGAGCTTTCCTATGCCAGCCCGCATCAGCCGGCATTGACGCGCTGGTTCATCCACTCCATCGAAGGCCTGTCCGGCCGCGATCGCTTCGCGGCGCTCTATGACTTTTGGCGCCGCCATGTGGTGCCGACCGGCGAGCGCGTGTTCAGCCGCATGCTGGAGCTGATCGATGTCAGGGTGCGGACCACCGGCCAATGGCCGCCGGAAAAATTGCCCGACACGCCGCTGGTGATCGTCGCCAACCACCCGTTCGGCATCGGCGACGGCATTGCGGTGCTGTCGCTGGCCGAGCAGCTTCAGCGCCCGTTCCGTGTCATGATCCACAAGGATCTGCTCAAGATCCGCGAGATGGAGCCCTATTCGCTGCCGATCGACTTTTCCGAGACCAAGGACGCGCTCAGGAACAACATGGCGGTGCGCCATGAGGCGGTGCGGCTGCTGAACGACGGCGTCATCATCGTCGTCTTCCCCGCGGGCGGCGTCGCCACCGCGCCGAAAGGTTTTGGCAGGGCGCGTGACCTGCCGTGGAAGATGTTTCCGGCCCGTCTCATTAGGGATGCCAAGGCGTCGGTTGTCCCAATGCACTTTTTCGGCCAGAACGGGCGGCTGTTCCACCTGGTCAGCGGACCCATGAACCTGGCCGAGCGTGACGGGTGCGTGGCGAAGTTCGTCGGCAGGGCTTCGCTGACGCTGCGCATTTCGCTGCTCATCCACGAATTCGCGCGGCTGTCCGGCAAATCGATCGACGTGCGCATCGTGCTGGGATGGGACGAACTGGAGCAGGTGCGCGACCGCAAGGCTTTGCTCGAGCGGCTTTACCAGGCTGTCTTCGATCTGGCTCCGGCCGAACCGCGCGGCCGCGGCCAGTTTCCGCCGCGACGCCTGCGCAACGCGGCTTGATCGGCAAATCATACGCTGCTGGACCGGTTCCCGCACAGGGTCGGGACGTCTAGTCCGCGCCTTCCTGAGGATCGATCGCCGAGGCCTCCGTGGCCAAAACCTGGATTTCCTGGTTCTGCCCCGCCACGACCGTAAAATCTTTCTGGTAGATGCGGTCGCGGTTCTTGGCGATGATGGTGTAGTCGCCCTCGGCAAGCACCATCGAAGCAAAGGCGCCGACGGTTTCCTGGATGGGGTCGCCGGATTCGTTGAGCAACGACCAGGAGGTGTCGGCGATCGCCTCTCCGCCCGGCTCGCGCACCAGCTTCATGGTCATCTCCGCCGCACGATGCTCGACGGCCGCTTCGGTCAGCTTGCCGGCCTCGACGCGGATGTCGGAGCGGATGACCGCATTCACCGAGCCATAGGTCGAGACGACATGATAGACGCCCGCGTTCAGCCGCACGACGCTGTTCGGCTCGACGTCGGGTATGATCAGGGCGCGATCGTGATTGGCTTCGGCCTGGCCTTCATAGATCGAAAAGCGCAGTTTCTTCGGCGGTATGCGCACCCCGCCCGACAGCACGGCGTCGAGCTTGAGTCCGCCGGCATCGAGCACGAGGCTTTCGCGCTTGGCGTCTTTGCCGACGGTGATGCGCTTTGTGGCGCCGGCCCGGCCGTAAGAGGCGTGGACCAGATAGCTGCCGGGCTCGAGCTGGAACACCGCGCTGCCGCCATGGGCGGAAGCGACCATCGGCAGCTTGCCGTCGCCGGTGGGGTCAGGCCTGAAGACGCGCCAGACGATGCCGCGCGTGATGTCGGCGCCCTTGTCGGTCAATTGCGCCGACAGCGTGATCGCCCCGCTGCTCCCCGCTGCCAGCGGTGCATCGCTTTTCGGAGGCGCATAGTTCGACATTCCGGGAAGTTTCAGATCACCGAGGCCGTCCGCATCCTGCGCGACGGCAAGCGAAACCGGCACCATCAACAGTGCGGCAGCGAGCCAGATCGGGAAAAGTCGCAATGTCCCCTCAAACATGGCTTGCCTTGAAGCCCAAGGCGGTGGCAATTTCAAGGCTTAAGAGTCCGATCAGATCCTGCTAGAGGGCTCTTTGTGCGGCGCGCCGCGCCGATGCCCGAGCCGCCCGATGCCCCGACGGTGCGCTTCAGCTTAAATTCCAAGGAGAGTTGCGCCCATGGCGTCGCCGATCATCGATTTTCTGCTGACCCGAAATTCCGCGCCCATCCCGGAGTTGAAGGAACCGGCGCCCAGCGACGCTGACATCGCGACGATGATTGCCGCCGCCTCGCGGGTGCCGGACCACGGCCGGCTCGAGCCCTGGCGCTTTATCCTCTACCGGGGCGAGGCGCGCGTCGAGATCGGCAAGAAGCTGGCAGCCCTTGCCGCACAGCGCGAAGGGCCGCTGCCGGAAGGCCGCCATAACCAGGAACTGGCGCGTTTTTCGCGCGCGCCGCTGGTGATCGGCGTGGTGTCGAGCCCGAAGGAAAACCCAAAAATCCCGCAATGGGAGATGTTCCTGTCCGGCGGCATGGCGGCGATGAACCTGATGCTATCAGCCAATGCGCTGGGCTATGGCACCAACATGATCAGCAACTGGTATTCCGACGTGCCGGAGGGCAGGGCGATCCTGGGGCTGGCGCCGCATGAGCGGGTGGTCGGCTTCATCCATATCGGCACCTATCAAGGGCCGGCGCCGGAGCGGCCGCGGCCGGATCCGGCAAAACTCTATGCCGATTATGCAGGGCCATGGGTGGGCTGAATGTTCTACGAGCCGGCAAAGGGGCATGGGCTGCCGCATGATCCGTCCAAGGCGATCGTGGCGCCACGGCCGATCGGCTGGATCTCGACGGTGAACAAGGCCGGCGAGGTCAACCTCGCCCCCTATTCGTTCTTCAATGCTTTTTCGACGCGGCCCTTCATCGTCTGGTTTTCGTCCGAAGGCGAGAAGGACAGCGCCACCTTCGCCGAAGAAACGGGCGAGTTCGTCGCCAATCTCGTCAGCCGCGATCTCGCTGAAAAAATGGTCCGCACCGCAGTCGATGCGCCGCGCGGCGTCACCGAATTCGACTATGCCGATCTCGCCATGGCGCCGTCGCGGCTGGTTGCGCCGCCCCGCGTCGCGGCAGCGCCCGCGGCGCTTGAATGCCGGGTGACGGAGATCCTGCGGCCAAAGGCGCTGGACGGGACACCGACCCGCGCCGTCGTCGTTGCCGGCGAAGTCGTCGGTGTGCATATCGACGATGCCTTCCTGAAAGACGGCATCTTCGATATCGTCAGGGCGGGCAATGTCGGCCGTCTCGGCTATATGGATTATGCCAGCGTCAGCGAGATCTTCTCGCTGCGCCGGCCTCATTGGGGAAAAGACTAGGCTGGGAAAATATTAGGCCGAAATCCCTGCCGCCCTGGCGCGTGCCAGAAGCCGCTCTGCCAGCTTGAGATGCGGCCGGTCGTACATCTTGCCGCCGATGCCGACGACGCCGGGATTTCCAGCCGCCTCGAATGCCTGGACGATCGCCAGGGAGTGTTTCACCGCCTCGGTCGACGGCGTGAAGGCGGCGTTGATGACAGGCACCTGCGCCGGATGGATCGCCATCTTGCCGGTGAAGCCGTCGCGCTCGGCCTCGGCGCATTCCGCCGCGAAGCCGGTCACGTCGCGAAAATCTGGGAAAACCGTGTCGATCGCCGCGACTTCCGCGGCACCGGCGGCGAGGATGGTCATGGTGCGGGCGAAGCGGAACACATCGGTGTAGCGGCCATTCTCGTCGCGGGCCGTGCGCGCACCGATTGCTGCCGAGAGATCTTCCGCACCCCAGGTCACGCCGACAAGCCGCGCACTTGCCTTGGCGTAGCTCGCAGCCGCCAGCACGCCGGCAGCTGTTTCGGTGATGATCGGCAGGATTTTTATCGCACCGTCCGGCACCCCGCTTTCGGCCTCGTGCACCCTGAGCTTGGCCGAGAGCTGCTGGACATCCTGTCCGCTGTTCGACTTCGGCAGCATGATGCCGTCGGGTTTCACTGGCACGAGTGCCGCCAGATCGTCATCCGCCAGGCCGGTCGAGAGATCGTTGATGCGGACATAGATTGCGGAACTGGTTTGATGCCCGTGTTCGGTGATGAAGCGTGCGGCGATATCGCGGGCCAACGTTTTGTTTTGTGGCGCGACCGAATCCTCGAGATCGACGATGACCACGTCGGCGTCGGCGCCAATCGCCTTTTCCAGCTTCTTTTCCGAATCGCCGGGAACGAACAGCAGCGAGCGCATCGATCAGGCCTTCTTCATCATCATCGCCTGCCTCGTGCATTTGGCGACGAGCACGTCGTCCTGGTTGTAGGCGCGGTGCTCGAATTCGACGATGCCGCGGTCCGGCTTCGACCTGGAGTCGCGCACCGACACCACCGTCGTCTCGACGCGGATGGTGTCGCCGTGGAAGACCGGATGCGGAAACACCGTCTCCTTCATGCCGAGATTGGCGACGGTGGTGCCGACGGTGATGTCGTTCACCGAAATACCGATCATCAGGCCCAGCGTGAACAGCGAATTGACCAGCGGCTTGCCCCATTCGCTCTTGGCGGCGAAGTCGAAATCGATGTGCAGCGGCTGCGGGTTCAGCGTCATTACCGAAAACAGCATGTTGTCGCTTTCGGTGACGGTTTTCCGCAGCGTGTGCCGGAAGACGTGGCCGACGACGAACTCTTCCAGATAAAGCCCGGCCATGGTCGATCTCCTCCGCAGCCGCATCGCCCCGAAAATCGGAATCGATTTTTGGAAAGCACGATGCTTCAAAGTGTAGCGTGCTTTGTGCGTCCGAAAGCGCGCAAGTCGCTCTAAGGGTTGATAGGCGCTGCCTACCGCGCTCGCAAGCCAGTTAACAAAGAGGGGCAGTTAACAAAGATGGTGAACCGTTCGTAAACCATTTCTGCCTACGGTCTTCACTGGGGCGGGAACGGACTCGGGCTAGGGGCATAGCGGACGGCATGGTTGTTTCGCACTTCCTGAAATGGATTCATGCGGCAAGGGTCTCTGAGCGCGCCGCGGCAGCAAGCGCATTGGCGCGCGCCTACATCAATGCCGAGCTGTCTTTCGAGGATCGCTGCGCGGCGGAGGCGGCGCTGACGCTGCTGCTCGACGATGCCTCGTCGAAAGTGCGGCTGGCTATGGCAGAGGCGCTGTCGATGAGCCATCACGCGCCGCTGCAGATCATCAGCGCGCTGGCGTCCGATCAGCCGGAAGTCGCCAGCCTGGTGCTGGCACGTTCGCCGCTGCTTACCGATGCCGATCTGATCGACCGGGTTGCCGGCGGTCAGAAGGCGATTCAGAAACTGGTCGCCGATCGTCCGCGCGTCTCCATGGCGGTCGCCGCGGCGATCGCCGAAATCGGCGAGCCGGAAGCCTGCGCCACGCTTCTCGCCAACAGCGGCGCAGACATCGCTTCGCTCAGCTTCCGCCGTATCGCCGAACGCCATGGCCATCTGCCTTCTGTGCGCGAATCGCTGATATCAGATGCGCGCCTGCCCGCCGACTGCCGGCATATGCTGCTGATAAAACTTGGTGAAACGCTAAAAGGTTCGCCGCTGGTGCTGGCGCTGATGGGCCGTGCCAGAACTGAGCGCGTCATGCGCGACGCCTGCGTCAAGGCGTCGATGACGCTGATCGAAGGCACGCGCCAGGAAGAACATGCGGCGCTCATCGAGCATCTGCGCCTGCGCGGCGACCTGACCGCAAGCTTCATCATTCGCACCATTGCGCACGGCAAGGTCGATTTCTTCGGCTCGGCGCTGGTCGCGCTCAGCCAGCAATCTGAACAACGGGTGAGGGCGCTGCTGGCCGGCGGGCACGACGTGGCGCTGCAGGCGCTGCTCCGCAGCGCCGGCCTGGCCGCGGCCACGCACGCCATCATCCTGCGCGCGCTGAAGATCTGGCGCGAGGTCGCCAATGGCAAGCGCCTCGCCGGCGTCCAGGAAGTCAGCTGGCTGATGCTGAAGGAATTGGGCGGGCAGTCCGCCGAAGGCGATCTCGCCGGATTGGTCAAATCGATCCACCTCGATGCGCTGCGCGAAAACGCGCGCGGTCACGCGCTGGCGATCGCTGCTGCTTAGTGGTGAAAATCTGACGGTTGAGATACCCAAATCGAATTGCAGCAATGGGTGAAGAGCAGTCCTTGAGGCAGTTGCAAACTCAGCGGGAGATTGGCGACAACCCGAGAACGTCCTGCATGTCGTATTCGCCGGGTTCATGGTCTGAAACCCAGCGTGCGGCAGTCAACGCACCGCGCGCGAACATGCCGCGATCCAAAGCGGAATGCGACAGTGTCAGAATCTCTTCGTCGGCGGCAAATACCACACTGTGCTCTCCAATGATGCCGCCGCCTCGCAATACGGAAAACCCGATTTCACCAAGCGCTCGCTCGCCAATAATACCATCGCGCCCGCGCCGTTCGACGGGAGCAAGCGGAACGCCTCGACCACTGGCCGCTGCTTCGCCTAGCATCAGCGCCGTTCCAGATGGTGCATCGATCTTCCGGCGATGGTGAGCTTCATGGACCTCGATATCCCAAACTTCAGCTGGGAAAGAGCGCGCGGCGCGCTCAACTAGGCCCACCAGCATGTTCACGCCAAGGGAGAAGTTGCCTGAACGCACGATCGCTATTTTACGTGCCGCCTCGGCGATCCGAGCGAGGTGAGTGTCCTCAAACCCTGTTGCGCCGATCACCATTGCTGGTCGACCCATCGCGGCGCACTTTTCTGCAAGCGCCGCCGATGCTTGGCCGGTCGTGAAATCCACGACGACATCCGCAGCGCGGAGCGCTGCGTCAACATCAATCAATCCGTCGACGACTTTTTCGGGGCGTCCGAAGCCTCCTACGAGCGAAAAGGCAGGTGCTGCGGCCACAGCAGCGAGTAATGCTCTGCCCATGTGGCCCTGCGCGCCAGCGACAGCGATTCTAATAGCAGGCACCAACGTTCTTCCCTTAGCAACATCCAGATTAAAATCGACGGTTTCGATTTTGCACCGTCGCAGAAGTGGCCCATCGCGACAACGTCTAAGGTCCGCAACGGGATGATGGAAAGCGGCCTTGCGGCACAAGTGTCTGTCTGGATCAGTGTCCAAGCGTTTCACTCAGGAAAACGTGTGAATCCTGAAACGAGCGCTTGGCGGCAAGTTCATTGTATTGCAGGAAGTGGCCGAAGGACGAGATGCCCGTTTTCAGGTTCTCGGCGTCGAATGCGTGCGGGGCGTCCGGGTAGACGATGAGTTTGAGGGGGCTCCCTTTGCCGCTGCGTCGCTCCATCATTTTCCGGCAGGCCGACGCCGGGGTCCAATCGTCGCATTCGCCGACTAGGATCAAGGTCGGAACGGCCATCTCACCACTCATCGCCGAACATGAGGGGTAGTAGGCAATCGCAGCTTGGAATTTCTGCTTCATAAGCGCTTCCGCGGCGCCGAGCTGGACGGCCTGCAGCACAGCGATCCCGCCAGCGGAGAACCCCATCAGCGCGACGCGTCGAGAGTCGACGAAGCCGAGCGTCGTGAGGAATTCCAAGGCGCCGTAGGCGTCGTTGACCCGATCGTACAACAGCCGGTCGCAGGTATGCCGGATGCCGCGCGTCGTGAAACTGTCGACGGCCAATACGACATACCCCCAGGACGACAATCTCCTTGACCAGGCCTCTCTTTCTCGGAGGCCAAGGCCGGCACAGCCGTGAAGCAGGACGACAGCCGGGAACGGTCCATCCCCCGCTGGGCGTCCCAGGAATCCTTGTATCGGCACGCCGGGAAAAACCTTTGGTTCTTCGCCTCGCTGCCGCGCCATGCGCGTCTGAAAGGGTGTCGGCTGGGATGTGGCGCTTTTGAACTTCACCAACTGATCGGCATGCGAATGAAAAACTCCAAGACAACCAATGATACCGCACAAGAGTAGTCTGGCTGCCTTTCGAAGGAAGGCTGGTAGGCCAAAGGTCTCGATCCAGCGGGCGCGCATCTCGGCTCCAGTCCCTCAGACTTCTTATCGACCGAGCTTATGCGCTGACCGGCAAGGTCGTCTCGCGTCCTTCTACATGGGTACAAGCGTCAGGTCTTCACCACTAGCTTGGGTTTGGTAGCCGCGATTGCGTTGCGTTGTAGGCGCAAAAAACTGCTACTATTTTAGGGCTATGCACGATTTTGCTTCGAAACGCCTTAAGGTTCCGGCAGAGATCAAGCCGTTGATCGATGAGATCAGGCTTCGGTTGAGCCCCGATTCTATATGGCTGTTCGGCAGCCGAGCGCGGGGCGACAATCGACCTGACAGCGACTGGGATATTCTCGTTGCTTTGCCCGACGACGCCACGCCGGAACTGCTCGATCCGCTCGTCGGTTGGACGATTCAGCATGAAGTCGGAATTCCTGCCACAATCCTCTCAACCACGTCGAGTGAATTGGCGGCAAGCTGGGGTTCGCGGAATACGATCGCGTACGACGTTGCGCGGGACGGGCGCCAACTGGATGTCTGACCCACCGGACCATGGCCAGTGCCCTTCGGTTGGCGAATGGGTGCATCACAGATGCACGCCTTCATGAGAGCACAGTACAAGGGTCACCGAATTCTAGACACCGATGCCGGGGCTTTTGCCCTTGATGCGTGGAACCGGCGCGATCCCACTGACTTCTCCGTCACTATTGATTTCTATGCCGGTCCAGAAGGAGATAACAGCGCCGACGCATTTACAGCGACTGTCTGCTCTCCCAATTGGTTCCTTCGATCTCAGGGCGGTAAGGTATTTGCGGCGGAAAGTGTGATTTTCATGCCGCGTTTCGACTACGTCGAGCTCGAAAAGTTTTCTCAGGGATCGTTGTGCTGCGACCGAGGGGGAAACTTGGCAGGCCATCGGCGCGCAACTCACCAGACTAGGGCGCTGGGAGTTCGACTATCGCCTTTGAAATTTCAAACTGAGACACTACCTGCCGTTGTGGTTCGCCGAGCCGAAGAAATTCAGATATCCAGCACTTCCGTCTCGGCGAATTCCGCGCGTTCCTGGATGAAGCGGAAGCGGGCTTCCGGCTTGGTGCCCATCAGCGCGTCGACCGCATCCTTGGTCGCCGCCTCGGCGTCGATCACATCGACCCTGAGCAGCGTGCGCTTTCTCGGGTCCATGGTGGTTTCCTTGAGCTGGGCGGCCATCATTTCGCCCAACCCCTTGAAGCGGCCGATTTCGACCTTGCCGCGCCCGGTGAACTCGGTGCGCAGCAGTTCGTCCTTATGCGCATCGTCGCGGGCATAGGCGACCTTGCCGCCCTGGCGGATCGAGTAGAGCGGCGGCACCGCCAGGTAGAGATGGCCGTCGCGGACCAGGCTCGGCATCTCCTGATAGAAGAAGGTGATCAGCAGCGAAGCGATATGGGCGCCGTCGACGTCGGCGTCGGTCATGATGATCACCCGGTCGTAGCGCAGGTCCTGATCGCGGTATTTTGACCGCGTGCCACAGCCAAGCGCCTGGATCAGGTCGGAAATCTGCTGGTTGCCGGCCAGCTTGTCGTTGCCGGCGCTGGCGACGTTGAGGATCTTGCCGCGCAGCGGCAGCACTGCCTGGCTGGCGCGGTCGCGCGCCTGTTTCGCCGAGCCGCCGGCCGAATCGCCCTCGACGATGAAGAGCTCGGCGCCGGCCGCGGCATTCTGCGTGCAGTCGGCGAGCTTGCCGGGCAGGCGCAGCTTGCGCACCGCGCTCTTGCGCGAGACTTCCTTTTCCTGGCGGCGGCGCACCCGCTCGTCCGCACGCGCGATCACCCATTCGAGCAGCTTCGAAGCTTCCTGCGGGTTGTCGGCCAGCCAGTGATCGAACGGGTCGCGGATCGCGGCCTCGACGATCCTGATCGCTTCGATCGTCGCCAGCCTGTCCTTGGTCTGGCCGACGAATTCCGGCTCGCGGATGAACACCGACAGCATGCCCGCCGCCGAGATCATGACGTCTTCCGAGGTGACGATCGAAGCACGCTTGTTGCCGACCAGCTCGGCATAGGCGCGCAGGCCGCGGGTCAAGACGTTGCGGAAGCCGGCCTCGTGGGTGCCGCCTTCGCCGGTCGGAATGGTGTTGCAGTAGGAATTGAGGAACCCGTCGCCGCCGAACCAGGTCACCGCCCATTCGAGCGAGCCGTGGCCGCCTTGCCTGTCGCTTTTGCCGGCAAAGATTTCGCGGGTGACCTGGAATTCGTCGCCGAGCGAGGCTTTCAGATAGTCCTTGAGGCCACCGGGAAAATGGAACTCGGCCTTGGCCGGCGTCGTGTCCTTCTCCTTGATCAGCGACGGGTCGCAGGTCCAGCGGATCTCGACGCCGCCGAACAGATAGGCCTTCGAGCGCGTCATCCGATAGAGCCGCGCCGGCTCGAAAGCAGCACCCTTGCCGAAGATCTGCTCGTCGGGATGGAAGCGTATTCTGGTGCCGCGGCGGTTATGCACCTCGCCGAGCTGTTCCAGGCCGGTCACCGGAACGCCGCGCGAAAAGCGCTGGCGATAGAGCTGGCGGCCGCGCGCGACCTCGACCTCGAGATGGTCCGACAGCGCGTTGACGACGGAGACGCCGACGCCGTGCAGGCCGCCCGAGGTCTCGTAGACCTTGCTGTCGAACTTGCCGCCGGAATGCAGCGTCGTCATGATGACTTCGAGCGCAGGCTTCTTGAATTTCGGATGCGGATCGACCGGAATGCCGCGGCCATTGTCGGTCACCGCCAGATATCCGTCGGCCGAAAGCTCGACATCGATGAAAGTCGCGTGGCCGGCGACCGCCTCGTCCATCGAATTGTCGATGACCTCGGCGAACAAATGGTGCATCGCCTTGTCGTCGGTGCCGCCGATATACATGCCGGGCCGCCGCCGCACCGGCTCCAGCCCTTCCAGAACCTCGATGTCGGCGGCACTGTAGCTCTCGCTGCCGTCGCGGGATGCCGGGCGCTTCGCGGCCTGCACCAGCGGGTCGGCCGGGCGCGCGGTGGCGCGAACCGGTTGCGGCTGCTTGTCCAAATTGCCGAAAAGATCGTTGCTGTCGTTCATGCTGGTCCTGGATTGCGATGCTGCGAATCACCACCCGATACTGCCACGCTTTTTGCGGGCAGGCGACGGAGGTTCCCGTTACGTTCGAGGATAGAGCCTCTTACTGCAAAACCATTCGACAACCAAGCGGCGGAAATGGGCCGAGGGCATCGACGCTTTGTAAACCTTGTCCGGAGGTTACGCCGGAAGGTTGGCCGAAAAAGGGTATTCGCGGATTGCTGCTGACCTAGAATGCGGCAGAACCCGAGAAGAGGCTGTCGCTTACGCATGTTGGATTACAGTTCGCTCCTGCTTGCGGCAGCGCTGTCGGGCACGTGCCTCAGCATCACCCTGTTTGCGATCTGGTGCACTGCGCCACAGGCACGCTTTGTGCTGACGGTGGCGTGCGGCATTCTCGTGCTCGTCGCACATGTGGTCTTGTTCTGGCACTATGCCAAGCATCCCAGCCCCTGGCTTTGCCAGATTGTACTTGCGCTTCTCAGCCTGGGCCTTCTGACCCTCTGCCTGTCGGCCATGCAGTATCTCGGCGTCCACGACTACAGGCGCGCCATCTTGCCGACCCTGGCTGCGATGGCGGTTTGCGCAGGCGCGACGTCGCTGGGCTTTGACGGCGTCGGCTTCATCGTCACCTACGCGACGGTAACGGCGCTGCTCTCGCTTATCGGGGTGATGTTCTGGATCAAAGGTGGTCATGATCGCCGGATATTGCTGGTCGTTTCGTTCCTGAGCGGCGTCTGTGCGCTGTCCTTCGGACTTTGCGGCGCGGTCCTGCTGGTCAAGGGCCAATGGGTGCTCGGCGTTGCGCCCGACAACTGGGCCGAACGGTTGAATTCCGCCGTGGCGGTCGCCTGCATGACGGGGCTCGGCGCATTGACGCTCTCCCTGCACCATTTGCAGGCGCAGATCGAACTGAAGGCCGAAACCATGACCGACCCATTGACCGGGCTGATGAACCGGCGGGCGTTGACGGCATTCTACGGCGAGCGGATTTTCGGCCCCTTCATGTCCGTCGCCATGTTCGACCTCGACCATTTCAAGAAGACGAACGATGTATTCGGTCATCCGGTCGGCGATCAGGTTCTGCGCCGCTTCGCCGCTGTCGTCAGAAAATACTCCAGGACCGGCGTCGACGCCTTTCGGCTGGGCGGCGAGGAATTCGTCCTCGTCATGTCGCGGATGACTGAAGAGAAGGCTTACGACATTGCGAGCAAGATCAGCGTCGCCTTCGGCACGGAAGTCGTCGCCACCCAGCTTGGTCCGTTGCGCAGCACAGTCAGTGGCGGCATCGGCTTTGGCGGGACGGATGGCACCAGTCTCGACAATGTGCTGGCCGAAGCCGACGCCGCACTCTATGCGGCAAAGCGCGCCGGGCGAAATCGCGTCGTCGCCCAGAACAAGGCGAGCAAGGCCGACGCGCCGGCCTTGCGTTCTGCCTGATTGAGGCTTCTATCTTCTTGTTAGACCATGATCTTGTCCGAAAACCGGATTCCACTTTTCGGGATCATGGTCTACTCCGCCGCCCCCAGATATTCCGACAGCGGCGGGCAGGAGCAGACGAGGTTGCGGTCGCCGGCGACATTGTCGATGCGCGACACCGGCGGCCAGTATTTGGCTGACGTGTCGGCATCGCCGGCGGGGTAGGCCGCCTCCAGGCGCGAATAGGGATGGGTCCACTGGCCGGCCAGCGCCTCGGCGGCGGTATGCGGCGCATTGACCAGCGGATTGTCGGCTAGGGGCCATTCGCCTTTCGCCACCTTGGCTGCCTCGCCTGATATCGCGATCATCGCCTCGCAGAAGCGATCGAGCTCGCGCTTGGGCTCGGACTCGGTCGGCTCGACCATCAGCGTGCCGGCGACCGGAAACGACATGGTCGGCGCATGGAAACCATAGTCGATCAGCCGCTTGGCGACGTCGTCGACGCTGATGCCGGCACTGTCCTTGAGCACGCGGGTATCGAGGATGCATTCATGCGCGACGCGCTCGTGCCTGCCCTTGTAGAGCACCGGGAAATGCGCTCCGAGCCGCGTCGCCACATAATTGGCGGAAATGATCGCCGTCTCGGTCGCCTGCTTCAGGCCCGAAGCGCCCATCATCCGGATATACATCCAGGTGATCGGCAGGATCGAAGCGCTGCCGAACGGTGCAGCCGACACGGCATGGCCCGAGCCTTCGGCGACGTGGCCGGGCAGATACGGTTTTAGATGCGCCTTGACGCCGATCGGGCCGACGCCGGGACCGCCGCCGCCATGCGGGATGCAGAACGTCTTGTGCAGGTTCATGTGGCAGACGTCGGCGCCGATGTCGCCGGGGCGGGCGAGGCCGACCAGCGCGTTGAGGTTGGCGCCGTCGAAGTAGACCTGGCCGCCATGCTCATGGATAAGGGCGCAGAGGTCGCGCGCGCCTTCCTCGAAGACGCCGTGCGTCGAGGGATAGGTAAACATCAGCGCCGCCAGGTCTTGCGCATGCGCGGCCGCCTTGGCCTTCAAATCGTCCATGTCGATGTTGCCATCCTCGGTGCAGCGCACGACGACGACGTTCATACCGGCCATCGCCGCACTCGCTGGATTGGTGCCATGCGCCGATGACGGGATCAGGCAGACCGTGCGGTGAGCTTCGCCGCGTGAGCGGTGATAGCCGCGAATGGCGAGCAGCCCGGCATACTCGCCCTGGCTGCCGGCGTTGGGCTGCAGGGTCACCGCGTCGAAGCCGGTGATCTCCGCCAGCCAGGCTTCCAGCTCGTCGATCATGGCGCGGTAACCGGCCGAATGGCTTGCCGGGGCGAAGGGATGCAAATTGGCGATATCAGGCCAGCTTACCGGCATCATCTCGGCGGCGGCGTTGAGCTTCATCGTGCAGGAGCCGAGCGGGATCATGGCGCGGTCGAGCGCCAGGTCCTTGTCGGCCAGCCGGCGCAGGAAGCGCATCATGTCGGTTTCCGAGTGGTTTTCGCGGAAGACAGGCTGCGTGAGAAACGCCTTGCCGCGCGGTTTTCCGCGCATGGTGCTGCCGACGGCTGCGCCCGGCTTGGCGCCGAACAGCGCCGCGATCGCCTCCAGATCGGCATCGGTCGAGGTCTCGTCGAAGCTGATGCCGATGTGGTCGGCGTCGATGACGCGCAGCAATCGGCCGGTCTTTTCGGCAGAGGCGGCAATCGCGCCGGCTCTGCCTTTCACTTCCACCGTCACCGTGTCGAAGCGGCTTGCGCCAAGCACCGAGATTCCTGCTGCCTTGAGACCGTCAGCCAGCCGGTTGGCCAATGCATGGATTCGGCCGGCAATCGCCTGCAGCCCGGCAGGGCCGTGCCAGATCGCATAGGCCGTCGCCATATTGGCGAGCAGCGCCTGCGCGGTGCAGATGTTGGAGGTCGCCTTGTCGCGGCGGATATGCTGTTCGCGCGTCTGCAAGGCGAGGCGATAGCCGGGCCGGCCCCTGCTGTCGGTGGACTGGCCGACCAGGCGGCCGGGCATCAGCCGCGTCAGCCTGTCGGAAACGGCGCAATAAGCGGCATGCGGCCCGCCAAAGCCCATCGGCACGCCGAAACGCTGCATCGGGCCGACGGCGATGTCGGCGCCAAGCGCAGCCGGCGCGTCGGTCAGCGTCAGGGCGAGCGGATCGGCAATGAAGACGACCAGCGCGCCGGTGGCGCGGGCCTTCTCGATTGCCGCCCTGTGGTCGCCATAGATGCCAAACGTATCGGGCCAGGAGACCAGCAGAGCGGCTGTGTTGTCGTCGATCGTGTCACCGTCGACCTCGATGCCGAGCGGTTCGGCGCGGGTGCGCACGACGTCAAGCGTCTGCGGATGCGGCGTGCCGGCCAGCGCCACCTTGGTCCGCTTGTCGCGGTGGTGGCGTAACGCGATGCCGACTGCTTCGGCCACCGCCGTCGCCTCGTCGAGCAACGAGGCCGACGCGACCGGCAGCCCGGTCAGTTCGGTGACCAAGGTCTGGAAATTGAACAGCATTTCGAGCCGGCCCTGGCTGATCTCGGCCTGGTAGGGCGTGTAAGCCGTATACCAGGCCGGGTTCTCGAACAGGTTGCGCTGGATGACCGGCGGCACGTGGACGCCGTGATAGCCGGCGCCGATGAAGCTCTTCAAAACTGTATTTTTCGCCATTGTCGCTGACAGCTCGGCCAGCGCCTCGGCTTCGCTCGCCGGGGCCGGCAAGGCCAGCGGCCGGTCGAGCCGGATCGATTTCGGCACAGCCTGGCTGATCAGCGTCTCGACCGACGGAACGCCGATCGTCGCCAGCATGGCTCTGACATCATTGAGGCCGGGGCCGATATGGCGGGCCGAGAAGGAGTAGGGTGCTGCGGTCATCTTTCCTGGTCCTGCTCTCTCAACCAATATGGGCTTTGTAGGCGGCCTCATCCAGGAGACCTTCGAGTTGGCTTTCATCGGCCAGCTTCATCTTCCACAGCCAGCCGTCGCTGGCCGCCGCCGAATTGACCAGGGACGGATCAGACGAAAGCGCGGTGTTGGCCTCGGTGATCTCGCCGTCGACCGGCGCATAGACGTCCGATGCCGCCTTGACCGATTCGACCACGACGGCGGTATCGCCCTTGGCCAGCTTTTTCCCAGGCTCCGGCAATTCGACGAAGACGAGATCGCCGAGCTGTTCCTGCGCGTAGTCGGTGATGCCGATGGTGGCGATACCGCCTTCGACGCGGAGCCATTCGTGATCTTCAGTGAAATAGGTCTTTGCCATGAAGTTCATCCTTTGCGGTAGCGATGCGGCGTGAAGGGCAGGGGATTGATGTCGACCGGGATTTTGGTCCCGCGAACGTCGGCGACGAGTTTTGCGCCAGGTTTGGCCAGCGACGCATGGACGTAGCCCATGGCGACCGGATGGGCGGCCGAGGGGCCGAAGCCGCCGGAGGTGACGTGCCCGGCGGGATTGCCGTCGGCATCGAAAAGGGCAGCACCGGGACGCACCGGCTGGCGGCCTTCCGGCTTCAGGCCGACGCGTTTCTGCGTCGGGCCGCGCTCCAGGATTGAACGCAATGCGTCGGCGCCGATGAAAGCGCCAGAGGCGCGAACCTCCTTCGGGATCGCCCACATCAGCCCGGCGCTGGCCGGGTCCATCTCAGGCGTGATGTCCAGTCCGTGCAGGCACAGCCCTGCTTCGAGCCGCAGGCTGTCGCGGGCGGCCAGCCCAACCCACATCACTCGCTCGTCCTCGAGCAGTTTGGCGACGAGATTTCGCGCATCCGCTTCCGGCAGGCCGACCTCGAAGCCGTCCTCGCCGGTATAGCCCGAGCGGCTCATGAACCAGTTTTCGAGCGGCTCGAAGCCGTGCATGAACAGCAGCGATCCGGTTTCGATGCCGGCGCGCGACAGGGCGGCCCAGGCTTCGGGACCCTGGATCGCCAGGAAGACGCGGCCGAGTGCGTCCACCTTTGTGTCAAAATCCATGGCAAGGGCGCGCAAGTGTTTTTCGTCGGCTTCGGCATTGCCGGCATTGGCGACGACCATGAAGCGTTGCCGGCCGAGCCTGGTGACGATCAGATCGTCGATGATGCCGGCCGCTTCATTGAGAAAGAACGTGTATTTGGACTGGGAAATCTCAAGCGCGCCGGCGTCGAACGGGCAGGCCCGATTGAGCAGTGCTTCAGCGCCCAAGCCACTGATCTCGAACAGCTTCATGTGTGAGATGTCGAACAGGCCGGCATGTTCGCGGGTATGAAGGTGCTCCTTCATCACGCCGGCCGGATAGGTGAGCGGCATCGACCAGCCGGCGAACGCGCCAAAGCGCGCACTCGCGGCCACGTGCAGGTCTTCGAGGGGAAGGTGTTTGGTGTCGTCGCCCGTCATGTCGTCTCCAGAGTCGCACGCAATCGGCCGCGAATGGCGACCAGTCCGTGCCCCTCTGTCTGAAGCCTGAGAGACTCGCGCCCCGTAACTCTGTCGGCAGCGCTTACACCTTCGGCGCGGGGCGAAAAAAGCCCCGACTTTCCAGAGTGTCTTTCCCGTCTACGGTTCTTTTTGCCTGAGAGATTTCGGGCGATTTCCCCTTCGGCGGCAGCTCTCGCTGCTCTCTCCCGCAAACAGGTAGGACTCAATTTGAGCCCTCGACTCGTCATCCATAGCCTGTCGGCGACACCTTGTCACCTGCTAGCGACAGCTTACCGACAAGTCTTCGCTAACCACGCGGTTTGCCGGTTTCTCAAGGAACTGCCGATATGTTGGGTCCAAGTGACGTATGGATGGGAAACGAAATGGGCGAATTGAAGAGCGTTCCGGTGGCCGAGCTGGCCTCGAAAAATCGGGTCACAGCGGAAGACGTGGTCATGCTGCGCCGCGAGGTGTTCGGCGACGGGGTGGTGACGCGGAGCGAGGCCGAGGCGCTGTTTGCGCTCGACGCGATAGAAGGGGACAAATGCGCGGAATGGCCGGATTTTTTCATCGAAGCCATCACCGACCTCATCGTTCATCAGGAAAAGCCGGCGGGCTATATCTCGCAGGAGAATGCCGACTGGCTGGTCCAAGCGATTTCGCGTGACGGCATGGTCGACAGCCTGACCGAACTCGAACTGCTCGTGCATGTGCTGGAAAAGGCGAAATCCTCGCCGAACGGGCTTTGCGCCTATGGGCTGGAGCAGGTCGCCCATGCCATCATCGACGGCAAAGGGCCACTGATGCACGGCGGTAAGCTGGTTCCCGGGCTGATCGCCAAGGCTGAAGTCGAGCTTCTGCGCCGCATCCTCTATGCCTATGGCGGCGACGGCAACATTGCCATCACCCGCGCCGAGGCAGAGGTGCTGTTCAAGATCAACGAGCGGACCGCGGCAGCCAACAACGATCCATCGTGGAATGATCTGTTCGTCAAGGCGCTCGCCAATTACGTCATGTGCTCGGCCGGCTACGAAGCTCCGGTGCGCGACGTGGCGCTGCGGCAAGATGCTTTCCTGGAGCAGGCCGATCCAGAGATCGGCGGTTTCTTCGGCCGCATGGTTTCGGGTGGCCTCGCCGGCATCATGAAAGCCTACTGCGCGCCGGGCGATATCGAATCCGAATGGGAATCGAAGAACAAGGCAGCCGAAGCACTGGCACGCCGCGCCGAAACGATCGACGCGTGCGAGGCGAAATGGCTGGCCGAGCGCATCGGCAGCGACCGGCAGCTGCATGAGAACGAGCGCGCGCTGCTGACACTGATCAAGCACGCCTCGCCGGAAATCCATCCGGTGCTCATGCCGCTGATCGACAAGGTCGCCTGAGCAAAGCACCAAACACTGATCGGAAATGGCGGAGCTATGGCGTCAAATGCCGCCGTACCAATCGTAGCCATTGTCCTCCCAGTAGCCGCCCCTGCCGCCGCCGATAGCGGCGAAACTGTCGACCAGTTCGATCCGGCGGAGATACTTTGGCATCTTGTAGCCGATCTGGCGCTCGACGCGGACACGCAGCGGCGCGCCGTTCTCGACCGGCAGCGGCTTGCCGTTCAGGCCATAGGCAAGGATCGTCTGGGGGTGACGGGCATCGATCAGGTCGATCGAGCCGTAGTATTTGATGTCGCCGGACAGGCTGCGGTCGATCGTGTCGAGGCAATGGAACACGACGTAGCGCGCCTGCGGCTTGACCACCGCCTGATCAAGCACCAGCGACAGCGGCGTGCCGGTCCATTTGGCGATGCAACTCCAGCCTTCGACGCAGTCGTGGCGAGTGATCTGGGTGCGGCTTGGCATGTTCATCAATTGCTCGCGGGTCAGCGACAGCGGCTTTTCGACGAGGCCGGAAACCTCGAGGCGCCAGTCGGCGAAATTGTTGGCGAGCAGGCCCTTGTAGACATCGTCGTCCGGCGCGGTGACGCCGTTCGGCCGCTGCGGCTGGCGAATGTCGGCTTCGGTGAATTCCGGCGCCAGCGAATCGCCGGCAAGCAGGCGTTGCGCGCGCCAGGTCAGGCCGTTGGCGCCTTCAAGGAAGCTGCGCAGGCCGTCGCCGACGCGAAGCTGGCTGTCGAAGGCATCGCAACCCGACAGCATGATGCCGGAGATGCCGAGGCTGGCCGAGGTCAGGAATTTTCTGCGGCTGATCACAAACTTCGCCATCTCAAGCATCCCTCTGCGGCGTCTTGCTGCCATGCGCTGGCGGATCGGTTCGGTACCAGCCGGTGATGATGGAACGCAGCTCGTTGATCGGCCCGGCGGCGAAGATCATCAGCATATGGATGAGGAAGAAGGCGACGAGCAGCAGCATCACGATGAAATGGATTGTCCGCGCCGTCTGCCGGCCACCAAGCAGTTCGTTGAGGAACGGCAGCGCCGCATTCATGCTCGGCGACATGGCAAGGCCGGTGATGATCATCAGCGGCAGCAGCACGAACATCACGCCGCCATAGGCCATCTTCTGCAGCGTGTTGTATTCGCGCGTGTGATGAAACTTGAATTTGGCATGATCGACGATGTCTCGCGGCAAGCGTCTGAGATCGTCGATGCGCGGGACAAGATCGCGGCGCAGATGACCGTTGACCAGGCTGGCGACCAGCCAGATGACCAAGGTCGTGGTCAGTATCCAGGCGAAGAAGAAATGGACGACGCGGGCGGTGCCGAGGTCGTAATAGGAGGGAATTGTCGCCCAGGACGGGAAGGCGCGGGACGTCTCGCGACCCGCCGGCCCCGACCAGCCGAGCACACCGGTTGTGTCGAAGCGCTTGCCGAAGATTTCGGTGTAGCCGCGCGGGCCGTTTGCGGTGTTCTCGGCGCCGATGGCGAAGATGGTGTTGTTATATGCGAATCCCGATTCCTTGCCGATATAGAGCTGGGGGCGGGCGTTGAAGATCTGCAGGCCGGAAAGCAGCATGAAGAACAGCGAAATGGCCCAAAGCCAGTGCGTCAGCCGCGTCCAGCGCGACTGCCGGTAGATCAGCGTTGCATCTTTCGGCGCGGCAGTATCTGGCCCGACAGTGGATTGGCTCCTGGCAACCGATTGCATTTTTTCGCGTCCTTCCGGCCGCTCAGTCGGCCTTTCCGATCGTTCTCCTCCCAATACGTTGCCAGCCAAAGCGATGTTTCATCTGATCACGGAATTATTACAGACTGCCCGGTGCTACCGGCTCTCGAGACTGACGGCGAGGTTGACCGCGGCGGCGACAATCACCGTATTAAAAAAGAACGACAGGATCGAATGCAAAAGCACGATGTGACGCATTTGCGTGGTCGAGACCGCGGTATCGGAGGTCTGTGAGGTCATGCCGACGGTGGTCGAGAAATAGAGAAAATCCCAGCCGTCCGGCCGTTCCTTACCGGCAAATACGAGGCCGCCGACCGGCTTTTTCTGTTTCGCTTTGCTGCCGGGATCGGTCTCTTCAACGTTGACCCAGTAAACATGGGCGTAGTGCAGCGCCGTCATGGCGTGGATGGTGAACCAGCCGAGGGGGATCGACAGCAGCGCGAAGGTGAGTCCGACAGGATGCGCGCTGCCCTCGCGATTGATCAATTGGAACAGCGAGATGATGGCAACGGTGACGACAATCAGCGTCACCGCAAAGATGACTAGCACCGGCTGGTCGGTGGCCCGCGCGTTCTTGCTCAAAAAGCGGCCGGTGAGCAGCGGCATCTGGGCGACGACGATGACGGTGTAGGTCGGCGAAAAACGCATTGGCGCCGATCGAAAAGGCGAGCGAAGTGCGCAAGACCAGCGCGATCGCCAGTGCCACTACACCGATGCAGGCCGACACCGCGAACTGCATGTGGCGGTGCAGTGGTGTCTTCAGGGGCGTCTCGGTCGTCATGGCCCGGCCTCTGATGGCGGTCCGTCTTACCGCCGCTCGTCTTTTAGGGCTCGAACATTATAACACTTTTGATTGTGCGTTTGGTTTCGAAGATCGATTCCTATTGCTGCGCTGTGCTCCGGTTCGGGATCAGGCGCTAGCCCGGTGCCGTGGATTTCAGCGCACGCCGCAGAATGCGGTCGAGCTCGCCGAGAAACCGCGAGCGGTCCTGCGGCGCGAAACTGGCGTTGTAGCCCTTGCTTTCGCCGGTCTCGCGCAGATGCTGCTTGAGGTCGCGCATCGCCACCGCCATGCCGATCGTTTCCGGCGTGAACGGGCGACCGGTCGGCCCCAGCACATGGGCGCCGAGCGCCACCGTGCGGGCGGCAAGCGGGATGTCTGATGTCACGACGATGTCGTTGGGCTTGGCATTGTCGACGATCCAGTCGTCCGCCGCGTCGGCGCCCTTGGACACGACGACGTTGCGAATCATCGGATCGCGCGACGGGCGCAGCCCGCCATTGGAGACAAAGGTGACGACGACGCCATGGCGCTCGGCGACCTTCTCGACCTCGGCTTTCACCGGACAGGCATCGGCATCGACGTAAATGGCGGGTGCGGGCATGGTTCGTTCCAAGCGTATGAAGCCGGGCGATTGTGCCTGGCTCGGTCGATGATGTTCGAGCGGGCGCCATCCCAGCAACGCTACGGACCTGTTGGTGCAGCGCATCGCTTCAAAGGTCGGCGCCGCCCCTCATTGCCCTGCCGGGCATTTCTCCCCGTATAGTGACGGGGAGAAAGACGCCTTCGCAAGGATTTCGCCAATCTTCAGCGTGGCAGAAAGCGTGCCGACGTTGCGATCAGCCCCTTCTCCCCGTCACTATACGGGGAGAAGATGCCGGCAGGCAGATGAGGGGCAGCGCAAACCTGAAGCGATTACTTTGCTTCCTCCCGGCCACGTCGCAAATTCTCAATAGACCACCACGCTCCTGATGCTCTTGCCCTCATGCATCAGATCAAAACCCTTGTTGATGTCCTCCAGCTTCAGCGTGTGGGTGATCATCGGGTCGATCTCGATCTTGCCGTCCATGTACCAGTCGACGATCTTCGGCACGTCGGTGCGGCCGCGCGCGCCGCCGAACGCGGTGCCCATCCAGGTGCGTCCGGTGACCAACTGGAACGGCCGCGTCGAGATCTCCTGACCGGCGCCGGCAACGCCGATGACCACCGACTTGCCCCAGCCGCGGTGCGATGCCTCAAGCGCTTGGCGCATCACCTTGGTGCTGCCGGTGCAGTCGAACGTATAGTCGGCGCCGCCGATCTGGTCGGCGCCGCGTTTTGTCATGTTGACGAGATAGGGCACAATATCGCCGTCGATCTCCTTCGGATTGACGAAATGCGTCATGCCGAATTTCTCGCCCCATTCCTTCTTGTCGTTGTTCAGGTCGACGCCGATGATCATGTCGGCGCCGGCCAGGCGCAGTCCCTGGATGACGTTGAGGCCGATGCCGCCGAGGCCAAAGACGGCGGCCGTGGCGCCGATCTCGACTTTTGCGGTGTTGATCACCGCGCCGATGCCGGTGGTGACGCCGCAGCCGATGTAGCAGATCTTGTCGAAGGGCGCGTCGGGATTGACCTTGGCCAGCGCGATCTCGGGCAGCACGGTGAAGTTGGAGAAGGTCGAGCAACCCATATAGTGGAAGATCTTGTCCTTGCCGATCGAGAAGCGCGACGAGCCGTCCGGCATCAGCCCTTGCCCCTGCGTGGCGCGGATCGCGGTGCACAGATTGGTCTTTCTGGACAGGCAGGACGGGCATTGCCGGCATTCCGGCGTGTAGAGCGGGATGACGTGGTCACCCTTCTTGACCGAGGTGACGCCCTTGCCGACATCGACGACGATGCCGGCGCCCTCATGGCCGAGGATCGCCGGAAAAATGCCTTCGGGATCGGCGCCCGACAGCGTGAACTCGTCGGTGTGGCAGATGCCGGTCGCCTTGATCTCGACCAGCACCTCGCCGGCTCGCGGGCCGTCGAGGTCGACCTCCAGGATTTCCAGCGGCTTTCCGGCGGCGACAGCGACAGCGGCACGGGTTTTCATCGGGGCTCTCCTCTCAAGCCAAATCGGCAATCGAGGCGAGCTTTAGCGTATCTGCAGGTTCTGGACTATGGGACGAATTGACAGTTCGGTGCCGGGTTTTGGTCGGCACCAGCCGACTTACGCCCGGATATGCGCCTGCGTGCCTTGACCGGCCGGGCCAAGCCCATAAAAGAAAGGCAGCCGAGGGAACAAAACCCGTATGTTCACAAAAATCCTGATCGCCAATCGTGGCGAGATCGCCTGCCGCGTCATCAAGACGGCGCGCAAGATGGGCATCGCCACCGTCGCGGTCTATTCGGACGCCGATCGTGACGCCGTGCATGTCGAGATGGCCGACGAGGCTGTCCATATCGGGCCTTCGCCGGCGTCTGAGAGCTATCTGGTGCCGGAGAAGATCATTGCCGCCTGCAAGGCGACCGGTGCTGAAGCCTTGCATCCCGGCTACGGGTTTTTGTCCGAACGCGCCTCCTTCTGTGAAGCGCTGGAGCAGGAAGGCATCGTCTTCATCGGCCCGAAACCCGGAGCGATCAGGGCGATGGGCGACAAGATCGAATCGAAGAAATTCGCCAATGCAGCCAGGGTCAGCACGGTGCCCGGCTGGCTCGGCGTCATCGAGAATGCCGGTCATGCCGAGAAAATAGCCGGCGAGATCGGCTATCCCGTGATGATCAAGGCCTCGGCCGGCGGCGGCGGCAAGGGCATGCGCATCGCCTGGAGCAAGGCCGAGGTGCGCGACGGGTTCGACCGGGCGCGGTCGGAGGCCAAAAGCTCGTTCGGTGACGACCGCGTCTTCATCGAAAAGTTCGTGGTCGATCCGCGCCATATCGAAATCCAGGTGCTGGCCGACGCGCATGGCAATGCGCTTTATCTCGGCGAGCGCGAATGCTCGATCCAGCGCCGCAACCAGAAGGTCGTCGAAGAGGCGCCTTCCCCTTTCCTCGATGCCAAGACCCGGAAAGCCATGGGCGAGCAGGCGGTAGCGCTGGCCAGCGCGGTCGACTACCAGAGCGCCGGCACGGTCGAGTTCATCGTCGATAGTGAAAAGAACTTCTATTTCCTTGAAATGAATACGCGATTGCAGGTCGAGCACCCGGTGACCGAGCTCGTCACCGGCATCGATCTGGTCGAGCAGATGATCCGCATAGCGGCCGGCGAAAAGCTCGCCATCAAGCAAAGCGACGTCAGGCTGAACGGCTGGGCAGTGGAAAGCCGGCTCTACGCCGAGGACCCGTATCGCAATTTCCTGCCGTCGATCGGGCGGCTGACGCGATACCGGCCGCCGCAAGAGGGACAGTCCGGCGACATCGTCATCCGCAACGATACCGGGGTTACCGAGGGTTCGGAAATCTCGATGTTCTATGACCCGATGGTCGCCAAGCTGTGCACATGGGCGCCGACGCGGCTCGCGGCAATAGACGCCATGTCGGAGGCGCTCGACAGTTTTGTCGTCGACGGCATCGAGCACAACATGCCGTTCCTGGCAGCACTTATGCAGCATCCGCGCTGGCGGGAAGGGCGGATCTCGACCGCCTTCATATCAGAGGAATACCCCGACGGCTTCGCGCCGATCGTGCCTGATAGCGAGGAAAAGGCCGTCCTCGCAGCCATCGCCACCGCGGTCGAACTGCTGCGCCGCGACCGGCTCGACCGGCTCGGCGGGCGGCTGGCGCCGCACTCGGGTGTGCTGAAACGCGATTGGGTGGTCAAGATCGGCAAGGATTACCTTTCGGCCTCGGTTCTCGAAGGCATGATCTCAATTCCGATGGCGATTGGTCTGTCGATTGACGGCTGCACGGCGCTGACGGTCACGTCCGACTGGCGTCCGGGCGACCTGATCTGGCGCGGCACCGTCGGCGAGCGAAGAATCGCCGCGCAGGTCAGGCCGGTGCTGAACGGGCTTCGCGTCGCCTGGAAAGGCATGTCGGTGAGCGTACGCGCCATGCTGCCGCGCACCGCCGAACTCGAAAGGCTGATGCCGGAAAAAGTGGCGCCCGACACCTCGAAGATGCTGCTCTGCCCGATGCCCGGCCTTGTCGTGTCGATCGCCGTTGCCGAAGGGCAGGAGGTCAAGGCCGGCGAGACGCTGGCGGTCGTCGAGGCGATGAAGATGGAAAACGTGCTGCGCGCCGAGCGCGATCTCACCGTATCGAAACTCAAGGCAAAACCGGGCGACAGTCTCGCCGTCGACGCGGTGATCATGGAATTTGCGTGAGGATGCCGTCACTTGGCACCACCGACAGTTATAAGGCAATTGCATTGGTTGGCGCTGCTCCTCATTGCCCTGCCGGGCATTTCTCCCCGTATAGTGACGGGGAGAAAGGGGCCTTCGCACAGGATTTCGCCAATCTCCAGCGTTGCAGAAAGCGAGCCGAGGTTGCGGCCAGCCCCTTCGCCCCGTCACTATACGGGGAGAAGGTGCCGGCAGGCGGATGAGGGGCAGCGCCAGCATCGACAATTGGCCTGTCGCTGGACTCGCATCGTCCAGTGCCGGACAATACATCCTCATCGACTGAGTCCTCTCAAACGGCGATAAAAAAATGGCGAATGAGACACTTCCCCGCGATCCGTTGCGGCGCGAGGCCTTTGTGAAGGCGTCGCGGCCGGAAGCGCCGGCGCGGCCGTTCATTCATCTGCGCGTTCATTCGGCCTATTCGCTGCTCGAAGGCGCTTTGCAGCTCGGCACGGTTGCCGCCCATGCGGTCAAAGATGACGCACCGGCCATTGCCGTCACCGACACCAACAATCTGTTCGGCGCACTCGAATTTGCGCAAAAGGCGGTGAAGGAGGGTATTCAGCCGATCATCGGCTGCCAGACCGCTCTGGCTTTTTCCGGTGAAGCCAGCGACAGCCAGCGCGACCGCAGGCGGCAAGGCCCAGAAATGCGGCCCGTGGTTTTGATCGCGGCGACCGAGGCCGGCTACAGCAATCTGGTCAGGCTGGTCAGCCGGGTCTATCTGGAAACGCCGCCCGGCGAGGCCGTGCATCTGACGACCGAGATGCTGCAAGGCCATTGCGAGGGCCTGATCTGTCTCAGCGGCGGGCCGCGCGGCCCGATCGGCAACGCGCTGAAAGAGGACCGCCGCGACCTCGCCGAGACGCGGCTTCTGGCGCTCAAGGCGCTGTTCGGCGACCGGCTCTATGTCGAGCTCGAACGGGTTTCCGGTTATGACCGGGCCATCGAGAAATCGTCAGTCGACCTCGCCTATGTCAATGACTTGCCGCTGGTTGCCACCAATGAGGCGTTTTTCTCCTCGCGCGACGACTATGAGGCGCATGATGCGCTGATCGCCATCGCCGAAGGGTCGGTCGTCGCCGTCGACAATCGCCGGCGGCTGTCGCCCGACAATTTTCTGAGAAGCCAGGCCGACATGGCGAGGTTGTTCGTCGATCTGCCGGAGGCGATCGACAACACCGTCGAAATAGCGCTGCGCTGCTCCTACTATCCCAAGACCCGCAACCCGATCCTGCCGCGCTTTGCCGGCGGCGATGTTGCCGACGCCGACGCGGCTGTTAAGGCGGAGGCGCAGGAGCTTGCCAGACAGGCGCATGAAGGGTTGGAAGCGCGGCTCGCCGCGCACGGCCTGGCCCCTGGCTATACGGTCGAGCAATACCGCGAAAGGCTGGAATTCGAGCTCGGCATCATCGAGAAGATGAAATTCCCCGGCTACTTCCTGATCGTCGCCGATTTCATCAAATGGGCGAAGGCGCAAGGCATCCCGGTCGGGCCGGGGCGCGGTTCGGGCGCCGGCTCGCTGGTCGCCTATTCGACCACCATCACCGACATCGATCCGCTGCGCTTCTCGCTGCTGTTCGAGCGCTTCCTCAATCCCGACCGCGTCTCGATGCCCGACTTCGACATCGATTTCTGCCAGGACCGGCGCGAGGAGGTCATCCGCTACGTCCAGCAGAAATACGGACGCGACCAGGTCGGCCAGATCATCACCTTCGGCACGCTGCAGGCCCGCGCGGTGCTGCGCGATGTCGGCCGCGTGCTGCAGATGCCCTATGGCCAGGTCGACAAGCTCAGCAAAATGGTGCCGTCGAACCCGGCCAATCCGGTCAAGCTCGCCGACGCTATCGCCAACGAGCCGCGCTTTGCCGAGGAGGCGGAGCGCGAGCCGATCGTGCAGACGCTGCTCGACATGGCGCAGAAGCTGGAAGGGCTCTACCGCCACGCCTCGACGCATGCCGCCGGCATCGTCATCGGCGACCGACCGCTTTGGGAGCTGGTGCCGATGTACCGCGACCCGCGCTCCGACATGCCGGTCACCCAGTTCAACATGAAGTATGTCGAGCAGGCCGGCCTGGTGAAGTTCGACTTCCTCGGCCTGAAGACGCTGACGGTGCTGGAGACCGCGGTCAAGCTGATCCGCCGCCGCGGCATCGAGATCGATCTTGCCCACATTCCGCTCGACGACCCCGACACCTATGCCATGCTGTCACGCGGCGAAGTGGTCGGCGTGTTCCAGGTGGAAAGTGCCGGCATGCGCAAGGCTCTGATCGGCATGCGGCCCGACTGCATCGAGGACATCATTGCGCTGGTCGCGCTTTACCGGCCGGGCCCGATGGAGAACATCCCGACCTACAACGCCAGAAAGCATGGCGAGGAGGAGATGGCGTCGATCCACCCGAAGATCGACCATCTGGTGAAGGAGACGCAAGGCGTCATCGTCTACCAGGAACAGGTGATGCAGATCGCGCAGGAGCTAGCCGGCTATTCGCTGGGCGAAGCCGACCTGCTGCGCCGCGCCATGGGCAAGAAGATCCGCGCCGAGATGGACAAGCAGCGCGAGCGCTTCGTCTCGGGCGCGATCGAGCGCGGCGTCGGCAAGCCGCAAGCCGACTTCATCTTCGACCTGCTGGCAAAGTTCGCCGACTATGGTTTCAATAAGTCGCATGCCGCCGCCTATGCGGTCGTCTCCTACCAGACGGCCTATCTGAAGGCGCACTACCCGGTCGAATTCCTGGCCGCGTCGATGACGCTCGACATGGGCAACACCGATAAACTCGCCGATTTCCGCCAGGATGCGCTGCGCCTCGGCATCGATGTCGTGGCGCCGTCGGTGATATCAAGCTTCCGCGCCTTCGAAGTCGCCGAGAACCGGATCTTCTATTCGCTGGCCGCGCTCAAGGGCGTCGGCGACGCGGCGGTCGAGCATATCGTCGCCATGCGCGGCGAAAAACCGTTCAAGAACCTCGCCGATTTCTGCGAAAGGGTCGACCCGAAGATCGTCGGCAAGCGCGTCTTCGAAAGCCTGATCATGGCCGGTGCGCTCGACTGCTTTGGCCACGAGCGCGCCGCGATGCTGGCCGGCGTCGAGCGGATGATGGGGCTGGCGTCTCTGGCGCAGCAGAATGCAATGTCCGGCCAGCACGACATTTTCGGCGCCTCGCTCGGCGCACAGTCGCAGGCGCTCAACCTGCCGGCGACCGACCCGTGGCTTGCCGCCGACCGCCTGCACCGTGAATTCCAGGTGGTCGGCTTCTATCTATCGGCGCACCCGCTGGACGAATACAAGGCGGCGCTGCAGAAGATGCGGGTGCAGACCTGGGCCGAGTTCTCGGCCGCCGTCAAACGCGGCGCTGCCGCCGGGCGGCTTGCCGGCACCGTCACCACCAAGCAGGAGCGCAAGACGCGCACCGGCAACAAGATGGGCGTCGTGCAGTTCTCCGACACGTCGGGCCAGTATGAAGCAGTGCTGTTTTCCGAAGGTCTGGCGCAATATCGCGACCTGCTCGAGCCCGGCCGTTCGGTGGTGGTCACCGTTTCGGCCGAGGACAGGCCCGAAGGCGTCAATCTGCGCATCCAGACGGTGCAGTCGCTGGAGGACGAGGCAAGCCGCATCCAAAAAGCCTTGCGCATCTTTGTCAGGGATGACCGGCCGGCGTCGGCGATTCAATCGCAGCTTACCCAGCGCGGCGACAGCCAGGTGAGCATTATCGTCATCAAGGACGAGGCGCAGGGCGAGGTCGAGATCGAACTGCCCAACCGTTACCGCGTCTCGCCACAGATCGCCTCGGCCATGCGGGCGGTGCCGGGCGTGGTGGAGGTGGAGTTGGTGTGAGCTAACGACCGTATTCCGCCAGCCCGGTCGCATTGCCCGGTGACGATGCCGCTGGTATTGTGGGCTCGGCGGCCTGGGTCTTTTGGCGCCGGGGGAGTGCGTCATGGATGAGCGGGATGCCGCTGCCGAACTCCAGAAAATGGTCAATGGCTTCCAGGTATCTCAGGCGATATGCGTCGCCGCAACGCTGGGCATTGCAGACCATCTCAAGGACGGAAAACGCACCAGCGGCGAACTGGCCGTGCTGACCAATACCCATCCGCAGGCGCTCTACCGGCTGCTGCGCGCCCTTGCGTCCGCCGGCGTGTTCCATGAAGCGAAAGACCGGTCCTTCTCGCTGACCCCGGTTGGCGGCGCGTTGCGATCCGACGTTCAGCATTCGGTCGCGTCGTGGGCAATTCTGGCCGGACGGCCGTATTTCCGTCAGGCATGGAGCGATCTGCTGCACAGTGTCAGCACCGGCGAAAACGCCTTTCGCCACGCTTATGGCAAGGGCGTTTGGGAATACCGGGCGGAGCATCCGGAAGAGTCCGTCGTTTTCGACCGGGCGATGACGGCCATGTCGCGTGGCGTCGCCGCTGCGGTGCTCGCGGCCTATGACTTCCGGCAGTTCTCTGTCGTTATGGATGTAGGCGGCGGGCAGGGCGCGCTGCTTGCCGAAATCCTCCGCCGCAATCCCGGCCAGCGCGGCATTCTATTCGATCAGCCGCAGGTCGTGGCGAAGGCCGGCCCGGTCTTCGACGCCGCGGCTGTGGCCGATCGCTGCGACATCGTCGCCGGCGATTTCTTCGTCTCGGTGCCCGAAGGAGCCGATGCGATTGTGTTTAAATGGATCCTGCATGACTGGGACGACGACACAAACATCCGGATCCTGAAAAGCTGCCGCCAGGCGATTCGCCCAGAAGGCAAACTGCTGGTGCTCGAGAGCATTCTGGCGCCGCCCAATGAAGGCGCCGTCGCAAAATTCGGCGATCTGAACATGCTGGTCATGCCGGGCGGGCAGGAGCGCACGGCGGAAGAATTCAGGTTGCTGCTTGTCGCGTCGGATTTTCGGGTCGCGAATATCGTTGAAGCCGGACCTCGCATCAGCATCATCGAGGCCGAACCGGTCTGATTGCTTTCCGGGTGTGGAACGCTGCGGATGTACTCAAGCCACAGCGGCTTGCCTCTGCTCTGCCCACTGGACGGCTGTCGCAGCGAGCGTTATCGCAATTGTCATGAAGGCGCCGGAAAGGGACGGAGTGCAGGATTTTTCAGCCTTGACGCGGCTGCGCGACACATTGCGCAAACTCTATCACGGGCGCACGCCTGCGGCTTTCCGGTTTCAGCTGGCGGCTGTTATCATCGACCTTGCCATCATCGCCTTCTTCATCGCCACACCGGTGATCCAGGAATCGTCCTCGTTCCTCTGGCTCGATTATTCAGTGGCAGCGCTTGTCGCCGCCGACATGATTGCCCGGCTGCTGGCGTCAAACAACATGCTGCGCCTGATGAAACAGCCGACGTCGTGGGTCGACGGCTTCATCCTGCTGACGCTGCTGATGCCTTCGGCGCTGGCCAATCTGGGTTTTCTGCGCATATTGCGGCTGTGGTCGCTGTCGCGCAGCGGCGCGCTGTGGCGGTTTTTCGAGATGCGCGGCCTCAAAAAATGGCGCGAGGCAAGCCATGCAGTCATCAATCTCCTGACATTCCTGTTTGTCGTCACCGGTTTCGTCTACACCTTCTTCTTCCGCACCGGGGCCGGTCTCGAAGGCTATGTCGATGCGCTGTATTTCACCGTCGCCACGGTGACCACGACCGGCTTCGGCGACATCGTCCTGCCGGGGATAGCCGGCAAGCTCACCGCCATCGTTACCATGATCATCGGCATATCGCTGTTCGTCAGGCTGGCACAGGCGCTCTTCCGTCCCAACAAGGTCTTCTTCCCGTGCCCGCAATGCGGCCTTCAGCGGCATGAAGCCGACGCCGTCCACTGCAAGGCCTGCGGGCATCTCCTCAATATACCCGACGAAGGCGACTGAAATGGGAGGCTAAGCGCGGTTTTGTGGAAACAAAACCGCGCGGTAGCTCTTTGCTTTGACGCATTTTGTCGGACGCCAAACGAAGCCGTTTGGCTGCAACATGCTAAGACGCTGCCACTTCCGCTGGTTTGGTCGCCTTTTTCTGCAGATTGAGCAGATTGCCCAGCAGGATCAGCAAGGCGCCGCCGGCGGTGAAGGCGTCGATCTGCTCCTGATACAGCAGCCAGCCGATCAGCGCCGACAGCGGCACGCGCAAAAAGTCCATCGGCGAGATGACGGTAGCGTCGGCATAGGCGAGTGCACGCGCCATGCAGAAATGCGACGACATGCCGGTGAAGGCGATCAGCAGGATCCAGGGCCACAGCTCGAGCGGCGGGTTGCGCCATTCGTGGAGCGCCGGGACAAGGCCGAGCACGGACTGGATGACCAGCATCCAGAAGATGATGGACACGACGCTGTCCGTTCGCGTCAGCGATTTGACCAGGACCACGGATATGCCGAAGCAGACCGCGGCACCCAGCACGACAACATGTCCCGGATCGACCGAGCCGACGCCCGGACGGACGATGATCAGCACACCGATCAGCCCGAGCACGATCGCTGCAAGTCTGGGCCGGCTTAGTCTTTCACCAAGAAAGCCGACCGCCAGAATGGCCGTCCAGATCGGCGTCGTGAATTCGATGGAGATCAGCACGGCCAGCGGGATCAATGTCAAGGCGTAGAGCCATGCCGCCTGGCCGACAAAATGGACGACGTTGCGGGCGATATGGGCGGTGGGGCGTTTGCTGCGCATCGCCGCAAAACCGCCTGACATCATCACCAGCGGCAGGAGGATGAACAGGCCGATCACCGATCGCAGCTCCAGTACCTGGAATACATTGAGCTCGGCCGTCGTGGCGCGGCCGGCGACCGACATCGTCAGAAACGATGCGATCGACAGCGCCATCCAGAACGCAGCCTTGGGGATCGAGGGCAAGGGTGCCATGCGCGCTATGTCGCAAGTCGGGACTTTCACCGCAACCGTTAGTCGACGCATTCGGCTGGGCCAGAGCGGCGCGTTGCAAAACGGTCATGTTGAGGGCGGAACCTGCCGTCACGGCGAGCGTTGGTCCAACAGCCAGATCAAGGGGAGAGATCCAATGAAATCATGTGCACGATTTGCACTTGCCGGCTGCCTGGCGGCTGCCGCCGGCGCGGCTCATGCCGATGAGGCCCATTTTCTTCGCTCGTTCGAGGGGAATTTTGCCGGCAAGGGTACCGTCAAGGTAACCACCGAGGCGCCGACGGTGAACGTCTCCTGCCGCTTCAATTCCGACGCGACATCGAGTTCCTTGTCGCTGGACGGCACCTGCCGCGGTCTCGTCGTGGTGACGCGCGCCATCAGTGCCGATCTGAAATCCAGCGGGACGAAGTACACCGGCACCTATGTCGGATCCCGCACCGGGCCAGCGCAGCTCAGCGGCAGGCGCTCGGGCAATGCGATCAATCTCGGCATCCGCTGGGCGAAGGAGGTCAACGGCGATCGCACCGCGCAAATGACCGTCGAGAAGAACGGCGAGGACGGCATGCGGCTGACCGTTATCGACGTCGATCCCAAAACCGGCGAGCGCGTGACGACCAGCCGGATCGATTTGCGACGCATCTGAAGGGGCCTGCTTTACCTTTCTTGTTTGCGCGTGATCTTTCGGAAAACCGCTTGTCGCTTGCGCGGACCTTCTTCGGGGTCCCGCTTAAACTAAAACTAGTCCTCGATCGGCTCTGGCGGGTGGGCATTGCGGCCCTTGCCGAAGGTGTAGCCGGTCTCCACCGCCCTGCGGCCGAACTTGTCGCGCAACCTGTCGATGGCGCTTTCGGCCATGGCACGCTTGCGCGACTGGATATCGACGAGGTCGGGCGGATCGGCCTTTTCGTCATTCGAGAGGTCGCTGACGCCGATGCCGAGCAGCCGGTATCGGGTGCCGTCCGCCTCCTTGCGCAGCAGCTCGAGCCCGGTTGAGAAAATGCGGTCGACCAGCCGTGTCGGGTCGCCGAGTTGCCGGTTGCGCGTGCGGGTCTTGAAATCCTGCGTCTTCAGCTTCAGCACGACGGTGCGCCCGGCAATGCCGGACTTCTTCAGCCGCCCCGAGACTTTTTCCGACAGCGCTCTCAGCACCGAAACCAGTTCATCGAGGGAGGCGATGTCGGCGTCGAAAGTGGTCTCTGCCGAGACGCTTTTCGCATCCTGGTCGGGGTGGACGCGGCGGTCGTCCTCGCCGCGTGAAAGATGGTACAGCCGGTCGCCCATCACGCCGTAGCGGCGCATCAGGTCGCCGCGCTCCATGCGCTGCAACTGGCCGATGGTGCGGATGCCGTCGCGTTCAAGCGTGGCGGCGAAGGCTTTTCCCACCCCCCAGATCAGCGTCACCGGCTGCTCGGCCAGAAAGCCGGTCGCCTCGGCCTCGCCGATCACCGAAAAGCCGCGCGGCTTGCGAAAGTCCGACGCCACCTTGGCCAGGAACTTGCAGTAGGAAAGGCCTGATGAAACGGTGATGCCGATCTCTTTCTCCACACCCAACGCGAAGCGCGCCAGCACCACCGCCGGCGGCAGGCCATGCAGGCGCTCGGTGCCGGAAAGGTCCAGAAACGCTTCGTCGATGGAGATCGGCTCGACCAGCGGCGTCAGCGCCTGCATCATGGCGCGCACCTCGCGGCCGACGCGACCATATTTTTCCATGTCCGGCGGGATGACGACCGCTTCCGGACAGGCTTTGAGCGCCTTGAACATCGGCATCGCCGAGCGCACCCCGTGGATGCGGGCGATGTAGCAAGCGGTGGAGACGACGCCGCGCTTGCCGCCGCCGATGATCAACGGCCGGTCCTTCAGCGCCGGGTTGTCGCGCTTTTCGACCGCCGCATAAAACGCGTCGCAATCGATATGGGCGAGATGCAGCCGATAGATCTCCGGATGGCGGGCCAGCCGTGGACTGCCACAGCGCTCACAGCGCCGTGCCTCACCGCGCTGAAAGGTCAGGCAGTCGCGGCAAAAACCGTGATCGGGATTGTTGACAGGAACCGCCATCGCTGCGAACATAAAGAGAACAAAAGCAATGGTACGTCAGGACGGACGCCACGACAAGGCGGTGGGCCGGGAGAGAGTTCGTGAATACGACCATAGCGCCGCTGGTGCCCGAGCTTTGGGCGGATTTTGAAAGATCTTTTCGGTAAGCAGGGCGCCTGCTACGGCTGCTGGTGCACACATTTCCGGCTGTCGCCGGCAGCGCGCCGCGCCAGAAACGGGGAACGCAACAAGGACCACATCAAGGCGCGGATCGAGGCCGGGTCGCCACCGGGCCTGCTGGCGTTCGAGGAGGGTAAGGCGGTCGGCTGGATGCAGATCGGCCCGCGCGCCGACGTGCCCGAATGGAACAACAAGGGCAGGGGGTCGGCGCCGGTCGATCCCGCCGACGCCACCGATCCGGGCGTCTGGGGGATTTCCTGCTTCTTCATCCGCGTCAAGGCGCGCGGCCGGGGCGTGACGCACCGGCTGGTCGAAGGCGGCATCGAATTTGCTCGCCAGAATGGCGCTCGGCTGGTCGAGGCATGTCCGATCGACCTGTCGAAAGATTCGCGTTCGATCGGGCTGTTCGTCGGCTCGTCGCTGGTCTTCGAGAAAGCCGGTTTCGAGAGGCTGGTCGAGCGCAAGGCAGGCCGGCCGCTGATGCGATTGGTGCTTTAGACAATGCTGCTGTGCGCGCCGCTGTCGCTCTGGGCGGCTAAACTATCGTGGTCTGCCTGCATCGGCATACGCCCACCCGGGAATAAATCCGGCTGCGGCCCGTTCCTCCTCGGATTTTTCCATGGAGGCCATCGATGCTTCATTTTTCCCAGACTTCTCAGAAGACCTCTCGCTCGATCCGGTTTGCCTGTCGGCCGGAAGATCATGGCGTCATCGCGCCGCCAGTGGCGGCCAAGACGGTCCTGCCGGATTGGTTCCGCAAATTGCCGCCGGTCGATGCGCAGCAAGCCTCGGCCACCAACAATGGCCTGACCGTCAAGCGCTGCATGCCGTTTCTCGACGCGATGACAACCGGCTGGATTCTGCCGCTCGCGGCGACCGTCCGCCTTGAGATCAAGGATGGCGGCAGCGCCGTCGATGCCGGCTGGGAGTTCGACAGGGTGATGGTCAGCAATCATGGCGCCCATTCAGGTCGCCGGCAATCCGAAGGAACCGGCACCGCCATGCAAGTTTCACAATTACTGGTCGATCCGTACCCCGCCGGGCTGGAGTTGTCTGTTCCTGCCGCCGCTCAATCGGCCGGCTCAGCCTTTCGAATGCGTCGCCGGCATCGTCGATACCGACACCTATGCAGCCCACATCCATTTTCCGTTCTTTGCGACGGCGCCGGATGGCCTCTATGTCATCGAAAAGGGAACGCCGCTGGTCCAGGTCATACCGTTTCGCCGCGAAGATTCGGCGCTCAAGGCCGAAATCCAGGCGGAGACCGGAGCCGAGGCGACCGAGCGCGAAACGGTCTACCGCAACACGATTGCCAGCGAAGGCTGGTATCGCAAATGGGCCCGCGCGGCCCGCTAGACTTCTCCTGGAGAACAATGCGAAACGGGGCCGCTGGGCCCCGTTTCTTTGTGGAGCGCGGCCGACTTTTAGTCGAAGCGCATCGCCGCTCAGAATAAAAGCGCTCTGTAGCGATCCTTCGCGCCCCCTCTGTCCTGCCGGACATCTCCCCAACTTGGGGGGAGATTGGCAGCTTCGCGGACAGCGTCCTTTTTGCAAGGTTTGTGATTGGCGAAATCAGTGATGAAGGCCAATCTCCCTCCTTGTGGGGGAGATGTCCGGCAGGACAGAGGGGGGCGCTGTCCCTCGGCGATCAAAGGTTCTGCACCGCAGCAGCGCTCCAAGGTAACGGAATGGATCCCAGGGTCTGCACCGCGTCGCTTCGCTCCTTGCTCCNCCCTAAGATTACGAACTCGTGGTGGCCCATGCCAATCGCCAGCGAATGCGAAACGGGGGCCGGCCGGCCCCCGTTTGTCTGTGGATTGTTTTAGAGCGGCGGACACAAGTCGAAGCGCGCCGCCGCTCTATCGCCCGGCCCGCGTCAACGCCGCCAGTTGCGCGACCACCCGCGATCCGAACCGTTCGAGTTCGAGTTGGAGGAACTGTTCGACGATGAGTTCGAATTCGAGTTGCTCGAGGAATTGGAGCTGGAGTTCGAAGACGAGTTCGAATTCGAATTGCTCGACGAATTAGAGCTGGAATTCGACGAACCGTTGGACGACGAATTGGAGCTCGAATTTGAAGAGCTGTTGCCAGCGACGATGAAGGAACCGTCGCTTTGGCTGGACATTGCGGCCGGCGGACGCTCGGTTTCCGGCGCCCCCGCGGGAGACTCCTTCGCCTGCGCCGTGGTGCTCGCGAGCGCTGCCATTCCTGCGACCAGTGTCGACTTGAGCTTCCAGTGTCTTGTCATGGTAGTTACTCCTTGTTTCAGACCGGACCGGCAGTTGCGGCCCGGCGGAGTAACGGGCGATCGCCGGCTTTATTCCATTCAAAGAAAGTTGGATTCCATTTCAGAGCAAGCCGGGTCAGAGCAAGCCGGGGCCGTCGCAGTTTCACTTCCGGTCCTTCTGACGGATCTCGTCCAGCGCTTTGACTTCCTCCTCGGCTGACATCGGAGCGCCGGCTTCAATCGCCGAAAGATAGGCGTCGAGGGCTTCGGTCGACGAGGCCGGGGCATAGCCTCCGGCGTCGCCGGGCGCGACGACGGCGAAGCTGACGCGCCATTCGTCACCGGAACGGCAGGCGACCGACATCGCCGTGGAGCGGTCCTGCGAGTCGACCTCGAATTCGCGGCACAGATCCTGCTTATCGTTACGGAACGTAGCGATGGCCCGGAACCGGTCGCTGATCCCGGCGAGCTTGATTTCCTTGCCGGACTCGACCGTTTCAAGGGCCTGGGCCAGGCCCGGCCTGATGACGCCGGCAACCCACAAGCCGCCCTGCGTGCGTTCGTTGCTGCCTGCTGCCCAATAGCCGGCGAGCCCGCCGACAATTGCCGCCGCGAGAGAGGCGGCAATTGGCAGCATCCATCGAGACCTCGAAGCAGCCCCTGCTACGCGCCTGCTGCCGAAGGGCAATATCGATGCCGTCGCCGCTTTCTCGCCGGCACGCCTGGCCTCGATCATCTGCTCGACGGCCGCGACAAGTTTTTCGGGAACCGGCTCGTCGAGCAGCGGCTTCAGCGCGGCCTGCGCCTGCGCTCTGGTTTCGATGAACACAGCAATCCTGGCAACCAGACGGTCGTCCGTTTCCATCGCCTGCTCGATCCTGGCGACCATGTCCGGATCAAGCTCACCGTCGGCGAACCGCATCAGGATTTCGTCCGAAAAAGTCTCTTCGGTCATTTTGCAGCCCCTTTTGTGACCGGAGAACGGGTGGGCGCCGAAGATATTCCAGTCGCCTCCGCCAGATTCCTCCTCGCTCGGGCAAGCCTGCTCATCACCGTCCCGATCGGCACGGCAAGGACCTCCGCGGCTTCCTTGTAGGAAAGCTCTTCGACACAGACCAGAAGCAGCACGTCGCGCTGGTCGGCGGCGAGCTCGCCTATGGCTTGCGCCACGCTGTTCAGCGCCAGCCGCGCCTCCATCTCGCGCTCACCGGAAACGCCGGCGATGTCATGGTGCTCGTCGATATCGTCCTGCGGGCCGGCGACCTTGCGCTTGCGGATGTCGTCGATCCACAGATTTCGCAGGATCTTGAACATCCACGCGTCGAAGCGCGTCCCTGGCTCGAAACGCTGCTCGTTGGCGAGCGCCCGTTCACAGGCGCGCTGGACAAGATCGTCCGCCATGTCGCGGGACCGGCACAGCGCAATCGCGAACCGGCGCAGATTCGGCAGAAAAGCGACAAGCTGATCTTGGACGCGGTCGGCTTTTTCCGGCATGTTGCTCCAGGTTCTGGAATAAAGCGGCCCCGCCCCCGTTCCTCGCAAGGCTAGCTTATTGCCGGACAGCTCCGCTAGCCTCGCGATGTTGAAAATCGGCGACGGCCGGAAATGTGAGGGAGACCATGCGCGCCACCTCCTGGTTGAGACCGAAAGCCCTGCTGCTTTTCTGGGTCGCCGTCGCATTGCTCGTCGATCCTCAAGCGCCGGGCGGCCAACTGGCGCTCGGCGAGTTCGGACCAAGATCGGCGTTGGCCGATGACGACGGTGGCGGCGACGATGGCGGCGGTGATGACGGTAGTCGGTCCGGCGCTTCGCCTGGTGGGTCGCGAACGACGCCCCGCCGATCGACCGGACCGAACCTGTTTCGCGCGCTGACGGATCGGTTTCTTCCGCGCCCGCCAAGGCGCGGCGGCAGGCGTGCGCAACGGCCAGCCGCCCCTTTGCCGTCTCGGGCACCGGACCAGATCGTGGCGACCGGGCTGAGTTCGGCTGAGATCGGTCGGCTTCAGGCAACCGGCTTCACCGTACTGGACCGTGCCGCCATTCAGCTTCTTGGATCGGAGCTGATTCGGTTGCGCATTCCACCCAACATGCCGCTGGAGGCTGCGCGCGATCTTGTCATCGATGCCGCTCCGCAGTCGACGGCAGATTTCGTGCATTACTACCGGCCCGGACAAGAAGCCGAATGTGCCGGGCCGCACTGCGCCGCCGCGGGCCTGATCGGCTGGCCGGCCGGTAGCGGACTGCCAGCCGGCTGCGGTGGCAATGTCACGATCGGCCTTATCGACACCGCGATCAATCCTGCGCATGACGCCTTCTCGAAAGGCCGGGTCGAAGTTCTTCGCCTGTCGGACGACGGCGTTCCCGAGTCCGGCCGCCAGCACGGCACCGCCGTCGCGGCCCTGCTTGTCGGCGGCGCCGTCAGCCGTACTCCCGGCCTGCTGCCGCACGCCAGGCTCATCGCGGTCGATGCGTTTCATCGGGGCGATCGCCAGGATGACCGCTCGGACGCCTACGATCTGCTTCGCGCGCTCGACCTTCTTTCGGCGCGCGGCGTGCAGGTGACGAATATGAGCCTGTCGGGACCTGCGAATGCGCTTCTCGAGCAGGTTGTCCGAAGACTCTCCGAACGCGGCATGGTGATCGTCGCCGCCGCCGGCAATGGCGGCCCAAAAGCCGGGCCTGCCTATCCGGCGGCCTATGCTGAAGTGATCGCGGTGACGGCGGTCGACCGCATGAAACGCCCCTACAGGCGCGCCGGCCGCGGCGAGCATATCGACCTGGCCGCTCCCGGCGTCCAAGTGTGGACGGCCGCGTCGGTCAGCGGCGCACGGCCGAAGACCGGCACCTCCTTCGCGGCGCCCTTCGTCACCGCAGCCGCTGCCTTGATGAAATCTGCAAACGGCAACGCCACCGCAGCCGACATTCAAGACGCGCTCGGCAAGTCGGCGGAAGATCTCGGCGCGCCGGGCAAGGACGACGTCTTCGGCTGGGGCCTGCTCAATGCCAGCGCCGCTTGCCTCGTCACGTCGAAGAAGGCGACCTGAAGCTCCACTGTCGATGCCGGAGGATAGCGCGGAGGGCGAAGGCTGGTTATAGACCGGCTTCCAGCCCCAACGAGGGGATTGCACCCCGACGGTTTCCGATTACGGTTGCGGCTGGAGTTTTTACCACAGAAACAGCAACGGAGATTCTGCGTGAATCGTGTTCTGCCGGCCGTCTTTGTCCTCGCGCTCAGCGCGCCTGCCTTCGGCCAGACCGTCGACGGCGAGGGTGCCAAGCAGCTCTCCGAAAATCTGTCCCGCTATTTCGGCAGCAAGGCGATCGACAGCGGTTTCCTGAAGGTTTCGGTGGAAGGCGACGCCTACAAACTCGCCGTCGATTTCAAACCTGTCGTGGACCTGCTGGCGGCGCAGAATTCCTTCAAGTTCGACTTCAGCCCCTACGCATTGCTCGTCAAGCCAGGCAGCAACGGGACATGGAGCGTCTCGGCGGACGTGTCGCAAAGCGGGTCCTTCGAGTTCAAGGGGCCAGAGGGCCCGCAAAGCATGCAGTTCTCGATTACAGACGGCAAGTTTTCCGGCGTCTACGATCCCGAACTGGCGGCTTTCACCAGCGCCACACAGTCGATAGCCGGGATGACGATGAATTCCCGGGACGCCGTGCAGCGCGCCAAGGTGAGCACCGGCGCCGGTACGGCCACCATGAACGCAAGCAAAGCTGCGAATGGCGGCGTGGATTTTACCGCGACGCAGTCGCTCGCCGATTTCGCCGAAGCGCTCGACTTTGACGAACCCAAGAGCGGGCTGAAATTCCCGCTCACGATCAAATCGCCAAAGCTGTCGGTGAACGCGACCGGCAAAGGCGTGCGGACCAGGCCGCTTCTCGATCTGCTGGCATTTGCCGTCGCCAATGAAGACGAGGCTAGACTGAAGGCCAACCAGGCGCAGCTCAAATCGCTGCTGCTCGCCGCGCTGCCGCTGTGGGAGCGGATCGACGGAACCTACGGGTTCAAGGAGCTCACCGTCGAAAGCCCGGTCGGGCTTTTCGGGGCGACTGAGCTGGACACAGGCTTCGGGACCGACGGCATCGCCCAGAACGGAGCAATCAACTACTCGATCAGGGCCGCGGGACTGAAGATCCCTAACAATCTCGCGCCCGCCTGGAGCACGGCGCTGCTGCCGACCGATGTCAATCTGAGTTTCGGCGGCGCCAATATCGATCTCGACAGCATGGCGAAGAAGGCGATCGAAGCCTTTGATCTGAACAAGAATCCACCGCTGCCGGCCGACTTCGGCGATACCTTGACCGCTGATTTCATGGCCAAGATGCCGAAATTTGTCATCGGCCACAGCACGGTGAAAAACGGCGATATGGAAATCGCGATGGAAGGCGAGATGACGTTCGCCGGCATGAAGCCGGAGGCCAATGTGACCATCGATATCGCAGGCTATGACAGGATCGTGGAAAGCCTGCAGGCGGCAGCGAAGTCGGAGCCGGAAGCCGCGCAATATGTGCCGGTGGCGCTTGCGATCAAGGGATTCGGCAAGACGCTGCCGGACGGCCGCATCGAATGGGTCGTCAACGGCAAGCCGGACGGTTCGGTCACCGTCAATGGTGTCATGGTGAAGCCGGCCGATCCGGTTGCGAATAATGAAGGCGACGACGGCGAAGAAGAAGCGACGCCGTAGGCGTTTTCGCGATCCGATCGTCGCTTATATCGAATGCTCATGGTCGTCGTCGCCAAGCGGCAGCGCCCGCAGCGCCTTGCCGACGGAAGCCGGCGGCGTGCCGGTTTCCGCCGCGAACCGCATGAGCGTCGGCTCGTGGGCGAGGATGAACTGCAGCACGCCGGCCAGGAATCCCGGCTCGCCGGCGGCCTGGCGGATCGAATGCGCCTCGATGCCGGTGATCGCCAGGAAGCGGGGCAGAAGTTCCGGATCAGCGGCGACGAAGCCCAATGCCTTCACGGCAATGGTTTCCGCTTCCTCGCGCATTGACCCTGGGTTTGCCATCACTACCTTCTTGTGGGTTGAATGAGTCTGTTTTTGGCAGTAATCGCAAGCGTCGCCTGCGGCAAGCCATCTGTCTCTGCAATGCGGAGTTCGCGGTGAAATCCGAAGCTTTTCCGGCAGCCGGTTTCCGTTTCGTCAATTATCTCGCGGTAGAGTTGAGCAGGGTTTGGTGCGTACCGGCGAGGGCGCATGGCGGCATCCTTCGAGCGGAAGGCAGGCCGGGACGGGAATTTGATGCCTAAGAAGGTCATGATCGTCGAGGACAACGAGCTCAACATGAAGCTCTTTCGCGACCTCATTGAAGCGAGCGGTTACGAGACGGTACGCACGCGCAACGGTCTGGAAGCGCTGGATCTGGCGCGACTGCACAAGCCGGACCTCATTTTGATGGACATCCAGCTGCCCGAAGTGTCGGGGCTGGAAGTGACCAAATGGCTGAAGGAGGACGACGACCTCCATGTCATCCCGGTCATTGCCGTCACCGCATTCGCGATGAAGGGCGATGAGGAGCGTATCCGCCAGGGTGGCTGCGAAGCCTATATTTCCAAGCCGATCTCGGTGCCGCGTTTCATCGAAACCATCAAATCCTACCTGGGCGACGCCTGATGCGCCCTTTCAGCCGAGCCGGAGCTTTATGAGATGACCGCACGGATCCTCGTCGTCGACGACATCCCTGCCAATGTCAGGTTGCTCGAGGTCCGGCTGCTTGCCGAATATTTCGAGGTGCTGACCGCCACCAACGGGCCGGACGCGATCGAGACCTGTGAAAACGGCAAGGTCGATGTCGTATTGCTCGACGTGATGATGCCTGACATGGACGGTTTCGAAGTCTGCCGCCGGCTGAAGAGCGATCCGGCGACGTCGCACATCCCGGTTGTCATGATCACCGCGCTCGACCAGGTTTCGGACCGGGTGCGCGGCCTCGAGGCCGGTGCGGACGATTTTCTGACCAAGCCGGTCAACGATCTGCAATTGATGACCCGCGTCAAAAGCCTGGTCCGGCTGAAGACTTTGACCGATGAGCTGCGCCTGCGCGCCTCGACCACGCGCAATATCGGCATCGAGGAGCTGTTGAGCCGCAATTTCGCGTCCGCGGACACCACGCCGAAGGTTCTGCTGATCGACGAGCGCAAATCCTCCATTGAGCGCGTCCAGAAGATGCTGCGCAGCAGCGCCGACCTCGACATCGCCACCGATCCGCATGCCGGCTTCTTCCAAGCCGCCGAGACGCCCTATGAATGCGTGATGATCTCGACGGGTTTTGCCGATTTCGATCCGCTCAGGCTCTGCTCGCAACTGCGTTCGCTCGATCGCACCCGTTTCGTGCCGATCATCCTTCTGGCG